>CAYLLD010000084.1:0-12316 GCA_964384315.1 uncultured Rhodobacterales bacterium | reverse complement strand
GCCCTTGGGGCCGCGCCACGAGGGGGATCAGAACCGCCGCTTCGGCCTGCGCTTGACCGGCCAAACGCGCCGCATCCTGATTTAGATCGAAATCCGAGGTGTCTTGCAGCGCCGCCCCGTCGATTTGACGGGCCAGACGGGCCAAATCCGCCGCGCCTTCGGGCGGGTCATCAAAGAGCTGCGCCGCCGTCATCAACCCGCAGGATCGAGGATATAGCTGGCCCCGCAGAACTGGCAGTCGCCCTTGATGGTGCCGTCTGCGAGGCGCAAATCCTCGATGTCCTCGGGGGCATAGGTCTGGATCGCCGCCTCAAGCCGCTCTTTGCTGCAGGTGCAGCCGAAGGTCACTGGCTGGGCCTCAAAGACCCGCGGCGTTTCTTCGTGAAACAGCCGCCGCAAGAGATCGTCGCTGCCCAGATAAGGGCCGATCAACTCGGTCAACTCAACGGTCTCAAGCAGGATCACCGTGCGGTTCCAGTTCTCCGCCTCATCGCCGTCGAGAATTTGCTGATCCGTCAAAAGCCCATCGGGGGCGGCCTCATCGGGCTTGGCCACGGACATGCCGGGCTTGGCCAGATGCTGGATCATCACCCCGCCTGCGCGCCAACCGGGTGTCTCGCCGGGGGTCTCGGATAGGGCCGCGCCCAGCACAAAACGGGTCGGCAATTGCTCGGATTGGGCAAAATAGGTCGAGGCGCAATCCGCCAGCGAGGTCGTGCCCAAAGGGGTGATCCCCTGATAGGGCGTCATGTCCTCGCCTTGGTCGATGGTGACCCCGAAAAGCCCCTCGCCCAAAAGATCAAAGGGCCGCCCTGTGCCCGGCACATCATCGGCAAAAGAGGCATAAGCGCGCAGTTTCGCAGGTTCGCCATCCTCGGTCGGGCCAAAGTAATCCGTGGCAATCAGCCGGATCGGACCATCGCCGCGCACCTGCAACGAGAGCTTCCAGCGCAGCTTGATCGTCTGGCCCACCAGCGCGGTCAAAAGCACCGCCTCAGCCACGAGGCTCTGAACCGCGGGCGGATAGTCGTGCTGGGTCAGAATTTTGTCGATGGTCTGATCCAGCCGTGCGACGCGGCCACGGATGTCCGAGCGGTCGAGCTGGAACGGCAATACGACATCGTCCCACGCAATTTGCGATGCTTTGATCATTTAAGGCGTCCCAAAGGATTGTTGCGATTTGAGCTTTCGCGTATGCCTACATATGAAGCTTTGAGCAAAAACGAAAGTGGGGATCGCCCATGCGACGCTACGGAGAGCCCGTTGTTCGAGGGCAGGCCTATCGCGACCGGCCCGGCGCATATGGGGTGATTGTTGAGGGGGACGCGATGCTGCTGGTCGGCGAGTTGAACCCGAAAATCGGTCATTTGGATGTGCAAATGCCCGGCGGCGGGATCGATGCGGGGGAAAGCCCGACCCAAGCGCTGCACCGTGAGGTGATGGAAGAGACCGGCTACCGCATCGCCATTGAGCGGCGCATCGCCCAGTATCAGCGCTATTGCTACATGCCCGATTACGACATGTGGGCGCGCAAGATCGCGAATATCTTTTTGTGTCGGCCTATCAGTCGCACGGGCACGCCGGACCCTTTGACCCAAGACGTCTATTGGGTGCCTTTGGATCAGGCCGCCGAGTTCATCACCAATCCCGCCGATAGCCAGTTTCTGGCCGAGACACATCCGATTGAATTTGCGTTCAACCGCAAGGTGCGAGGCTAGGCCAATGAAACCTGCCATATTCCCGCCTCAGTTGGTAACTATGGTTAACGGCATGAGATTTGGGTTCTTGTTGCTTGCACCCCTTTTTCTTTTGGGCGCTTGCGAGCCCATTTCAGAGGATCAGTGCCGCTCAGGAGACTGGGCGGGGCTTGGTCTGCGCGATGGTAAGGCGGGTCGTTTGGCCTCGACCATTGATGAATACGGCCAGATTTGCGGTGCCCTTGGCATCACGCCTGCCCGCGAGAGCTATCTTGCGGCGCGCACTGAGGGGCTCAAGACCTACTGCACCCCGCAAACCGCTTATAATCTGGGCCGAAATGGGCGAAATATGACGCCGGTTTGTCCGAGCGAGGCGGTCACATCCATGCTGCCAGCCTTTCGTCACGGGGAAACCTACCACGAAATCGCGCAGATTATTGATGAGCTAAAAGAAGAAATCAGCGATTTGCAGCGGGCATTGGGCGGGCTTTCGGACATGGCTGATCCGGTTCAGGCGGCCGAGTTTTCGCGGATCAAACGCCGGATTAATCGGATTGATGACCGGGTGTTTGACCTAGAGCGGGACCAGCGGCGCTATAGGCGCTGGCCCTAGGATTTTAAGGTTTTGCGTTAAAATTTAACGCTTAGCTTGCGCGCATCTTGATTTCGAACAACCGCAAATCAGCGCGGCAATCGTTCAACAGACGGTTGGTCAAACGCAGCGCGTTTGGTGTCGACATCGAACGAATGCGCTCGCTATGCACGCTATGGCCCAGCGATGTCATATCCGCCAAAAGGGCAGGCGACAAATCGGCGCTGTTTTCAAGATTGCCTCGCGCGGTTAGCGCGGCATAAATCGAGCTAAAATCGACCAGATCCGCGATCATCGCGTCCTGTCGGTCCGCGCTCTCGCCAGCTTCGTAAAGCTGATCCGCCGCCAAGAACGTCAGATAGCCACAGTGAGCGATTTCACGAGTTTCACGGTCTGACCCGTGAGCGGGGCTTGCCAAGGCAAGTCCGACTAAAAAGAAAGTTACAGTTTTGATCATTACACGGTTCATTACACGACCCTCCACACAGGGCCTTTGTAGCGTTAAAACTTTGTTCACGAAAGTTGCCAAAACATTAAGTGGTTAAGAGAAGGTTCATCCGTGGGGGAAAAATACCCACAAATTTGTCTTTCGCGACGGAAGTGTCGGGGTGGGCCGTTAAACGAATAATTGAGCCAATCATTGAGAGGATGCCATGAAGAAACGCAGTTCGATTACCGGGATCACGCTTGTGGCCGCGCTTGCGGCGCCAACATTTGCGCCAACATTTGCGAGTGCCGAAGGCCACGGCGGCCAGCATCGTGCCCAAAAGGCAGATCGTCTGGTTGAGCGCATGGCGTTTTGGGACGAAAATAGCGACGGCGAGGTCACCCAGGCCGAGGTGGATGCGGTGCGCGCCGCGCGGTTGACTGCCTTTGATGCGGACGGCGATGGCGTGTTGAGCTTGGCGGAATACGAGGCGCTTTGGCTTGATGCGATGCGCGAGCGCATGGTGGATCGGTTTCAGCAACACGATGACGATGGCTCGGGCACGGTGACCATCGAAGAGTTCAACGAGGATTATGCCCGTATGGTTGCCCGTATGGACCGCAACGGCGATGGAGTTCTGTCAGCGGATGATGCGGGGCGTCGCGGTGAGGGGCGCCGGGGCGGTGCCGGGGGCCGCAATAACGACACCCAAGGCACGAGCAACTAGCGCTTATTCGTCGACTTTGCCGCGCAATGCCTTGACCTGACCGCGTTGGGTCTTGGCATCCATGCGGCGGCGTTGACTGGCGCGGGTCGGCTTGGTTGCGATCCGCCTTTTGGGTTTGAACAGCGCTTGGCGGATCAAATCCACCAGTTTGCTGCGCGCCAATTCGCGGTTCATGGCTTGGGTGCGGTGCTTTTCGGCGGTCAGAATGATCGCGCCTTCTTTGGTCCAGCGCGAACCTGCGAGCCGCTTGAGCCGCGCTTTGGCATCGGGTGGCAGCGACGGCGAGCGCGCGGCCTCGAACCGCAATTCGACCGCCGTTGAGACCTTGTTGACGTTCTGCCCCCCAGGCCCTGAGGCGCGCTTAAAGCTCTCGGTCAGTTCCCAGTCTTGAATGGTGATATGATTGTTGATCCGCAGCATTCGTGATGTTTCGCGCAATTTGCGCCAGAAATTAAGGCCATAAATAGAAGAAAGGGCCACAAAACGCGGCCCTTTCCAAGGTTCTTTTGAGAAAGTTTGGAGGCATGTGGCGGGACGGGTCGCTTGTCGCTCGCGCGCCTAAGGCCTCAAACAAGGATTAGGGGTGAAATCGGGGCTGCCCGATCAGACCATCGCCTCCTGTTTAAATCCTGCCATCTTCTCCAACATCTCATGAGACATCAGATCACCTCCTTTCGATTGGTTAAACACAATCTGAGGGTTGCACAGTTTTTTGCAGGCGCAAAATGTTTTTTGCACCCGCTCACAATTTTTTGCAATTGTAACAATCGTTATGAGGTGGCGCGTGCGCCCAATACGGCAGTCACGATCAGCCGGAACGGGACCAGCGCCACGAGGGCGAGGGCCAGTTTCACGCCGAAATCTGCAACCGCAAGCGAGACCCAAAGCGGTGCAACCGGGCCTTTGCCCAAGAGGGGCACAGCCTCATTTGCCCATGCCACATCGACGCCGGGCGCGATGAACGCGAGGCTGGCGGAAAAGGCGATAGCAAAGAACAGCGCGGTGTCGAGGGCTGAGCCGACGATCGACGAGACCACCGGCGCGCGCCACCACGTGCGCTCGCGCAGGCGGTTGAAGACGAAGATGTCGGTGAGTTGGGCGATCAGGAACGCGGTGCCCGAACCGATGGCGATGCGCAGGGTCACGAGGGGGCCGAATTCGCCCATGATCTGTGTGCCGATGAACGAGCAGAGAAGCCCGACAGCGAAGCCGATAAAGACGACTTTTCGGGCGGCGGGCGCGCCGTAGATGCGGTTCATCAGGTCGGTGACCAGAAAGGCGATGGGATAGGTGAAGGCGCCCCATGTGAGCCAGTCGCCGTATAGGTACTGAACCAAGATGTTCGATGCTGTGACCACGAGGGCCATGGCCAAAATGCCGAAAATCACGCCGCGCTGCATGGGGTATCCTTACTTGTGGTGAAACATCCGCGCCGTATTTTCGCGGGTAATTTAGCTGGCGGGTCTAGTGCAGGGCCGCGCTAGGATCAAGTGGTGCACAAACTGGTGCAAAACAGCATCATCCGGCCCCTCGGAGAGACCGGATGACACGAATTATCGCCTTAACACCTTGGAGCGCGTGGAAAATACACTGCCAGCACTCAGCTAATACACGGCCGGGAAACGCTACTCACCGAACTCAGCCCCCTGAGAAAACGGTACATATTAAGAACAAAACCCCCAAACTGACTAGAACTGGTTACTGATAGGCAATTTATTGCCGATTTGCCGATTTGCCAAGGTTTAGATTGGTTTTTCTTTAAGTTGTACACGCCGCATGTGGCATTTCTGCACGGCCTTGGGGCGGTGGCGCATCATTTTTGTGGGGCGCAAGGCATTTTGCAGCGGATTTTTCCTAATTGTATCAAAGTGATGCGAGTTTTGCGTTGATTCTGGCCTAGTGAAACCCCGTTTTTAGGTTGGTTCAATGGCTTGGAAAAATTTAGCGTTCAACGGCTTTAAATCGCTGCGCGGTCCGCCAGAATTTAGCGCTGCGGATTGAAGCCTGAGGGTAATTATGAGAACATAAGTAGAACATTTGGCGCGAATCGTGCGTCTGTGTCGCTCAACCCGCCAATCTCGATGAGTGCCTCACCTATGCCCAAACGTCGCATTCTCTCTTTGTGGTTTCCGTATCTGGCAGCGGAGCGGATTCTGCGCCAGAGCCCGGATTTGCAGGATCGGCCGCTGGCGGTGGTCGCGCAAAGCGGCGGGGCGCAGCATGTGGCCTCGCTTAGCCCGGCGGCTCAGGCCAAGGGGTTGCGGCGAAATATGGGCCTGTCGGATGCCCGCGCGCTCTATCCCGATCTGATCACGCGGGTGGCGCACCCCATGCGCGAGGCGCTTTTTCTGGCGGCGTTGCGGCGCTGGGCGGGGCAGTTCTCGCCTTGGGTATCCGAAGAGGGGCCGGAGGCGCTGTTTCTCGACATTTCAGGCTGCGCGCATCTGTTTGGGGGCGAGGCCGAGCTGACCCAGCAGATGGCTGATGGCCTGATGGATATGGGGCTGACCCACCGGGTTGGGATTGCCGATACCGCCGGGGCGGCTTGGGCGGTGGCGCGTTTTGGCGGTGAGCAAAGCCTTGAGACGGGGCGTTCGGGGGATGCGATTGATCAAGAGGCCCGCGCCACACGTTCGCGCGCGGCGAAGCGGGGCAAATGGGCGCGGGTGCCTTTGAGCGATGCGCCGTTCAAAGCGCCGATCATCATTCCGCCAGGGGAAATTCGGCGGCATCTAGAGCCGTTTCCTGTGGCGGCGCTGCGGTTAGAGCAAGGGGTTGTGGAGAGTTTGCAGCGGTTGGGGCTGCATACGGTTGGCGCGCTTAGCGGTCTGCCGCGGGGGACGGTGGCGCGGCGTTTCGGGCTTGAGGTGACGCGGCGTCTGGATCAGGCGCTTGGGGCGGTGCCTGAGCCGATCTCGCCTGCGCGGGCGCAGAGCAATTATGCGACGCGGATGAGTTTTCCTGATCCCATTGGGCTGGCCGAAGACATTGAGGCGGCGCTGCACCGGGTGTTGACGCCTCTTTGCGACAAGCTAGGCACGGCGCGGCGGGGGGTGCGGCGGTTGCAACTGACCTGTTTTCGCGCCGATGCCACCCATCAGGTGATCGAAATCGGTCTGGCCCGGCCCAGCTATGACCCGGCGCATATCATGCCGCTTTTGCAGCTTAGAATTGGCGAGATCGAGCCGGGGTTTGGCATTGATGTGATCCGTTTGCATGCGGTGGTGAGCGAGCCGCTGACCCCGCAGCAGCACAAGGGGCATCTTGAGGCGGCTCAGGTGGCACGGGAGCGAATGTCGGCGCGGGTGTCGGCGGGTGGTGATGATGATTTTGCCCAGCTTATGTCGCGGCTGGCGGCGCGGGTCGGGCTGGAGGCGATGACGCGGCTGGTCCCGGCGCAAAGCCATATTCCTGAAAAGGCGGCGACGGTGATGGCGGCGGCCTATACGCCCCCGGTTGAGGAATGGCCCGCGCCGCGCAGCAAGCGCCCGGTGGTGATGTTTCGCCCGGAGCATGTGAAAATTCTCGACGAGGGCCGCCCGCCTGCGCAATTTGTCTGGCGTCGCCGCACCTTTGAGACCCTAGCTGCGCGTGGGCCAGAGCGGATTGCCCCTGAATGGTGGCTTGATGAGCCGGAGTGGCGCTCGGGGCCGCGCGATTATTGGGAAGTGACCACGCGCACCGGCGAGGCCTTATGGCTGTTTAAGGCCTTGGGCGGTGAAATTTCGGGCGGTTGGTTTGTGCAAGGTGATTTCAACTAGCGACAATCGCTAGCTGTCGGAAATCACGTCAATCGGTGCCACAAGGGTGCGTGCCAGTTTGCGCAGGGTGCTGAGCTTTGGATTGGATTGCCCGCTTTCAAAGCGCTGGATCGTTTTCAAGGTTATGCCAGAGTGTTTCGCCAAATCCTTTTGCGACCAGCCAAAGACCCGCCGGGCCACGGCCATAGGATGCGGAACATCCACGACCTTTACGTTGGGCGCTTCGGGCACATCTACCGGCTGCGAGGTCGCAAATAGGGTTGCGAATTTATTCTGGACCGGGATCGTGCCGAGATCGCGGTTATAGCGCGCCCGATCATCTGTCCGTCTATCTAAGGGCGTCGAAGCGCCGCCTTGCCGTGTTTGATCAACAGCAAACCTCTCGCGGGGCCGCGTTGAAGATTGAAATTTCGGTTGTCCTGAAGTTTCAAATTCAAACAGGTCTTCGTCATCCGCCAACAAGTCCTGCAACTGAGACACATCGTGCTCCGTCATCTGTTTTACCTAATACGCTGTTACTGCCTCATTCGTAAAATTTGCATTAACTTTCTTGCAAACTGGCCAGCAGGGGAAAATCGGCGGAAACTCACCAAAAGTCCTAAAAACTGATAAATCCGTAACCGTATGCCAGCAAAAACGCCCCCAGAATGACCCGGTAGATCACATAAGGGGTGAAACTGACCGACCGCAGCAGCCGCATCATCAGCACCAGCGCGATCAGGGCGGCAAAAAAGGCAAAAGCGGCGGCAATGGCAGCATCGCGGGCGAGAGCGGCATCTTCGCCGGTCAGATCCAGCGCCAAAAGCGCGCCCGAGGCAATGATCGTCGGGATCGACATCAGCATCGCCAGCCGCGCGCCATCGCTGCGCTCAAACCCCAGTGCCCGCGCGCCGGTGATCGTGGCCCCCGACCGCGAAGTGCCGGGGATCAGCGCAATGGCTTGCCACAGGCCCATTATAATAGCATCGCGCAGGGTCCAGTCTTCGGCCTTGCGCGTCTCGGGCGAGCGGGTGTCGAACCAGTAAAGCACGATCCCGAAAATCAGCATGGTCCAGCCGATCACGACGATGCTGCGCATGGCATCCGCCAGCCCCGTCAGCTTAAGGATCAGCCCCGCAATGATCACGGGGATCGTTGCCAGCACCATCAGCCATGTCAGCTTTGCGTCCGCCGAGTTCCGTCGCAGCAAGATATCGATGCCGCCGCGAAACAGCCGCACCACGTCGGACCAGAAATAGATCATCACCGCGAAAAGCGTGCCTACATGAACGGCGATATCGAGGGCTTGGCCTTGGTCTTCGGTGCCGGTGAGTTGTGGGAATAGGATGAGGTGGCCCGAGGAGGAGACGGGCAGGAACTCGGTGATGCCCTGAATGAGCGCGAGGATGATCAAAATGGTCAGAGGCATGGGCGAGAGCTTTCACGCAAGAATAGTGGTAATTCCGCGCCCTCTTAGCCTTGGTTGAAATTCCCTGCAAAGGGCAAATGAACTTAGGGTTTGGGGAAGGGATTGCAATTTAGGTCAATATATATGACCTATACAGCAGGTGATTTCGTCCCTGAGCCGCAAAATACCGCGAATACCACGGGATAAAGGTCATATGTGTTGACTTTTGGTGTACATTTTTGTTTTAGAGGCGCTCTGGAAATAGAGTTCGAATCTTTTAAGCGACCTTGCGTCAATAGACCCCGTCACTGAACTTGTCGTCAATGACCAATAAGGAGACCCGCGATGGCCAAGCAGCCAATGCTGAAATTTGTTGATGTTGAGCGCGACATGCCCGCCAAACGTGATGTGGAGGGCCGCAGCCAAGATTTCGGTGAGATTTATCGCGATTATGCTGCGAAAAAGGCCGCCGAGCAGGCCAGCCGCTGTTCGCAATGCGGCGTGCCTTATTGTCAGTCGCATTGTCCGCTGCACAACAACATCCCCGATTGGCTGCGTTTGACCGCCGAGGGCCGTTTGCAAGAGGCCTATGAGGTCTCGCAGGAAACCAATACCTTCCCCGAGATTTGTGGCCGGATTTGTCCGCAGGATCGTCTGTGCGAAGGCAATTGCGTGATCGAGCAGTCGGGCCATGGCACGGTCACAATCGGCTCGGTCGAGCGCTACATCACAGATACGGCGTGGGATAAGGGTTGGGTCAAGCCGATCAAACCACGTACCGAGCGTTCCGAAAGCATTGGCATCATTGGTGCAGGTCCGGGCGGGCTGGCGGCGGCAGATCGTCTGCGGCGCAACGGCTTTCAGGTGACGGTTTACGACCGTTATGATCGTGCGGGCGGGCTGCTGACCTATGGAATTCCCGGCTTTAAGCTCGAAAAACCTGCGGTGATGAAGCGCATTGAGCAGCTTGAGCAAAGCGGCATCACCTTTAAGCTGAACTGCGCCGTTGGCGAGGACATCAGCTTTGCCGACATTAAAGACAGCCATAACGCGGTGCTGATCGCCACAGGCGTTTACAAAAGCCGTGATCTGGGCGGGCCGGGCGCTGGGCTGGCTGGGATTGAGCGGGCGATTGATTATCTGACCGCCTCGAACCGCGAGAATTTTGGCGACAAGGTGCCTGAGATCGAGGACGGCTCGCTCTATGCCAAGGGCAAAAACGTGGTCGTGATCGGCGGCGGTGATACGGCGATGGATTGCGTGCGCACGGCCATTCGTCAGGGCGCGAAATCGGTGAAATGTCTCTATCGCCGCGATAAGGCAAATATGCCCGGCTCGCAGCGCGAGGTGCAAAACGCCGAGGAAGAGGGCGTTGAGTTCGTCTGGCAAACCGCGCCCAAGTCCTTTCAGGGCGAGGGTCAGGTTTCGGCGGTGCGCGTGGCGAAGATGCGCCTTGGGGCGCCGGATGCCAGCGGGCGTCAGAGCCCCGAAGAAATCGAGGGCGCGGATTACAACGAGCCTGCGGATTTGGTGATCAAGGCGCTGGGCTTTACCCCTGAGGATTTGCCGCAGCTTTGGAACACACCGGGTCTGGAAGTGACCCGCTGGGGCACGATCAAAGCGGATTTCCGCACCCATGCGACGGCCATCGAGGGCGTTTATGCGGCGGGCGATATTGTGCGCGGGGCCTCTTTGGTGGTTTGGGCGATCCGCGACGGGCGCGAAGCGGCGGATGCGATTATGGCGCATATCGCGGAAACTGCAGCCGTGGTGGCAGCGGAATGATCCGCGCCGCGCTCATCGCCGCGCTTTTGGCGCTATCGGCTTGCGGGCTGGGCGGGGCCGTTGGTGGCGCTGTCGGGACCACCGTTGGCACCGCTGTGGACATTGTTCTGTGAGGGGCGCTTATATGACCCGATTGATCCCTGGTTTCTTGGCCGCTTTTGCCTGCGCTTCGCTTTTGGCGGGCTGCGATTTTGGCGATCGTGTTGTGAAAACCATTGATGACACGGTGCATGGCACAATCGATCATTTGGCGAAAGAAAAGCAATGAGGGCACCGCTTTACATAGCGGTCCTTGCCTTGATCCCTTGCACCGCATCGGCGCAGGCCGGGCAGGTTTTCACCCTGCCCAAGGGCTGCACTGGGTATATGACCGTGCAGTATCGCGGCTGCGCAGTTGATCTGAATTACACCTGCGAGGCGGCGCAGGGGCAGAATTTGGTGCTTTCGGTTGCCAGCGACGACACAACAACATTTCGCCGCTATGACCGCGAGTTTCGCGGGCTTGAGACGCGGTATTTCGACGACGGGATGCAGATCATCCTGCAAGAGCCTGAGCCGGACCCGCTATCGCTGACCGAGCTTTTGGAGACCGGGGTTGATAGCTACGAGTATAGCGACTTGGTCAATGGCGAGTTTGAGCTAACTTATAAGGGCGTCGACACCTTGGCGAACACCCAAGTGACCATCGACGGGCGCGCCCTTGAGATGACCGAGTTCACCATGGTGATGAGCGGGCCGGATGGTGAGGTTTTAGAGCAGCTATCGGGGCAGCAGTTCATTGATCTGGAGCACCGCTTGTTCTTTCCGGGCATCTTTGTTGATGAACTGACCGGCGAGAATACGACGAATAACACCCCGGCGGCATTCGTTTATCCCGGCGAGCCGGGGTTCGCGAGCCGGGTGCCGGAGTTTGATTGCGACGCCAACGCGTGAGCCTAAAGGAAGCCAAGGCGTGAGCCTAAAGAAAGGAGGACAGTGATGACGATAATGAACCAAAAAACCGGATCGTGCTTATGCGGCGCTGTCTCTTTTGAGGGCAGCTTTGCGCCGGAACTGCAGGCTTGCCATTGCGTGCAATGCCAGCGCTGGACTGGCGGCGGGCCTTTGATCGTTGCCCGCTCGGACGATCTGCGCATCACTGGCGCGGATCAGATTGCCCATTACCGCGCCAGTTCTTGGGGCGAGCGCGGGTTTTGCAAAGCCTGTGGCTCACCGCTTTACTGGCGGATGCAGGATGGGCCGGTGACGCAGATTGCCGCTGGTCTTTTGGACGACCAGTCGGATTTGCACATGAGTGAAGAAATTTTTGTAGACCACCGCCCCGCATGGCTGCCGCCATGGCCCGAGGCCGGACAAAGCACCGAAGCGCAGGAGTTCGAGAAACTTCGTGCCTTTCAGGACCAAGAAGGAAAATCCACATGACCAAATATGATGCTGCATGGGCCGCTGCCCAAAAGGCCGCCTTCGACCGTCTTGCCCAAGAGGGCATGTACAACCACGAGGACGAACATTCTTCGTGTGGGGTTGGGCTTGTTGTGACCAAAGACGGCAAGCCGCGCCGTCAGGTTGTCGAGGCGGGGATCACCGCGCTTAAGGCGATTTGGCACCGCGGCGCGGTGGATGCGGATGGGATGACTGGCGATGGCGCTGGGATTCACGTGCAAATCCCCGTGGCGTTTTTCCAAGATCAGGTCCGCCGCACTGGCCATGAGCCCGGCGATGAGCTTTTGGCTGTGGGCATGGTGTTTTTGCCGAGCTCGGATTTTGGCGCCCAAGAAAAGGGCCGCACGATTGTTGAAACCGAAGTGCTGCGCATGGGCTATTACATCTACGGCTGGCGTCACGTGCCCACGGATATTTCCGTGCTGGGCGAGAAAGCCGCCGCGACCCGCCCCGAGATCGAGCAGATATTGATCCGCTGTGAAAAGGACATCAGCGAG
>CAYLLD010000083.1:0-12382 GCA_964384315.1 uncultured Rhodobacterales bacterium | reverse complement strand
ATTTTGCCCTATCCGGGGCGGTTCCGCTGGGCTTTGGCCGCTGCAAAGCTCGCGCGCCCTTTGGCAAGGTTTATGCCCGCGCGGCTTAGGGCGATGATAGAACTTGCGCCGCGCCATGTGCCGCCGGTTAGTTGGATGGATGATCCGCAGGTTTTTGCCGCGCAAGGCCCGCGCCTGGGCCGGGTTGCCTTGATGACCGGATGTGCGCAACGGGCGCTGGATACAAAGATCAACGAAGCAACGATCCGCGTGCTGACCCGTCACGGACTTGAGGTTGTGATCGCCGAAGACACAGGGTGTTGTGGCGCCTTGGTGCACCATATGGGGCGGGCCAATGAAGCCCATGAAGCCGCACGGCGGAACATCAAAGCCTATTCTGCGCTGGGCGATTTGGATGCGATTGTCATCAATACTTCGGGCTGCGGGACAACGATAAAGGATTACGGGCATATGCTGCGCAACGACCCTATGGCGCATGACGCGCAGCGGGTTTCGGCGCTGGCCAAAGATGTCTCAGAGGTTTTGGCCCAATTGCCTTTGGTATCCTCATTGGATGCGCCTGTCCGGGTGGGGTATCATGCCGCTTGCTCGCTGCAGCATGGGCAAAAAATCAAAGACGCGCCGAAAGAGCTTTTGCGAAATTTGGGGTTCGAAGTTGTGGAGCCCGTCGACCCTCACCTGTGCTGCGGATCGGCGGGAACCTACAATATCATGCAGCCAGAAATAGCGTCGCAGTTACGCGATAGTAAAGTTAAAGCCTTAGAAGTTCTTGCGCCAGATTTAGTTGTAGCTGGTAATATTGGGTGCATGATGCAAATTCGCGCCGGTACCACTATGCCTATAGTGCATATAGTAGAATTGGTGGATTGGGTGACGAACCCTGCCAAGGGTGGAAATTTAACTGGATTTATTGCAAATAATAGGTAAAATGGATCACAATTACGATAGCACGCTTGTGCATGTTGCTTTTATTCAAGTATTGATCAGATATGAAACGCGAACACAGACTATACCGCGCCATGAGTAACAAGGCGATCGATAGCGCGCTCTACCACCTACGCGCGCAAATCATTCGCGAAGACACCCGTGGCTTGAACGAAGTTGAACGCCTTTTGAAAATTCGAGGGTGTGAAATCGACGCTTTTCAGGTGCCTAAAAAGGTGACGCGCAAGTTCGCTCGGGGCGAGTTGCGGGGCCTGGTTCTTGATGCTTTGAACCATGGACCATTGTCGCTGAGGCAACTTGCCGAACAGGTGCGCAGCGCGCGTCCGGACTTGGATTTTGAGGGACTTTTGCCCAAAATCGCTACGGTTCTATCAACTATCAAGGCTAAAGGTTTGGCAACCAATCGCGACGGACTTTGGAGCCTTGCTTACGCCTGAGCCTCTTGGCGGCTAGCCGATTTTGCCCAGCACGTCGCCTTGTTGCCCACGGTGACGCAACAGGTGATCCAACACCACACAGGCCACCATCGCCTCACCAACAGGCACGGCCCGAATACCGACGCAGGGGTCATGGCGGCCCTTCGTCACGATCTCAGTGTTCTCACCGGTCTTGGAAACCGTAGCGCGCGGCGACAGGATTGAAGACGTGGGTTTTACCGCGAACCGCAACACAATATCTTGCCCGGTTGTGATCCCCGCCAGAACACCCCCCGCATGATTGCTGCTATAAATCGGTCCAGACGGGCCCATCGTGATCTCATCGGCGTTTTGGGTGCCTGTTAGCGCCGCGGCCTCCATGCCTGCGCCAATTTCGACGCCCTTAACGGCGTTAATCGACATGGCCGCCGCAGCCAAATCCGTATCAATTTTTCCGTAGATCGGTGCGCCAAGTCCGGCTGGGAGCCCGCTGGCCACAACCTCAATCTTTGCACCAACGCTCTCACCGCTTTTGCGAAGCCTATCCAATGCCTCTGCCCATTGCGCCGCGGCTTCGGGATCAGGGCACCAAAAGGGGTTCTCGGGAATTTGCGAAAAATCCACTTTCGTACGGTTAATTTCATGGGTGCCCATTTGAACCATGTATCCGGTGATGCTCAAATCCGGCAGCAACTCCTTTAGGGCTGCCCGCGCCACGCCGCCTGCGGCAACCCGCGCCGCAGTTTCGCGCGCCGATGATCGCCCGCCGCCGCGATAGTCGCGGATCCCATATTTTTGCCAATAGGTGATATCGCCGTGGCCGGGGCGAAATTTTTGCGAAATTTCGCTATAGTCCTTTGATCGTTGATCCGTGTTTCGAATCATAAGTTGCACAGGCTGGCCCGTGGTTTTGCCCTCGAAAACCCCCGAGAGAATTTCCACCTCATCAGCCTCGCGCCGTTGCGTCGTATAACGATTTTGGCCGGGTTTACGCTTATCGAGCCAAACCTGAATGTCCTTAGCCTCAAGAGGGATGCCCGATGGGCAGCCATCAACCGTGGCCCCAAGGGCAGGTCCGTGGCTTTCGCCCCATGTGGTCACACGGAAAAGGTGTCCAAATGTATTATGTGACATGGGGGTTCCCCGAGGCTGGTTTGTGCGAATTCGTCGCTAACTAGCGGAAGGCTTTGCCTTGCGCAAACGGCTTAGTTTCTCAATTGCCACGTCCAACGATTGCAAAAATCGGGAGCGGTCTTTGTTTGTGAATGGCGGCGGGCCGCCTGTGATTTCGCCGACCCCCGCTCGCAGGTCTTCTTTGATTGCACGGGTGGCTATGGCGCCGCCGATTGAATTTTCGGTGAAGGGTTTGCCATTGGGCGCAATTACGGTGGCACCAGATTTTAGACATCGGTCTGCAAGAAGAATATCGGCGGTTATGACAATCGCCGCATCGTCTGCCTCTTCTGCTATCCAATCGTCGGCGGCGTCGAACCCGTCGCTCACCATTTGAAACGCAATTAACGGCGTATCAGGGTGGCGCAAATAGGCGTTGGCGACCAAAGTCATTGGGACTTTGCGTCTAAGACCCACTTTGTAGATTTCGTCTTTCACGGGGCACGCGTCACCATCGACCAATATGCGTAACATGCGTGTCACTGCTCCTCGCGCTTGAGGGCCTGATGTTCTTCTTCGTGTAGCCCGATTTTCCAATAGGGTGAAAGATAGTGTTGCGAGAGGTCAAACCCGCACTCGGCACCAAAATAGGTTTTAAATTCCGCAATAACGCTGTGCTCTCCGGCCGCTGAAATTTGCGTTTCTCTGTCTGGCGTTAGTGCGCGAATAGCGTCAATTTGCTGTTGCGAGGCCTTTTGAGGGTCTGGATTGATAAGCCAATGAAAGCGAATACCCTCTGGGCTGTGGATCTCTCGAATATCATTGGCATGCAAAACTTCGAAAACTGCCTCACCTTGGGCGTCGGTGGGTAAATCGCGCAAAAGCGCCTCCATCGCAGGAATTGCTGTCATGTCCGCTGCCAAAAGATGGCGTTTACCCCAAAACGACGTAACTTTTTTTGCGCCGCCCGTGGTCACGCCCAAAAAGCTTTTTTCGGGCTCAGCCTGTTTTGCCCAGTCTCCTGCGGGAGCGGAACCATCATGAAGTGCAAAATCTATGGTCAGTTGGTTTTTTTGGGGGTCAAACTTTGAAATAGTAAAAGTGCGGATCGTCTTTTTTGCGCCTGGCGTTTCTAGATCAGCTTCAAAGACCAAACGGTCTTGACCCGGATTTGGGACGACAATTTTTAGGTTTGCACCGTCTCGATTTGGCGGAAAGTCATCGAAGATGTCTCCGCCTAGTATCACGCGTTGCATGTTGGGGCTTAAGCGATGGGCCTCTAAAACTGTCGCGCAACGGGGTGCGGGCTTTTGCGATCTAGGGGTTCGACGCGGGATAGATGTTGGTAAGGCCATGGGCGACAAATAGATAGGGGCATGGGATCGTGCAAGGGGCGAGCGATTTCCCGAATTCCTTTTGATGGTTTCGATTGACCGCTCGCGCAAAAAAAAGGGGCCCGGTTGGGCCCCTAAAAACATAACACCTGAATTGGTCAGGCTGTTTTGCGTTTGATCGGCGCCCAAAGCTTTTTGTTGGTGAAGTACAGCAAAATCGCGAAAGCCGAGAGAAGAATGACTGAAACGAGACCAAACTGTTTGCGCGCCATCATTTTAGGTTCGGCTGTCCACATCAAAAATGCTGAAATGTCTTCAGCCAAATGCTTCGCGTCGTTTGCATGCCCGTCAGCAAACTCAACCAAGCCATCCTCAAGCGGCGGCGCCATAGAGATCCACCCGCCGGGGAAGGCTGTGTTTTCATAAAGGATGTTACCAGCTTCTTCTTTGGTCTCACCGGTGTAACCAGTTAGCAGTGACGCGATGTATTCAGGGCCACCCATACCTTTGAAGAGTTGGTTCATACCCGTGCCATAAGGCCCGTGAAACCCTGCACGACCCTTGGCCATCAGACTAAGATCAGGTGCCCCGGCACCAGTTACCGCTGGGAAGCGATCAGCCGGTACCGCGGAACGTGTGTCACCTAGTTCCGCATCATCGCCATCGTCGACTACGTCATAGTTTGCCGCATAGGCTTTGACTTGGTCCTCGGAGTAGTGAGGTCCACCTTCGTCTGAAAGATTACGGAAATAAAGGTACTGCAATCCATGGCAGCCCGAGCAAACCTCGGTGAAAACCTGCAGACCACGTTGTAGCTGGTACTGATCGAACGCGCCTAAGGGACCTTCGAAAGAGAAGGCAAAATCTTTTACCTTGCCTTCACTACCTGCGGCTATCGCGCCTGTCGCCGAACCAAACACGAGTGCGGCTGTTAGAATTATACGATTTAACATGTCGTTTTTCTCCGATGTCCGCTTACTCAGCCGGTTGGACTGCGCTGCGCGTTTCATCCTTGGGGGGATAATGCGCATCGAAGTCGTCCTCGATGGTTGCAGGTTGTTCTAGTGGTTTCTCGATAATTCCCAAGAGTGGCAACAGGATCAGGAAGTACGCGAACCAATAGGCGGCACCGATCAATGAGATGGTTGGATAGATCCCCTCAGCAGGCATCGCCCCCGCCCACATCAGAACGAAAAAGTCGATGACCAATAGAGCGAACCACCATTTAAAGCTTGGGCGATAGCGACCCGAGCGCACGGATGATGTATCGAGCCACGGGGCAAGCAGCATCACGAAGATCGCCCCGAACATGGCCAAAACCCCAAAGAATTTGCCGGTGATGATACCGCCAGTTACGAAACTCGCGAACATCACAATCCAAACCGTGTCATCAAAGGCACGAAGGATGGCGTAGAACGGGAGGAAGTACCATTCAGGAACGATATGCGCCGGTGTAGCCAGAGCGTTTGCCTCGATGTAGTTGTCTGGATGACCCAAATAATTGGGCATAAAGCCAACAAAAATCACAAAGATCGCGAGGATCACAACAAGGGCAAAGAGATCCTTGATGACGTAATAGGGCCAAAAGGGAACCGTGTCGCGCGCAGCATCTTCTTTCGAACTGCGCCGCACTTCAACACCCGTTGGGTTATTGTTACCCGTGGTGTGAAATGCCCAAATATGCACAATCACAAGACCTGCGATTACGAAAGGCAGAAGGTAATGCAGCGAGAAAAAGCGGTTTAGCGCCGCGTTATCCACCGAAGGTCCGCCCAAGAGCCAAGTTTGGATGCCTTCGCCAATACCCGGGATCGCACCAAATAGGCCCGTGATCACTGTCGCGCCCCAAAAGGACATCTGTCCCCAAGGAAGAACGTATCCAAGGAAAGCCGTCGCCATCATCGCAAGATAGATGAGCATACCGATAATCCAGGTGATTTCCCGAGGTGCCTTGTAAGACCCGTAATAAAGACCGCGGAAAATATGGGCATAGACCGCAATAAAAAAGAGCGAGGCGCCATTCATGTGCAGGTAACGGATGGCCCAGCCACCGTTTACATCGCGCATGATATGTTCAACCGAGGCGAAAGCCTGATCGACGTGGGCTGTGTAATGCATCGCCAGCACAATGCCGGTGATGATTTGCAGCGCCAGACAAAACGTCAGCACAATGCCCCAAATCCACATCCAATTCAGATTTTTGGGTGTGGGGATCATAAGCGTGTCATACAGCAAACCGGCGATCGGCAGGCGCTGGTGCAACCATTTTTCGAAACCGCTTTTGGGTTCGTATTGGTCGTGTGGAATTCCGGCCATTCTAGCTCTCCCTATCCCAGCTTAATCACGTTTGAGCTGGTAAACGCCGCAAGCGGTACGGCCATGTTCTCTGGTGCGGGGCCTTTGCGAATGCGCCCGGCAGTGTCGTAGTGCGACCCGTGACAGGGGCAGAACCAGCCGCCAAAATCGCCAGCATCGCCCAAAGGCACACAGCCCAAGTGCGTACAGACACCGATCATCACCAGCCATTCACCGGTATCATCACCTTCGAATGGTGGGATGGTCCGGTTAGCATCTTCCGCATCACCCTCGCGCAGGTTGTCATTGCGCGCGTCTTGGTCTGGGCAATCCTCAAGCGGGGTGCCGACCGCATCCGCGATCTCCGCTTCGGTACGGCGGCGAATAAACACCGGTTTGCCCAGCCATTTAACAGTCAACTGACTGCCTGGCTCAATGTCGCCAACAGGCACATCGATTGCCGCCAGCGCCTGCACGTCGGCGGAGGGGTTCATTTGATTAATAAGCGGCCAAACCGCCGCGCCAGTTACAACAGCGCCAGCACCCGCTGTCGCGACATATAAAAAGTCACGACGTGTGCCTTGGTCATCATCAGCTTGTGACAAGGGATCCTCCAATCACAGCTCGCCCGATTTTTCGGGCTGAAATTTCCTAAGATCGCGTTTAGAACGCAGCGTGCATATAGGCCCCAAAATCCGCAGGGTCTACAGGACTTTAGGACGCAGGTTGGTTTAAGTCCGGGTTAAAATCTGTCAGAAACTTGATGAACGACGCCAACACACGATGATTTGGCGCTGCACCCGCCATTTAGCCGCAAAAAATTACGAGGTCCGCGCGTGCGATTAGCAGTTTATCAACCAGAAATTCCACAAAATCTGGGCTCAATGATTCGCCTATGCGCCTGTTTTGGCGTGCCTCTCGATATAATTGAGCCTTGCAGCTTTCCATTTAGCGTCAAATCATTGCGCCGGGTGGCTATGGACTACACGGAACTGGCCGAAATCCGCCGTCATGATAGTTGGGATGCGTTTCAAAAATGCAACGCTGGAATAAGAAATATATTACTGACAACGAAATCCTCAGAAAATTTGTGGGATTTTAAGTTCAGGCAATCAGACGTGCTTTTGCTTGGACGCGAATCTTCGGGCGTTCCGGATGATGTCCATGACGCGATGGATGCCCGCATCAAACTACCTATGCCCGGCGGCGGGCGTAGCATGAATGTAACAATCTGTGCCGGAATTGCACTAGCCGAGGCGTTAAGGCAGGGCGAATACTGGACCAAGTCAATTGGATAACCCATATTATCCATATCAGGAGTCGTCGCAGGAAAGCTGTAGGCGGTGTAATCTGAAACGGTAGATGTAGTGCGTTATAGTTTTTTCATATGTTTGGTGGCCCTTTGGTTGGGCGCACCTACGGCTCAAGCTCAATTCCAGCTTTCGGTTTATGGCGGTGCGCAATCCTTGCCCCAGTCAGACGTGAGCGGAAATGACCTGAGTGTGGGCGGCGTGGGCGCATTTGATTTTACTGCGGGCTGGGACGGTAATTCGTTCGAAACACCGCCCTACTATGGGCTGCGTGGCACATGGTGGCGGTCCGAGGATTTCGGCTATTTCCTCGATTTCACCCATTCAAAAGCCTATGCGGATGAAGAGACCCTGACCACAACCGGGTTCGAGGTGCTTGAATTCACCGATGGCATCAACACGCTGACCGTGAATGCACTGAAACGCTTTCCGATCTCATCTGATCGGTTCACGCCTTACATTGGCGGCGGTGTTGGGATTTCGATGCCGCATGTCGAGGTGCAAACCACCGATGCAGGCCAGCGGACATTTGAGTATCAATACGGCGGTGTCGTGGCGCAGTTTCAAGGCGGCGTTGAGTATGAACTCAACGAGCAATGGTCCATCTTTGGCGAGTATAAGATGAACTACGTTGATATTGACGTGGATCTTGACGATGGTGGGTCTTTGAACACCAACCTGATCACCAATTCGATCAACATCGGCGCGGGCTTCAATTTTTAAAGCCAACTGCGAAGGTCCAAAGCTTGTCAAAGCCCAGTATTCGTCCAGCCTTGCCAACAGATGCCGCTGCGATCGCGGCTATTTACGCGCCTTATGTCAGCGAAACAGCGATTTCTTTTGAAGAGACCCCGCCCACACCGGCTGAAATCGCACGCCGGATCCAAGAGACCAGCGCGAATTTTCCCTATCTTGTGGCCGAGCTTGGAGGCGCCGTCGTCGCTTATGCCTATGCAGGCGAGTATCGCACGCGGTTTGCCTATCGCTTTTCCGCTGAGGTCAGCGCTTACGCCGCCCCGCAGGCTCATGGGCGCGGCATTGGTGCGGCGCTTTATGAGGCGGTGCTTACTGTCCTAAAGGCCGACGGTTACCACACAGCGGTTTCGGTCATTACCTTACCCAATGACAAAAGCGTTCGGTTTCACGAGCGGATGGGGTTTGAGCATTGCGGCACCGTTCGCCAAGTTGGCCACAAGTTTGACGCGTGGCATGACACTGGTATGTGGCAGTTGATGCTCTGAGCCAGCTTCAGGCTTTGATCCGATAGTGATACCGGCCGCAAATCTGCATCCCAATCGATTGATAGAGCGCGTTCGCCGCCGTGTTTGCCGTTGTGCACATCAAAGCAATATGCGCTGCGCCTTGATCGAGTGCCCATTTCGCCGCCGCACAAGTCGCCGCGCGCCCTGCGCCTTGGCCGCGACACTCAGGGGTGATCTCAAGCGCATGAAGCATGGCGATGCCGCCGTGAATGCTCATGAACGCGGTCCCGGCAGGCCGCGCGTTGTGGCGCGCCATGAAATAGGTTTTGGGGTTCGAGGCGCGGTGCATCACATCCAAACGGGCAGGGCCAATGCCACCGGCGGCCCAAATCTCGCGCTGGATCGCGAGGGGGGCGGCGGCGGGGATCGCCGCTAGCTCTGGCGCGGGCTGGCTGGCCAATGCTGCGACGGCCGCTGCGTATATCACCACCTCGTCTTTGACCGCATAGCCCTGAGCGGCCAAAGCGGCATCCAAATCTTCATCGTCCTCGCAAATCATGAACAGCGGCACCTGTCCAAGATCGCGCATTGCCAATTCGGCACGCGCAATATCGCCGCGCCCTGTGGCCGCTGAAACCCGGCTACCGCCACCCGCGCCATCGCGAATCGTCCAGCCATCCAGCATCGCCACCGCAGCCGCAGGCCAAGTGGCCGCCAAAGCCTCATAAATCGCAGCGCGCTCTGGCGGGTCGTATACGGGTTGATCTGACATCACCCGATCCCGTAACAGAGGCGGCATGTCTGTGCCATCGCGCTTTCCGCCTCTCGAAAATTACGCGCCACCCATAGCGCCACTTGCGGTGTTGTACCGCGACGACGTGGTTTTGGTCATCGATAAACCTGCGGGGCTTTTGTCGGTGCCGGGCAAATCTCCGGCGCATGCGGATTGCCTTGAGGCGCGGTTGCAAGAGTATGACGCTGATGCGCGGCTGATCCACCGGCTCGATATGGATACCTCGGGCGCGATGATTTTTGCGCGCACATCCAAAGCGCAGCGGCATCTAGGCCTGCAGTTTGAGCGGCGGCATGTGAAAAAGACTTATGTTGCGGTGGTTCAGGGGCAGATCGACGGCGCGCAAGGCCAGATTGATCTGCCGCTCACCAGCGATTGGCCAAATCGCCCTTTGCAAAAGATATGCCATGACACAGGGCGCGCGGCGCTGACCCATTGGCGGGTGTTGGACCGCGAAGCGGATCGCACGCGGGTCGAGCTGCGGCCCGAAACGGGGCGCACCCATCAGCTGCGCGTCCATATGAAGGCGCTTGGCCATCCGATTTTGGGTGATCGCTTTTATGGGGTGCAATCATCCGCGCCGCGCCTTTTATTGCACGCCGCCAGTTTGGCGTTTTATCACCCTGATGGGGGCAGGCAGATGGAAATCTCGGCCCCGATCCCCTTTTAACAAGCCTCATAAGCGAGACCGCCCATGACGACCCGCCCTTTCACCCCGCTTGGCATCGAGCATGTCGTGTTTCTGATCGACGATATGCCCAAAGCGCTGGCGTTTTACATAGACGTCTTAGGGTGTCAGCCGGGGTATTCTTATCCGCATATTGGGATGGAACAGGTATTCGCTGGGACGGCTTTGATCGTGCTGTGGGATATCTCGCATCCGGGGGCAAAGAACGTGGTGCCGCCCGTTAAAGGAGGCCGCAACGTCGATCATATCGCGATCATGACCGGCCCGTTTGAGCCCGACGCGCTGCGAACATACATGGCCGCTAAGGGTGTCGAGATCGTGCATGAGGCGTTTCACGGCGGGGCGCGGGGGATGGGGGATAGTTTTTATATCCGCGATCCCTTTGGCAATAAGCTAGAGATCAAGGGGCCTGCGCCTTATCCCGACGGGACCGCGAGCGATGCGCGGCTGGCGGCTTTTGTGGTGGCGGCCCAAGGCGAGACGCCCGAATAGCCAAGTGTAGCCGCATAAAAAAGGGCCGCACATCAGGCGGCCCTTTCAAGTTCTATCGCAAAAGCGCTTACTCGTCGTCGCCGCCAGCGATCAGCTCGCCGGTTTCCTGATCGACAACTTTCATCGACAAACGCACTTTGCCGCGATCGTCAAAATCAAGCAGCTTGACCTTTACCTCTTGGCCCTCGGACACAACGTCCTTGGGGTGGTTCACGCGCTCGTTCGAGATTTGGCTGACATGCACCAGACCATCGCGCTTACCGAAGAAGTTCACGAAAGCACCAAAGTCCATCAGCTTGACGACTTTACCGGTGTAGATCTTGCCTTTTTCAGGCTCGGCCACGATTTCGTTGATCAGCTCGTAAGCTTTCTCAATCGCCTTGCCGTCCGCCGATGCGATCTTGATCACACCATCGTCGTTGATGTCGACCTTCGCGCCAGACTCTTCAACAATGCCACGGATGACCTTGCCGCCCGATCCGATGACTTCGCGGATTTTGTCAGGGTTGATCTGCATGGTTTCGATGCGCGGGGCGTGGACCGAGAATTCGGCGCGGCCTTCGGAGAGCGCATTGGCCATTTCGCCAAGGATCTCCATGCGGCCACCTTTGGCCTGCGCCAAAGCTTGCTCCATGATCGTGGGCGTGATGCCCGCAACCTTGATGTCCATCTGCAGACTTGTGATCCCAGCTTCGGTACCAGCAACTTTAAAGTCCATGTCGCCTAGGTGATCTTCGTCGCCCAGAATATCCGTGAGAACCGCAAAGTCGTCGCCTTCAAGGATCAGACCCATAGCAACACCAGCAACCGGCGCCTTCAAAGGCACAGCCGCATCCATCATGGACAGCGATGCACCACAAACCGAGGCCATCGAGGACGAACCGTTACTTTCCATGATCTCAGAGACGATACGGATCGTGTAGGGGAACTCGGTGGGCGCAGGCAGAACCGCCTGAAGCGCGCGCCACGCCAGTTTACCGTGACCAACTTCGCGGCGACCCGGAGGGCCCATGCGGCCCGCTTCACCAACCGAATAGGGAGGGAAGTTATAGTGCAGCAAGAAGTTCGAGCGGCTCTCGCCGTGCAGCGCGTCAACGATTTGCTCATCGTCGCCGGTGCCAAGCGTGGCCACACAAAGCGCCTGCGTTTCACCGCGGGTGAAAAGCGAGGAGCCGTGGGTCCGTGGCAAAACGCCAACCTCGGATTTGATCGCACGCACCTTGTCGAGCGCACGGCCATCAATCCGCTTACCGGTCTTGATCACATCGCCGCGCAGAACCGCGCTTTCGAGCTTTTTGAAACAGCCGCCCAATTGCTTGTCAGCCACTTCATCTTCGCTCAGGCCAGCAATCACCGCCTCGCGCGCCGCCGAAATCGCCGCCTGACGATCCTGCTTGTCGAGGATCGCATAGGCTTTGCGCATGTCCGCTTCGCCCAGCTTGGTGACTTTCGCCAACAGGTCTTCGTATTGTGGAGGCTGGAAGTTGAACGGCTCTTTCGCCGCGTCTTCGGCCAGATTGATGATCAGATCGATCACAGGCTGCATCGCCTCGTGACCGAATTTCACCGCGCCCAGCATCTCTTCTTCGGATAGCTCATAGGCCTCGGATTCAACCATCATCACCGCATCAGCGGTACCGGCCACAACCAGATCAAGGCGCTGCTCGGGCTTCGAGCGGAGCTGGTCCATGTCATCAACCGGCGGGCTCAGCACATATTCGCCGTCAACAAAGCCGACGCGACACGCCGCAATCGGGCCCATGAACGGCACGCCGGAAATGGTCAGCGCCGCCG
>CAYLLD010000082.1:429-12395 GCA_964384315.1 uncultured Rhodobacterales bacterium | reverse complement strand
AGGCGTCGGTGGTGTCTTTGCGCCAACCGGCATCCAGCGAGATCAGTTCGAACTCATGATCGCCAAAACCGGCCTCATCGAGCATCGCCTTGGCCTTCACAGGATCGAATTCTGCTGGACCAATATCCGCATATTCGGGATGCACCGGAGCAACATGGTGGTTTTCAGCCACGATCCCGCGACCCTGACGACCAAGCTCAAGCAGAACATTGTTGTCCACCGCCATAGCCAGCGCCTGACGCACAACTTTGTTGTCGTAAGGGGCCGCCGTTTGGTTGGGCCGGATCACGATGGTCGCGCCTGATGGCACCTCGGAGTTCTCAAAGCCAAGCGCCTCGGCAATGTCGATGAACTCACCGGTGTTTTCATAGAGAATATCGACCTCATCGGCCTCAATCGCTGCGATCCATGCCGCAGGCTCGGTGCCGTAATCGATGAACTCGATGCGGTCGAAATAAGCGCCATTGCCCTCATTCCACCACTTGTGACCCTCAGCGCGCACAAGCACAGCCTTCTCGCCAACCGAATGGCTCTCAACCGTGTAAGGCCCTGTGCCCAAAGGCGCTGTGCCCATGGTTGCAGGATCAAAGCTGGGGTGCACAATCGCCGCAGGATAATCCGCCATGCCGGGGATGATCGTGATGTCTGGCTGGTTTGTGACCAGTTTCACCGTGTGGCTGTCCACAACCGTGATCGCGCCGTCGCGGGCAACGCCGGTCTCGTCGTCGATCAGGCTGTTCATACGTGCGGCCATCGAGTTACCCTCGGCCGCTTTTTCACACCATTGATTGATGTTGAACGCCACGTCTTCGGCGGTAAAATCATCGCCGTTTTGCCACTTAACGCCTTTGCGAACGTTCAAAGTGAACTCGGTGGCATCTTCATTCACAGTCCAGCCCTCAAGGAGCCATGGCTCGAACGAGCCGTCGTTGTTGTATTTAACCAGATACTCCAGCCACCCATTTGTGATGTAGGCGTATTGGGTCCAGTCATAAAGCCGCGGCTCTTTAAAGGCGCGCACTTCGATTTGCATCCGCAATGTGCCGCCCATCTTTGGCGTGGCATGGCCATCAGCGCTCGCCGGCGTGACGCCAATGAGATGCGCCGCAGCAGCAGTGGTCGCCCCAAGGGCGGTAGATCGGGCCATGAACTCGCGACGGGAAAGCTCCCCCTTTTTGTACTCAGATGCGTATAGCGCAACTGCGTCATGCAAGGGCGTCCCGTTCAGCGTCGTTTTGGTCATTTTTGTCTCCCAGTTGTGACAATGCGCCATTGTGGCGCGCTCTCGCGGGCATCGATTTATATGCGTCGAAGTGAAATGTCTCACCCCCGCCCCCCGCAAGAGTAACGTGTCTCTATTGCAGACAATATTATGCGTCAGGTCAACAGCTTGGCGTCAAAAATATACTATATTTTGATGTTTTTCCCCCGCCACATAGCGGGTTTTTTTGCCAAAACGCTGACTTAGGGAGTCAAGTAAGAATTAAGAATCGGGTTTTTGGTGTCAGTATCTTTGCGCGTGCGGGCCCGAAAGCCCCGTGGTGAAACGCCCAAGCGCTTTGAAAACAATCGGGTAAAATACGACGCCGAGGTAAAGCCGCTTTGGGTGGCAATTTTGGCAACCCGCTCGTTTGACGCGGCCAACCAGTGCTTGGCCTCCAACAGCTTGCGGTTTTGAATCATCGTGTTTGCTGAACAGCCGTTTGTGGCCTTACACACCCGTGCCAAATGGGTGGGGGTAACCCCCAGCGACTTGGCATATTCTGCAACACCGTCATCGGTGGAAAAACGGTCTTCGAGCAGTTTCGTGAATTGGGCCATCAAGCGCTGCGCGGGGGTGGGTTTCACCGGCGCGTCTTTTACATGCGAGGGTGTGTGGCGCTCAAGCCAGACCGACAAGAGCCCCGCATAGCAAAGCGCGGCAGAGCTCGCCGCCGCCGCATGGGTCTCGCACTCGCGGTTGATATCGTCGCAAATGGCCCCCAGCGCGGCTTGTTCGCCATGGGCGCCGATTAGCTCCATGTAAGGGGTGCGCGGCATGTGGTGCAGAAGAGGGGCATCAACATCAATCGATATGATCCAACCTGCGCAGGCCGTCGTCAGGTCAAAACCAAACACTGATCCTGCGGGAAAAAAGAAAGCTGTATTAGGGGCAAAGCCACGGGTGCTGCCATTAATCTGGACCCGGCCCGCGCCTTTGTTGATCCAAAAAAACTTATGCTGTCGCTCAAACGCGCGGGGGTACAGATGCCACGGCGCATGTCTTATCTGCGAGGCAAGTGATGTACACGTCACCGATCCCGCATTCGCACCAAAACGAAACGGCTCGGAAGCCGCCTCTGTCACAAATTGAACATTTTTCATGGTCTCAGGCCCGCCCACCTGTCTTTTACGTAACGGAACCGTAGCACCCGATTTTTGACCTGTACAGGATATGACCTCAAATGCCGCAAAACTGCACGAATATGCATCTAGGCGTAGGTTTTGACCATTATTTCCGCAATTTTACAATTTATAGGTGTTTAATTAGCTGGCAATACTCGTATTTATTTAGGTGGCAACCCACCGACAAAATCAAATGCGAGTGCCAAAACCGCGTCGCGGCGGGTGTCATCCTCAAAGGCCTCATCGCTGACATCGACCATGCCCCCCATGGGCCGTCCGGTGAATGAAAGCGGGGAAACGCCCTCGATTTCACAGGCTGCCGTCTCGTTCGCTTTGCCAACCCGCGCCATGCCGCCCTTTGCATGAACGCCGCACAGCATGTTGCCGCTGAGCATAAAGCACAGACCGCCAAACATCTTTCTCTCGGTAATATCTTGGGGTGCCTTATCCCCCGCTTGCGCCAGATGATCGCGCAATACCTGCGCCAAGCCGTCGTCATAAGCCATAGATCCCCTCTCAGCGCCAATGCACCTGCGCTTGCAAATACCACAATGCGAACTTAACACATGGCCATTGCATCTCAAGACCAACGCGAAGGCTGGCACGATACCTATGGCGGGCACCGATCACTCCTCTAATGCGTCAGATAATACACTGGGCGGCGTGCAGCCTGTTGTGGTCCTTGTGCGGCCGCAGATGGGCGAGAATATTGGCGCGGCGGCGCGGGGGATGTGGAATTTTGGCCTAAGCGCTATGCGGCTTGTGGCCCCGCGCGACGGCTGGCCCAACGAGCGGGCGGTGGCCATGGCCTCGGGTGCGGCTCCGGTGCTTGATCATGTGCAGCTAAGCGATGACACGGCGGCGGCCTGTGCGGATTTGAATTTCGTCTATGCCACCACGGCGCGCGACCGGGACTTGACCAAGCCAGTGCTTAGCGCCGAAGAGGCCGCGTTGGATATGCGCGCGCGCATTGGGCGCGGCGAAAAGGTCGGCGTGCTGTTTGGTCCTGAACGAGCTGGTCTAGAGAACGCCGATGTGGCGCAGGCAAATGCGATCATCTCGGTGCCGGTGAACCCGGCCTTTGGCTCGCTAAACCTCGCGCAATGCGTGCTTTTAGTGGCTTATGAGTGGCTGAAGGTGCAGTCGGTCCAGCCAGTTGAGGCCCAGCAATCCAGCGCCGAGACCCCCGCTAACCAGAGCGAAATCACCCATTTGATGGATAATCTAGAGACGCGGCTTGAGAATGCGGCGTTTTTCTATCCCCCCGATAAAGCGCCGCATATGCGGCTAAATCTGCGTAACCTATTGTCGCGCTTGACGCTGACTTCGGCGGATGTGCGGATGTTGCAAGGCGTGATAAAGACGCTAGGTAGGGACGCAAAGGGCGCAAGGCCGCGCCCAAAAAACGAGTGAATAGGGGCAGGGTGCCATGAGCAATCGCAGTATTTTCGAAGAGGTCGCCGACGATCAAAAACCGGCCAATGTCGCCCCGGTTGAGATCGAGCGTGGCTCTATGGCGGCCCGATTAGCTGTCGTGCGCTGGCTGCTCGTGCTCTTTGCGCTTTTGGTCGTGATGATTGTCGTCGGCGGACTGACGCGCCTGACCGATAGCGGCCTGTCGATCACCGAATGGGCGCCAATCACCGGCGCGCTGCCCCCCCTAAGTGCCGCCGCATGGGACGTAGAATTCGCAAAATACCAAGAAATCCCCGAGTTCCTGCTGCAAAATGCGCAAATGAGCCTCGCCGAGTTCAAGACCATCTATTGGTGGGAATGGGGTCACCGCCAGCTTGGCCGTTTGATCGGGCTGGTCTGGGCCGTGGGTTTTGCGTGGTTCGCGATCCGGCGTACCATGCCGCGCGGATGGCTGGTGCGGCTGCTGCTTTTGGGCGCTTTGGGCGGTCTGCAAGGTTTTATCGGCTGGTGGATGGTCTCAAGCGGTCTGGAGGGCACGCGCACTGACGTTGCCTCATATCGCCTCGCCACACATCTGGGCCTCGCCTTCATCATCCTTGGGCTGATCGCTTGGTATATGTTTTCCCTGCGCCGCCCCGAGATGGAGCTGTTTCAGGCCCGCCGCCGCCGCGAAACCTACCTGATGCCTTTGGCGACGGCCCTTGTGGGGCTCGTCTTCGCGCAAATCCTGCTGGGCGCCTTGGTTGCGGGGATCGACGCAGGCCGCAGCTATACGGATTGGCCGCTGATGGGGGGGCAGGTTCTGCCGCCCGAGCCCTTTGGTCTGACGCCCTGGTGGACGAACTTTTTCGAAAACCCCAGCCTGACCCAGTTTAATCACCGTATTTTGGCCTATGCGCTCATGGGCTTCGCAATTTTCGCATGGCTGCGCGCGCGCCGCAGCGGGCTGACCGCCGTGCGCAAAGGCTTCAAAATCGCGCTCATCATCGTCTTTGCTCAAATGGTGCTGGGCATCATCACCGTGCTGAACGCCGCGCCTTTGTGGCTGGCGATCTTGCATCAATTGTTGGCGATCAAGCTTTGGGTCTTTGTGCTCAAGGCGCGGTTCGAAGTGGCCTATCCAAGCGAGCAAAGCGTGAGGGCTTAACAGCAAAGGAATACCGCGATGAAGCTGAAATGGGGTATGATTGGCGGTGGTGAGGGCAGTCAGATTGGGCCTGCTCACCGCATGGGTGCAATGCTTGATGGTGCCTTTGAGATGGCCGCAGGCGCGCTTGATGCCGACCCGGCAAAGGGCAGGGCCTATGGGCAGACCTTGGGCATAGATCCCGCGCGGGCTTATGGCGATTGGCAAGAGATGCTGGCCGCTGAATCGGCGCGCGAAGACCGCCTTGATCTGGTGACAATCGCCACGCCCAACTCCACCCATCACGAAATTGCCAAGGGGTTTATCGAGGCGGGGTTCAACGTGCTGATCGAAAAACCCATGACCATGACTGTCGATGAAGGCGAAGACATCGTGCGCTGCGCGGCAGACAAGGGCGTGATTGCGGCGGTGAATTACGGCTATGCGGGCTACCCGATGGTGCGCCACGCCAAGGCCATGGTGGCGCGCGGCGATCTGGGCGCGATCCGCGTTGTGGTCGCCGAGTTTTCCCACGGCCACCATGCTGACGCCGCCGATATGGACAACCCCCGCGTGCGGTGGCGCTACGATCCGGCGCAGGCAGGGGTCTCGGCGCAATTCGCCGATTGCGGTATTCACGCGATGCATATGGCCAGTTTTGTCACCGGCCAAGAGGTCGAGCGGCTCTCGGCGGATTTTGCTGCCACTGTGCCCGGACGGGTGCTGGAAGACGATGCGATGATCAATTTTCGTATGTCCGGCGGCACCGTTGGGCGGCTTTGGACCTCGTCGGTGGCACTGGGCCGGATGCATGGGCTGACCCTGCAGGTTTTTGGCGAGAAGGGCGGGCTTCGCTGGGCACAAGAGCATCCCGAACAGCTTTATTGGACCCCCCTTGGCGGGCGCACGCAGGTGATTGAGCGCGGCGAGGCCAATCTATCCCCCGAGGCCGATCACGCCACCCGCATCACCATCGCCCACCCCGAGGGCATGCCCTTGGCCTTTGCCAATCTCTACACGGATTTAGGTGCGGCGATCCGCGCTCAACATGAGGGCCGGACCCCCGATCCTGCGGCGGATTTATACCCCCGTGCGCTTGATGGTCTGCGTTCGGTTGCGGCGATCCATGCGGCGCTTGCCTCGTCAAATCAGGATGGCGCTTGGGTTGATGCCCGTCCGCCGATGCTGCGCTAGGGTCGCGTTAGGTTTTAAAACAAGCGCCCCGGTGGTCGTTTGAAATCGCCGCTGCGCCGATCTGGATCGTGCGCAAGCGCCGTTGTTGATTGGCATTGGGCCGCGCCGCAGAGCGGGTGCCGGGACTTGGCAAGACGCTGGCCAAACGCGCGGCCTCTGCGGCGCTTAGCTGCGCAGCTGGTTTGCCAAAATAGGATTGCGTCCCCGCTTCGACCCCGAAAATCGTGGCATCGGTTTGGGCGATGTTCAGATAAATCTCAAGAATGCGGCGTTTGCCCCACAAAAGCTCGGCCAAAGGGGTCAGCCCCGCCTCAACGCCTTTGCGCAGCCACGACCGCTGGGGCCATAAAAACAGGTTCTTGATGGTTTGTTGCGTGATCGTCGAAGCGCCGCGCCGCGCGCCTGTGTCCAGCACCGCCTGGATTGCCTCAATGTCGAACCCCCAATGGGCGCAAAATTTGGCATCCTCCGCCGCCACGAAAGCCGCTGGCACATGCCCCGGCAGGGTCTCAAGCGGCACCCAAGAGCGGGTGATCGTGCCAGCATCACGCCAGACCAGATATTGCACCATTGAGATCGGCGGGTTGATCCAGCGCAGCGAAAAAAACAGCAATAGGCACAGCAAAAGCCCAAAGAAAATCCAGCGAGTGAGGCCGCGCAGAAAGCGGGTGATCAACGCGCCCAAGTGCTTAGTCCGCCGTCCAGCCGCCATCGATCAACAGCGATGTGCCGGTGATCATCGCCGCCGCATCGCTGGCCAAAAACACCGCAGCCCCCATCATATCCTCAACCTCGCCCACCCTTGGCAACTTGATCTTGTCATTGATCCAGCGCGCGCGCTCGGGGTCGTCAAATGTCGGTTTTGTCAGCGGCGTAAGAATGAAGGTCGGGGCGATCGTATTCACGCGAATGCCGTGCTGGCCCCATTCAATCGCCATGCCTTTGGTGAACCCCTCAACCGCATGTTTCGTCGCCGAATAGACCGCCCGGTCAACCCCCGAGACATGGGCCATTTGGCTAGAGATATTGATCAAAGAGCCTTGAATGCCCGCTTTGATCATGGATTTTCCGACCATCTGGGTCAAAAAATAAGCGCCCTTGAGGTTGATATCGACCACCGCGTCAAAATCAGCCGGGGTGGTATCTACCGAAGGGGTATGCCGCGCGAGACCTGCGGAATTGAGCAGAATATCGAATGGACCATGGGCATCAATCAGCTCCTGCGTCGCCTCAAGATCAGTGACATCGAGCGCCGCCGCCGCACATTGCCCGCCCGCCGCTTTGATCGCGGCAACCGCCTCTTGCAGAGCCGCTTCGCGCCGCGCCACCAAAAGCACTTCCGCCCCCGCCTCGGCCAAAGCCGCAGCGCAGGCCAAACCAATGCCCGAAGATGCGCCAGCAACCAGCGCACGCTTTCCCGTCAGCGCAAAAGAGGGGGTTTTGGGTAAATCCATTTTTGCAGGTTCCCTAATTCGAATTTCGCAATCTACCGTATCTAACTACGGCCATTGCGGCATGTCGATCCCCCGAAACTTAGGGAAATCAGCGTAGCGCGCGCGCCGTGTCTTTATGGTCTCGCCCGGCTCTTCGCCCCCGCGCAAGAGACATCCCTTGGGCGCAACATAGCTGTCGATCCGCTTTTTGGGGCGTTCGTACCAGTCAATATTCACTGCCGCCAGTTTTGGAAAAAACCAAAGGCTTGAATAGGGCAGATGATCATGCAGCCACCACGCCAAATCCCGCCAATCGCGCCCCGCCTCATACTGATCAGCAAACCACGGGATCACCACCGTGGCGGTCGCACCATGCAGCCCGTCCTTATCCGGCTGATCCCAAATCCGTCGCCCCAAATTGGCGTCATTGCGCGCGCAGTTCAGGCCATTTTCATTGCCAAACTCATTGAGCGGCGGCGCCCGATAGGCCGAACGGATCGCCACATGACCAAAGGTCTCAAACAGCGGATCAAGGATTTCAACCGCCAGTTTGCGGCCCCATTTGATGGCCTCCGCAGGATCGTCTGGGATGTTTGGAATGCCATAAAGACTGCCAATTTCCGAGTGCAGACAGTCGCGCATATAGACATATTTTGACAGACGCACCCGTCCAAAATCTTCGAGCCCGCGCATTGATTTTGGCTTGCGCATCAGCTCGTGGCCTGCATTGATTTTTTGCCGCTTCGCATGAGTGCCACAGTGGCAATGAAAATCCCAAGACCGACTGTCGCAATCATTAACGTCGCCAATGCGTTCACCTCTGGGCTCACGCCTAATCGTACCTTTGAGAATACGACCATTGGCAAAGTCGATGACCCCGGACCCGAGACAAAACTGGCAATAACCAGATCATCGAGCGAGAGCGTAAAGGCCAAGAGCCATGCGGCGATGAGGGCAGGGGTCAACGCGGGTAGAGTAATATCCCAAAAAACCCGCAAGGGCCGCGCGCCCAAATCCGCGGCGGCCTCTTCTTGGGCACGGTCCAAATCAACGAGGCGGGATTGGATCACGACCGCGACGAAGGCCATGCCGAAAGTGGTGTGGGCGATGACAATCGTAGTCAGACCGCGACCGGCGGGCCAGCCAAATGTAAGTTGCATGGTCACGAACAAAAGCAAAAGCGAAAGCCCGGTAATCACCTCGGGCATAACGAGCGGGGCGGTGAGCATGCCGTTCATCAAGGTTTTGCCGCGGAAGCGTTTGAAACGGGTCATCACGATGGCTGCAACGGTGCCAAGCCCGGTTGCTAGTGTGGCCGAGATAAACGCGATTTTTAGGCTGATCCATGCGGCACCGATGATCTGCGGATCACGTAGCAATTCACCGTACCATTTTGCTGAAAACCCGCCCCAAACCGTCACCAGTTTTGACGCGTTGAAGCTGTAGATCACCAGCGCAACGATTGGCGCGTATAAAAAGACGAAGCCAAAAATGGCGGCGATGCGCAGGGCCATTTTAGCTTGCCCCTTCAGTTTGCAAATTGCGCAGCCACATCACAGGCAGCACCACGAAAACCAGCATGGCGATGGCGACTGCGGCGGCGACGGGCCAATCGCGGTTGCTGAAAAACTCGGTCCACAGAACTTTGCCGATCATCAATGTGTCTGGTCCGCCCAAAAGCGCCGGGATGACGAATTCGCCAATGGCGGGGATAAAGACCAAGAGACAGCCTGCGAGTATGCCCGGGCGAGAAAGCGGAAGCGTGACTGTCAAAAAGCTCGTGAAAGGCCCTGCGCCGAGGTCTTGGGCCGCTTCGCGAAGACCGGGGTCGTGTTTCGAAAGATTGGCAAAAAGCGGTAGGATCATAAAGGGTAGATAGGTGTAAACGATGCCCAGATAGACCGCGAAATCGGTTTGAAGCATGATAAGCGGATCGTCGATTATACCTAAATAAATCAACAGGTTATTTATGATGCCATTGCCCTTTAGTATACCAATCCATGCGTAGACGCGTAGTAAGAATGACGTCCAAAATGGTAGAACGACCAGCATCAAAAGCACGCTGCGCCACGGCTCTGACGTGCGGGCGATGACGAGGGCCATGGGGTATCCGATGAAAAGAGCAACGAGGGTTGAGATCGCGGCGATTTTGATCGAGGAGAGATAGGCGACGATGTAGAGGTTGTCGCTTAGCAAAAACTTGTAGTTATCCAAGCTTGCTTGAATGGCCAGTCGTCCCTCTTCCCACGAGAGTAATGGTGTGTACGGTGGGCGGGCGCGGGCTAAATCTGCAAGTGAGATTTTAAAGACAACGAAAAACGGTGCGAGAAAAAATATAGCTAGCCAGAGCATGGGAATTGCGATGATCAGGCTACGTTTTGTCATTGGTGCAATAGGCTCGTTTCAGTGTTTCTGACAGGGTGTCAAATTCTTTGTCACGCTGTCAATATGACGCCGTCCTGTGGCTCCCAAGAAATTGACACAGTGTCATCCCAAGTGATCTGCGTCTCAGAACGGTGGCGGTTGGCACGGGCAATGCGAAGGCGACGACCAGAGCCCAGCCGCACGATGTAAATCGATTGATTGCCCAGATAGGCGATGTCCTCGATGGTTCCTGACAGGGCGTCAACGTCAGAGTTTTTCGGGGCAATCGTCAGTTTCTCGGGCCTGATGGCAAAACACACCTCGCCCTGCGCCGATGGGATCTGTAGCGGACCGTCTTCGGTATGCAGGATCTCTCCGTCGGCGCGACCTTCAATTAGGTTCACCGATCCGACAAAATCAGCCACGAACCGCGAGTTTGGCCGCTCATAAAGCGCGTGGGGCTCATCGACCTGAATGATTTTTCCGTCGTCCATAACACCAATACGCGAGGCGAGAGTCATGGCTTCTTCTTGGTCATGGGTGACAACAACAAAGGTGATGCCGAGATTTTCTTGAATGTTTACAAGCTCAAACTGGGTTTCCTCGCGCAGTTTTTTATCAAGCGCCCCCAAAGGCTCATCGAGAAGCAAGAGCTTGGGCCGCTTGATCAGTGCCCGCGCCAGCGCCACTCGTTGGCGTTGCCCGCCCGAGAGTTGATGGGGTTTGCGCCCAGCCAGTCCATCCAACTGCACGAGCCGCAACATCTGCGCCACGCGGGTTTGAACCTCGTCTTTTTGTACCCCGTCACGGTGTAAACCATAGGCCACGTTCCGCTCGACGCTCATATGGGGAAACAGCGCGTAGGATTGGAACATCATGTTGGTCGGGCGCGCGTAGGGGGCGAGCCCCGCCATGTCCGCGCCATCAATCGAGATTGTGCCTGCGCTTGGGGTTTCAAAACCGGCGAGCATCCGCAGCAATGTGGTCTTGCCGCAGCCCGATCCGCCCAAAAGACAAAACAACTCGCCGGCAAAAATATCCAATGACACCCTGTCAACCGCAACCACATCGTCAAACCGCTTGGTTACGTTTTTAATCTGGATAAAGGGACGCGCGCTTGGGTCTAACCAAGGCCGCGCTGGCGAGTTTGTAGTGGTCATAGGCCTCAGGTTAAGGGCTTCAAGCCGAACCAGCAAGCCCATGACCCGTTAGCATGTTAAATAATCCCACGCGCCTTTAGGGCCTCGGTGATTTCGTCCAAAATAGCCGGATCATCGATGGTTGCAGGCATTTTAAACTCTTGGCGGTCGGCGATTTTTTGCACCGTGCCCCGTAGAATTTTGCCCGAGCGCGTCTTTGGCAGGCGCTTGGTTGTCAGCACCAATTTGAAGGCCGCAACTGGGCCAATCCGCTCGCGCACCATTTTGATCAGCTCGGCCTCGATTTCGCTAGGATCGCGGGCCGCGCCTTGGGCCAAAACGACAAACCCCGCCGGAATTTGGCCCTTCATCTCATCGGCGATCCCCAGCACAGCGCATTCCGCGACATCAGGGTGCTCGGCGACGATTTCCTCCATCGCGCCGGTGCTCAGACGGTGCCCCGCCACGTTGATGATGTCGTCGGTGCGGGACATGATAAAGAGGTAGCCGTCCTCGTCCATATAGCCCGCATCGCCGGTTTCATAGTAGCCGGGAAAATTCGCCAGATAGCTCGAATTCATCCGCGCATCCGCGTTCCAAAGCGTCGGCAGCGCGCCGGGCGGCAGGGGGAGTTTCACGCAGACATTGCCCATCTGGCCATGCGGCATTTCATGGCCCTCGTCGCTGAGAATTTGCACGTCATAGCCGGGCATTGGCACCGCAGGGGAGCCAAGTTTCACCGGTAGCTTTTCGATCCCCAAGGGGTTGCCCGCAATGGTCCAACCGGTTTCGGTCTGCCACCAATGGTCAATCACCGGCACGTTCAGAATTTCCTCGGCCCATTTGATCGTGTCAGGATCGGCGCGCTCGCCCGCCAGATAGAGCGCGCGCAGGCTGCTCAGGTCGTGG
>CAYLLD010000082.1:0-419 GCA_964384315.1 uncultured Rhodobacterales bacterium | reverse complement strand
GCCATATGGGCGGCGCTGGCATCGGCGGCGCGGATCGCCCGAAAGGCGGTGGGGGCGGTGAAGAGCACCGCGACCTTGTGATCCGAGATCACCCGCCAGAAGGTGCTGGGATCGGGGGTGCCCACGGGCTTGCCCTCAAAGATCACCGTCGTGGCGCCATGAAACAGGGGCGCATAGACGATATAGGAGTGGCCCACGACCCAGCCCACATCCGAGGCGGCCCAAAACACCTCGCCCGGCTCAATGTCGTAGATCGCTTTCATGGTCCAACTCAGCGCCACGATATGCCCGCCAGTGTCGCGGATCACGCCCTTGGGCTGGCCCGTGGTGCCGGAGGTATAGAGAATATAGAGCGGGTCGGTGGCGGCCAGCGGGGCGCAGGGGATGGCGCGGCCCGTGTTTTGGGACGTGGCGCTCGC
>CAYLLD010000081.1:3465-12627 GCA_964384315.1 uncultured Rhodobacterales bacterium | reverse complement strand
TGAACGGTCAGGGTCTCAAGATCCGCCATCGACCAGCCCATGCGCGCCGCCGCCAGTTGAAAGGCAGAGAGCATTGGGAAATAGGTGATCTGGTCAGCTGGAATGGCCCGCCCGATCCGCGCGCCCACGGAAAACCACAGCGGATCACCGGTCACGAGAATGACGACGCGGCGACCGCGATAATGCGTGATGGTCTCGATCATCGCGTCAAATGGCGAGGGCCACGCCACGCGCTCGGCGGTGATTTGGGTTGAGAGATTGTGATGCCGGTCGCCGCCGACGATGACTTCTGCGGCCTCGACAACCGCGCGGGCGGCGGGGGTCAGGCCGTCCAGCCCGTCCTCGCCGATCCCGACGATATTTAGCCACGGCGCAGTCATCTTTTTGCCTCTCCCAATCCTGCGGCCAAAGCGTTCACAGCCGCTGCGGCCATGGCCGAGCCGCCGCGCCGCCCGCGCAGGGTGATAAACGAACAGCCGCGCGGGCGCTCTGCGAGCTCGGCCTTGCTTTCGGCGGCGCCGACAAACCCCACGGGAAAGCCGAGGATCACCGCCGGTTTGGGCCAGCCCATATCGATGAGTTCAAGCAGATGAAACAGTGCCGTTGGGGCATTGCCGATGGCGACCACCGCGCCTTCTAGATGGTCGCGCCACAATTCGACCGCCGCCGCTGAGCGGGTGTTGGCGATGGTTTTGGCGTGTTCGGGGACCGATGGCTCGTTGAGGGTGCAGATCAGCGGCGCGTCTTGGACCAGCGTGCTTGAAATGCCGCCGCGCACCATCTCGCAATCGCATAAAATCGGCGCACCGTTCAAAAGCGCTTGGCGGCCCGCAGCGGCGGCACCATGCGAGAAGGCCAGCCGATCAGCGACCTCTACCATGCCGCAAGCGTGCACAATTCGGGTCACCACGTCGCGCATGGGGGGATCAAACCGATCAAGCCGCGCCTCGCGGGCCACGGTTGCAAAACTGGCTTTGTAAATCGCCGCCGGATCGCGTTCGTAACGCAATTGGCGCTTTGGGGCGGGCGTCGCGATATCAAGATCGGCACGCCCCGCGCCCAAAATCCATCCCTCTTCGGCGGTGACGCAAGGGTCCATGCGCGCGGGGTCTTCAAGCAGCCCTGCCAACTGCCCCGTGCCATCGAGCCGCGCCACCAGCGCCAGCATCGCCGCGACTTGGCCAGCATCTTTGATCTCGTGATTGGGATCAGGCTCGATCAGAGAGGGGAAAATCTCAGCCAGCAAGTGTTTGCGCCCCACCCCGAGATTTTCAAAGGGCCAGACCTCTAGGTCAAGGCTTTGGCGCAGTCGCTCTAGCATCGCGATGCCTGTGAGGGTTTGCCCCCCAACTGCGCCCGCGCCGCTTAACTTCCACGTCTCTTGAGTGCCTTTTGCAGCGGCCTCTGCGTGGCGTTTGACAGGGGGCAACCGCGTGCCATAGCCACCCGGCTTTTTGCGCGGCAAATCTGGGATGTCGCGCTTGAGGCCATTGCCCCAAAACGGGCCTGCCCCGCCCAAACGGCGGTTAAACATGGCGGCCACATCAAAGCGGTTATTGGCGTTTTGCGCATCGTCTTGCATCGTCTCGGCAATTTGCGCCCAAAGCGCGCGCCAATCACCATCGCCGGTTAGCGCTGCTGCCGCGCCTTCGGGATAGCCGAACGCAAAGTCAAACCCCATGAACAGCCGCGCGCCAACGGCATCCGCCTCGGCGATATGCCTGCGCAAAAGCGCCTCTGCCTCGGCACGGGTTGCTGGGTTAGCAAGCGCGCTCGCCCCATCTGCATGGTGGCCAATCCAGATGCTATCCGCGCGAGTTTTGGGCGAACCAGCGGCGGACCAATCAACGATGATATAGCGATCAAATAATGCCATAGGCGCGGGGGGCGTTAGGCCTCGGCTGGCGTCTCATTGTCGTCTTCGAGCGCCTCGTCGTCTTTGTCTTTTGCGCCCGATGCACCCGCCAAAATGCCCGCAAGGATCAACCCGCCAATCACAACCCCAATCACAACATGATCATGTCCGGCCAAATCACCCACGTGAAATCCATGCGCAAAAGCGCCGCTGGGCAGGGCAGTCAAAGGAACGGTCAGCAAAACTCGCATGGCACAGCCTCTAATTGGTGTCGTCTCTTCTTGATGCGCCAGACGAAAAGGCAGGCCCGGCGTGCCGCGACCAGTTTGCGCTGCCCGGCGCTGACCCCTCATTTGGTCGATCGGCCCCGCGGCACTCCTCTCCGGTTCCACCTTTTGCGGCGGAACAAGCGCAGTTGGGTACGGGTAGCGCCAAAGCTGCGGGGCTGCAATCTTAATCGGGCTTAATCGGGCTTAATCGGGCCGAAACAGACGCAAAGCGGCGCACCCCGTGCTAAATTCACGCGCATGGGAAACCCTGTGGTGTTGGGCTAAACTGGCCCGATAGCAATCAGCGGTGAGAGCGAACAATGGGATTTCTTCACGACGGCCTTTGGCACAGCGATGACAGCCAGATGATTTCGCAAAGCGGTGCCTTCGAACGTAAGGCTGCGACCTTGCGCAACTGGATTACCCCAGATGGTGCCCCCGGCCCGAGTGGCACAGGCGGATTTCGCGCCCAAAGCGGCCGCTATCATCTCTATGTCGCCGACGCCTGCCCTTGGGCGCATCGCACCCGGTTGATGCGCGCACTCAAAGGGCTGGAGACGCACATCACGATGGACGTTGTGCATCCAGATATGATGGCCGACGGGTGGAGCTTTGATGATGGGCTTGCGGGCACCACCGGCGATACGCTCTTTGGCAGCGCATTTCTGCGCGAAATTTATGTCCGCTCGGACCCGCAATTTAGCGGCCGCGTGACGGTGCCAGTTCTTTGGGACAAGCAGACGGGTCAGATTGTCAGCAACGAATCCGCCGAGATCATCCAGATGTTTGACGCGGCCTTTGACGGGGTTACTGGCAATTACGACAGCTACCGACCTGAGGCGTTAAGCCATGAGATTGAGACGGTGAATACGCGGGTTTACAACACGCTGAACAACGGCGTTTACAAAGCCGGTTTCGCACGCAGCCAAAGCGCTTACGAAACTGCGGCGCGCGCGTTGTTTGAGACCCTAGACTGGCTAGAGGCGCGGCTAGAGACGCAGGATTTTGTGGCAGGCGACGTACTAACCGAGGCCGATATTCGCCTACTGCCGACGCTTTTGCGTTTTGACGCGGTTTATTATCACCACTTCAAGTGCAACCTGCGCAGCCTTTCCAGCTATCGCGCGCTATCGGCCTATACCAAACGGCTCTATGCGCTGCCGGGGGTGGCCCAGACGTTTCATCTGGACAACACCCGGCGGCACTATTTCAACTCGCACCGCTCGATCAACCCATTTGGGATTATCCCGCTTGGGCCTGCGCTTGGCTTTCTCGAAGCTTAAAGCAGGTTAGCCGATAATCGCGCCGCGCTGCTCGTCATCTTGCTGAGCCGCAGGGGTGCCATAATGCGTAATCATCGCCGCTAGATCATCCGGCCGCAGTGGCGTGCGCAGGATACCCCGCGCATTCGGGATCAGATCAAAGATCGACCCGTCGGAGAAAAAGCTAGAGCTTGTCACCGTGATAATCGGCGCGTCAGGGAAGCGATAGGACGCATAGTCCGAGATCGCAATTGCGCCGCCATCAGGCAAAACCAGCTCAAGCACCAGCGCGTCAAACTCGCTAAAGCGCATCTTGTCGACCGCCTCAGTTTGTGATGTTGCCAGCGTTACGCTAAGACCGTTTCGTTCGAGAAAACTCGCCCAGATACGACCCAAATCTTCGTTATGTTCAACGATTAGAACTCTCATCTCCACCATCCCATTTTCCATGTCCCCACATGTGGCCTCTCAGCCGTGGAATGTTTATTGGCTCGATTCATTAAGAATGAGTTAACCATGCCGCACTGTGGTCAAAAATATTTCCAAGCATTAACCATAAGCGGACCCAACCCACGCTTGCGATGGGGCCGATTTATGCTACGAACTGGCGAGAACGAACAGGAAATGTGGCGAAAATATGTCAATAATTCTAACGGTTTGCGATAGCTGCAAGGGTGCGGATTGGGATGAAACCACCGCCACCCAGACCCATGGCGCACAGCTTGCGACACTGATTGAAAAAAAAATCGAAAATCCCAAAGATCTTGTGATGCGGCGGCATTCATGCCTGATGGGTTGCAATTTTGCCTGTAACATTTCGCTGCAAGCGGAGGGTAAACTGACCTATGTTCTGGGGATGTTCGAGCCGACCGAGGAAGCTGCGGCGGGAATCATCGAGTTTGCGCGCAAATATGATGCCAGCGAAAGCGGTCAGGTTCCGTTTCGCGAGTGGCCGCAGGCGATCAAGGGCCATTTTCGCGCCCGTATCCCCCCTGCACCTGCGCTTTAACCGATGAAAAGCCGCGAGCACGGCGGCGGGCTTCAGGCCGCCATTTCAGCTTTTGGCGGTGCGCCCACTCACTGGCTTGATCTGTCCACGGGCATCAATCCAAACCCCTATCCGGTCTCACCGGAGGCTTTGGGCCAGATCACAGGACGTCTTGGCGCCTTGCCCGACACTGATTTGACCCACGCGCTTGAGGTCGCCGCCCGCAGCTTTTGGGATATTCCCAAAACGGCGGCGGTTGTGCCTGCGGGCGGTGCCAGCGCGATCATCGCCGCGCTGCCCAGTGTTTTGTTCCCTCGTATTTTAAAGGGCCAGACCTACGCCCTGCGTGCGCCCATATATAATGAGTATGAAACCGCTTTTAACGCGCATGGTTGGGCGCGGGCAAAAACGGCTGCTGAGGCGGCTGATGTCGCGGTCCACGTCAATCCCAACAACCCCGATGGGGCTTATGTCGCGACAGAGGCGCTTGAGGCTGGACGCGTTCACATCATTGACGAGAGTTTTTGCGATCTGACGCCGCAACGCAGCTTGATCGCGGCCGCGGCCCGTCCGAACACAATCATTATAAAGAGTTTCGGTAAGTTTTGGGGCTTGGCAGGGCTGCGGCTCGGTTTTGCGATCTGCGCGCCGGAATTGGCGAGCGCCTTGTCGAACCGTTTGGGGCCTTGGCCCGTCTCTGCCCCCGCGCTTATCACTGGGGCGGCGGCGCTCAACGATCCGGCTTGGGCGCAAAAGACACGGAACGCTTTGGCGCAGATGCGCGCGCGGCTCGATGAGGTGCTGCTCGGGGCGGGGTTTGAGATCATCGGCGGGTGCGATCTGTTCCGGCTTGCGGCCCATCCGGATGCCGCCGCGCGTCACGAGACCCTGTGCCGCGCGCATATTTTGACCCGCCCGTTTTCCTATGCACCGCAATGGCTGCGCTTTGGCCTGCCCAAAGACGAGACCGATCTGCGCAGGCTGGCTCAGGCGCTTGGGCTGTGAGTTACGTGAGTTACTCTTGGATCATCACCATGGCCCTCGCCCTCGATGCGCTACTGGGTGAGCCGCGCGCGATCTGGTCGCGGGTGCCGCATCCGGCGGTGCTTATGGGCCGCGCGGTTGATCTGGCGGATCGGCGGTTGAACCTTGGGGCGCAGCGCCGGATGCGGGGGGCGATTGCCATAGCGGCCCTCACGCTAATCGCGCTTGGGCTGGGGCTGGCGATCCACGCTTTGCCCTTTGCAGGGGCGCTTGAGATCATCATCGGGGCTATTCTAATCGCCCAACGCTCGCTCTCGGATCATGTGCTTGCGGTGGCGCACGGGCTCGAAAGGGGTCTTGAACGGGGGCATGAGACAGGACTTGAGGCGGGGCGCGCCGAGGTGGCAATGATCGTGGGGCGCGACACCGGTGCGATGGACGAGACGGCGGTTGCACGGGCGGCCATTGAGAGCGCGGCGGAGAATTTCTCGGACGGGGTCGTGGCGCCCGTGTTCTGGTTCGCGCTTTTGGGCCTGCCGGGGATCATCGCCTATAAGATGGTGAATACCGCCGATAGTATGATCGCGCATCGCTCTGAAAAATACGCGGCGTTCGGCTTTGCGACGGCCAAGCTTGATGATGCGATGAATTGGCTGCCGGCGCGGCTGGCGGCGGGGCTTTTGTGTCTGGCGGGGGGGCGCGCGTCCGCATGGGGCGGCACGCGGACCGATGCGCGGTTCCACCGCTCGCCCAACGCGGGCTGGCCCGAGGCGGCGGCGGCCTATGCCCTTGGCATCGCGCTGGCGGGGCCGCGCTCTTATGATGGGGTGAAGACGACCGACCCCTATCTGAACGCCGCAGGTCGCCGCGATCTTGATGCGCGGGATATCAGGGGTGCGGTGCGGCTGATTTGGACCGCTTGGGCCATTGGCTTTGCGCTTTTGGCCCTTAGCGCGATTGCCCTGTCATTCGCTTGAGGCTCACCCTTGGGGCGGCACAATCCGGTTGATATGCCCCATCTTGCGGCCAGGCCGCGCCTCGACCTTGCCATATAGATGTAGCCCCGCCGCAGTCACGCCGTGCCACGCGTCGGCATCGGCACCGATCAGATTGGTCATCTCGACATCCGCATGGCGCGCCGGATCGCCCAAGGGCCAACCCGCCACCGCGCGTATGTGCTGCTCGAACTGATCCACCACGCAGCCCGCTTGGGTCCAATGGCCCGAGTTATGCACCCGCGGCGCAATCTCGTTGACCAAGAGCCCTTGGGGGGTGACGAAAAACTCGATCCCCATCACGCCGATATAATCAAGCGCGTTGAGGATTTTCCCCGCGCTCAAAATCGCCTCGCCGCGCTGCGCGTTGGTGATCTGCGCGGGGATCGTGGTGGTGGCCAGAATACCGTCCTTGTGCAGGTTCTCGCCCGGATCAAAGGCGACAACCGGACCGGTGGTGCCGCGCGCAGCGATCACGGAAATCTCGCGCTCGAAGGGGATCATCGCCTCAAGCACCGCAGGGGCGGCTTTGATGTCTTGCCATGCGGCCTCGGCACCCTCCGGCCCCGTCAGCCGCACCTGCCCTTTGCCATCATAGCCAAAGCGGCGGGTCTTTAGGATCGATGGGGTGCCGATTTGCGCGATGGCGGCCTCAAGCCCAGCCAGATCATCGACCGCCGCGAAAGGCGCGACCTCAATGCCAAGGCTGGTCAGGAACTCTTTTTCGCGCACACGGTCTTGGGACACCGCCAATGCACGGCGGTTCGGGCGCACGGGCACATGGGCCTCGATGGCATCAAGGGCAGCCTCGGGGATATTCTCGAATTCGTAAGTCACCACGTCCACCGCCTGCGCAAAGGCCAAAAGCGCGGCTTTATCGTCGTAGCTGGCGATGGTCTGGGCCGCCGCAACCTGCGTGGCGGGGGCCTCTGGGGCGGTATCATAGATGTGGCATTTCAGGCCGAGCCGCGCTGCTGCGAGCGCCAGCATCCGGCCAAGCTGGCCGCCGCCCAAGATGCCTATCGTTGAACCGGGGGCGAGGGCATCACTCATCGTGGGGTCCTGCGGGGTGGGGTCCTGCGGGGTGGGGTCCTGCGGGGCGGGGGTCCTGCGGGATCGCGTCGCTGATGGCTTGGCGGTGCGCCTCTAGACGGGTGGCGAGATCTGCATCGCTCAGGGCGAGGATCGAGGCCGCCATGAAGCCCGCGTTTTTCGCCCCCGCGCTGCCAATGGCCATGGTTGCCACCGGATAACCGCCGGGCATTTGCACAATCGACAAGAGCGAATCGAGCCCGCCCAAGGCTTTGGTCTGCACCGGCACGCCCACAACCGGCAGGCGGGTTTTGCTGGCGATCATGCCCGGCAGATGGGCCGCGCCCCCTGCCCCAGCGATGATGACTTTGAGGCCACGTGCATCGGCGGTGCCGCCGTATTCCCATAAACGATCCGGGGTACGATGGGCCGAAACCACGCGGGTTTCATAGGCGATCTCAAGCGCATCAAGCACCTGGGCCGCGGCCTCCATAGTGGGCCAATCCGACGTGCTGCCCATGATGATCCCAACCTGCGTCATGGTCTTGCCCCTCGCGTCAAAATTCACAACAAACGAAGGGCATAGCGGATCGACCGGGGCTAGGCAATCACATGCAGTTATATCATGGGCACTTGGCGGGCACATGACGGGCAAATGGCCAAATCAGGCAATGATATCCGGCGTGAGTTGATCCTCAATCACCGCAACCTGATCCTTAAGCATCAATTTGCGCTTTTTCAGCCGCATCACAGCCAATCGATCAGGCACGCGGCTGGCCTCAATGGCGTGAATGGCAACATCCAGATCCGCATGCTCTGTGCGCAGCTCTAACAGCTTTTTGCGCAGCGCGGATTCTTCGGCATCTTTTTTGGGCATATGGGGTTTCACTTTTCAGGTGACTCGTCCCCTAGCGCGAATAGAGATTCGAAAAAAGACCCTACGCGCACCCTTGTTGGACCGAACCCGCATCGCCATATCTATAAAGCGCCGCCGATATCCGGGGCCACCAACCAAAGTCGCTTACATCATGAGGGCTTGATATATGAGTAGAGTAAGTTTCGGGTCGCATCCGTTCCTTTTGGGCTTTGACCAGCTTGATCGGCTGGTGGAGCGTACATCAAAAGTCGGCAACGACGGCTACCCCCCCTATAATATAGAGCAGCTCGACGAGCACGCTTACCGGATCACGCTGGCGGTGGCAGGATTTTCTGCGGATGATCTGAAGATCACCATGGAAGAGCGGCAGCTTTTGATCGAAGGCGGCACCACCTTAGATGAGGGCGCGCGCGTCTATCTGCACCGCGGCATCGCCACGCGGCAATTCAAACGCAGCTTTGTGCTGGCCGATGGCATGGAAGTGGCAAGTGCCGATATGGAAAATGGCCTGCTGCATATAGAGCTGTTTCGCACGCCCCCTGAGAAGTCCGTGAAATCAATCGAGATCAAAACGGCCTAAGGCCACCTCTCGACATCCGTGTAACAAGGAGCACTGTTATGAATACGCCAATTAATGAACATGTTAACGAAAGCCTTGAGAGCAATATCGTCTATATCCGCCCTGTGGCGGCGACGGATTTGCCCGATGATATCATGGAAAAGGTCGGCGACGGCGACGATCCACACGCGATTTTGGGCGAGGCGGGCAATGTGCTTGGGCTGGCACCAAACCGCGAATTGGCGTTTTTCATCGCGCGTGAAAACGAGTTGGCACCCGTAAGCGTTCACTAGGGTGAGAGCGTTCAGTAAGGAAAGCGTTCACTAGGGTGAGAGCGTTCA
>CAYLLD010000081.1:0-3365 GCA_964384315.1 uncultured Rhodobacterales bacterium | reverse complement strand
TCACTAGGGTGAGAGCGTTCAGTAAGGAAAGCGTTCACTAGGGTGAGAGCGTTCAGTAAGGAAAGCGTTCACTAGGGTGAGAGCGTTCATTGGGGAGAGCGTTCATTGGGGAAAGCGTTACTAGGAGCCTGCATTAGGCCCCTGCACGACGTCAGGTACAAATCGCCTCAGGGCTAGGGCAGGCCATTGCGCGCTTCGCAGGTGCAATATATACCCCCTCAACCGTGCGCGATCGTGAGCGCAATGGAACTTGTCCAAGCAGGAGAACCGCTTCATGACCAATGTTGTTATCGCCTCTGCCGCCCGCACGCCGGTCGGCTCGTTCAACGGCAGTTTTGCAAATACCCCCGCCCATGATCTGGGCACGGCGGTCATCGAAGAGGTTGTCGCGCGCGCCGGCATCGACAAGGCCGAGGTCTCCGAGACTATCATGGGGCAGGTTCTGACAGCGGGTCAGGGTCAAAATCCAGCGCGTCAGGCGCATATCAACGCGGGCCTACCGCAAGAAGCGGCGGCTTGGAGCATCAATCAGGTCTGCGGCTCTGGTCTGCGCGCGGTTGCCCTTGGGGCGCAGCATATTCTGCTGGGCGATGCGGATGTTATCGTGGCTGGCGGTCAAGAAAGCATGAGCCTTAGCCCCCATGTGGCGCATATGCGCGGCGGCTATAAAATGGGCGACGCCAAGTTCACGGATAGTATGATCAAGGACGGCCTTTGGGACGCGTTTAACAACTATCACATGGGCACAACCGCCGAGAATGTCGCCAAGAAATGGCAGATCAGTCGCGAAAATCAGGACACTTTCGCAGTTAGTTCGCAGAACAAAGCCGAAGCTGCGCAGAACGCGGGGCGCTTTGAGGACGAGATCGTGGCCTATACGGTCAAGCACCGCAAAGGCGATATCGTAGTCGACAAGGATGAGTACATCCGCCACGGCGCGACCATGGAGGCTATGCAAAAGCTGCGCCCTGCCTTTGACAAAGAGGGCACGGTTACGGCGGCAAATGCCAGCGGGTTGAACGATGGCGCGGCGGCGACGCTGTTGATGTCGGCGGATGCCGCGGGCGCGCGGGGCATTGAGCCTTTGGCGCGGATCGTCTCCTACGCCACCGCCGGTCTTGATCCAGCGTTCATGGGCGTTGGCCCGATTTATGCCAGCCGCAAAGCGCTTGATAAAGCCGGTTGGAAGGTCAGCGATCTTGATCTGGTTGAGGCCAATGAGGCCTTCGCGGCGCAGGCTTGCGCGGTGAATAAGGACATGGGTTGGGACCCTGAGATCGTGAATGTGAACGGCGGCGCGATTGCCATTGGGCACCCCATCGGGGCCTCAGGCTGCCGCGTCCTGAACACGCTTTTGTTCGAAATGAAGCGCCGTGACGCCAAAAAAGGTCTGGCGACCCTTTGCATTGGCGGCGGCATGGGCGTGGCGCTTTGCGTGGCGCGCGATTGATCCCTGCCGCTTTTGGCAAACCTACCAAAAGGTGCGACTCACATCGTTTGAGTCGCGCCTTTTTTTGATCGAATACGCTCAACTACCCGTGACTTAGTTAAGATAAAGCCACACCAAACTACTTTCATAATGAACTATATAAACTTGGTCGCAACTTTTAGACCAACACCTGCATCTGCGCGCTAATTTTCATGCAAAGCACAAGTTTCAAACGAAACAATATGTTATGACGTTTTAACGGGTCCGCTATGCAGTGAATTTGCGCGACATCCCCTGTTTCTTTCGGTATTTAGCCGCCCAAAGATGAACGACCCGACAGCCGAAGCGGGATCACTAGGGAGACACCATGGGGCGTGCGACGCTTTCACTTCTGACAACTCGTTTTAGTCAGGCTATATCTGTTGCCAAATCCACAAAGGATCGGGGCACAATGGCCCAATCGATAAAAACGACTAATGGGAGTGACCATGGCTAGAACTGCATTAATCACCGGCGGCACCCGCGGCATCGGCGAAGCGATTTCAAAAGCGCTCAAGGCACAAGGCTGCCAAGTTGCCGCGACATACGCGGGCAATGACGAAAAGGCCGCGGCCTTCACCGAGGCCACTGGCATCGCCACCTATAAATGGAACGTGGCGGATTATGAGGCCTCCAAGGCGGGGATCGCCAAGGTCGAGGCCGAGATCGGCCCCATCGACATCGTGGTCGCCAATGCCGGTATCACCCGCGATGCCCCGTTTCACAAAATGACTCCCGACCAGTGGAACGAAGTGATCGACACCAATCTAAACGGCGTCTTCAACACCATCCATCCGGTCTGGCCCGGTATGCGCGAGCGCAAGTTTGGCCGCGTGATCGTGATCTCTTCGATCAATGGCCAAAAAGGCCAGTTCGCCCAAGCCAATTACGCCGCCACCAAAGCCGGTGATCTGGGGATCGTGAAATCCTTGGCCCAAGAGGGCGCGCGGTTGGGGATCACCGCCAATGCGGTTTGCCCGGGCTATATTGCCACTGAAATGGTGATGGCTGTGCCCGAGAAGGTCCGCGACAGCATCGTCGCTCAAATCCCGACAGGGCGTTTGGGTGAGCCTGAGGAAATCGCGCGCTGCGTGGCCTTCTTGGCCTCGGATGATGCGCAGTTCATCAATGGTTCAACAATTACTGCCAATGGCGCGCAATACCTAACGTAGCGCGTCAAAACACAACACTAACCAATTCTCAATTTTCGGAGACCACCCATGACAAATAAACTTGATGACATTGATCCGGTTGAAAGTCAGGAATGGCAGGACGCGATTGAGGATGTGATCTCACGCGATGGCGCAAATCGGGCACATTTTCTGCTCGATAGCGCTGTTGCACGGGCGCGGGCAGCGGGGGCGAACCTGCCGTTTTCCTCGACCACGCCCTATCAAAATACCATCCCCACAGACGAACAGCCCGATTATCCTGGGGATGCGGAAATGGAATGGCGCATTCGCACGATCAACCGCTGGAATGCCATGGCGACGGTTGTGCGGCGCAACAAAGAGAGCAGCGAATACGGCGGGCATATCGCCAGTTTCGCCTCTTCGGCCGCGCTTTATGACGTGGGGCTCAATCACTTTTGGCGCGCAAAATCGGCGATCCACGGCGGCGATCTGGTCTTTTTCCAAGGCCATGTGATCCCCGGCATCTACGCCCGTTCTTTCATGGAGGGGCGGATCTCCGAGGCCGAGCTGGAAAACTTCCGCTCCGAGGTCGCAGGCGGCGGTCTGTCGTCCTATCCGCATCCGTGGCTGATGCCGGATTACTGGCAGTTCCCCACCGTGAGCATGGGGCTCGGCCCGCTGATGGCGATCTACCAAGCGCGGTTCATGAAATACATGCACAACCGCGGCCTGATCGACATGGGCGACCGCAAGGTTTGGGCCTT
>CAYLLD010000080.1:0-12685 GCA_964384315.1 uncultured Rhodobacterales bacterium | reverse complement strand
CTGCTGGGAGGCGGGGCCGGCAGCTAAAGCCGCCGCAGCCCGATCCATTCCACCAAATGATCCGCCCCTTTGCGCAGGATTAGCCGCGCGCGTGGGCGGGTTGGGCGGATGTTTTGCTCTAGGTTCACCAAATTGATCTCTTCCCACAGGCTTTGCGCCTTGGCCTCTGCCTCTTCGGCCGAGAGCGACGCGTAGCGGTGGAAGAACGAGTTCGGATCCGCAAAGGCGGTCTGGCGCAGGGTCATGAAGCGGGTGACGTACCAATCGCGGATATGCTCGGGCTTGGCATCCACATAGATCGAGAAATCGAAGAAATCCGACACCAGCGGGCTATCGGGCAGCTGGTCCGGGGTTTGCAACACATTCAGCCCCTCAAAGATCAGAATATCCGGCAACTCAACCGCCACGGTTTCTTGCGGCAGAATATCATAGTGCAGATGCGAATAAACTGGGGCTAAGACCTGTTCGCGCCCCGATTTGATCTCGGAAAGAAACCGCACCATGTCCGAGCGGTCATAGCTTTCGGGAAAGCCCTTGCGCTCCATCAGACCGCGCCGCTCTAGCTCGGCATTGGGGTAAAGAAACCCATCGGTGGTCACCAGCGCCACATTCGGGCTGGACGGCCAGCGGCGCAGTAGCTCTTGCAGCACCCGCGCGGTGGTGGATTTGCCCACGGCCACGGAACCCGCAATCCCGATAATGAACGGCGCTTTGGGCGCGTTGAACCGCAAAAACTTGCGCCGCGCCTCAAAAAGCTCGGCCATGGCATCCACATGGCTCGACAATAGCCGCGATATCGGCAGGTAGATTTCCTCGACTTCCTCGACATCTATATGATCGCCGAGCGAGCGCAGCCGCGCGATTTCACCCGCTTCGAGATTGAGCGGGGTGTTTTCCCGCAGACGTGCCCAGTCTTGGCGAGAGAACGGCACATGCAGGTGCCGCGGCGTTATGAGAGGTGAGGCATTCAAGCGCTATGGGTCGCCTCTGCTAGGCTTTTCACGAACTCCAGCACGCTCTGGACCGGCTCGCCCTTGCCGATGCGATCAACAATGGCCGAGCCAACGACGACCCCGTCAGAGACCCCCGCGATATCGGCGGCGGCGGCAGGGGTTTTGATCCCGAAGCCCACGCAAACCGGCACATCTGTCGAGGCTTTGATCCGCGCCACTTCGGGGGCGACGGCGGCGGATTGCGCCTCGGCGGAACCGGTGATGCCATTGATCGACACGTAATAAATAAAGCCACTGGTGTTTTGCAGCAGCTTGGGCAACCGCGCCGCGTCCGAAGTCGGGGTCGCGAGGCGGATAAAGTTCATCCCCGCCGCAACCGCCGGCAAACACAGCTCGTCGTCCTCTTCGGGGGGCAGATCAACGACGATCAGACCATCCACGCCCGCCTTCGCGGCCTCAGCCACGAATTTATCGACCCCGTGGGAATAGATCGGATTATAATAGCCCATCAGAACAATCGGCGTTTGCGCGTCATCTTGACGAAACGCACGCACCATATCGAGGGTCTTGGTCAGGGTCATACCCGCATCAAGCGCGCGCCCCCCCGCCAGTTGGATCGAGGTGCCATCGGCCATTGGGTCCGTGAAAGGCATCCCCAGCTCGATGATATCCACACCTGCGGCGGGCATCCCCTTCATCAGGGCAAGGCTCGTGTCGTAATTCGGGTCGCCAGCCATGATGAAGGCAACAAACGCCGTCTTCGCCTCAGCCGCGAGCGCTGCAAATTTATCGTCTATCCGCGTCAATTGGGGGCCTCGCCATTCAGTGTCGCCGTTATTTACAGCCAGTCGTCATACTCTTGCGCTAACAAGCCGGTTCGGTTTGCGGCAGCTAACGGGGAAAATCAAGGGCTCACGCGCTTGTGGACAAAACTCTTCCCTTGTGCAGCGGAATCGCCTATGCCCCCCGTTCTGGCGCTCACCCGAGAGCCGGACAGCGGTATTTACACCCCTGGAGGAGTGCCGCACCTCTATAACTAAAGAACTTAAACTTTTAAGGATTGCAACAATGGTAGACCGACTAACGATCGACGCTACGTTGCGCGAAGAGACGGGCAAGGGGGCCGCACGCGCAGCTAGAAGAGAGGGACTTGTTCCCGGCGTCATTTACGGGGGCTCCGAAGAGCCGACCCCGATTAACGTAAAATTCAACGAGCTGTTGAAGAACCTCAAGGCTGGTCGCTTTATGACCCAGCTTTTGCACGTCAGCATCGGCGGCGAAAAGATCCGCGTGATCTGCCGCGACGTGCAGCGCGATGTGGTCAAAGATTTGCCGACCCACGTGGATTTCCTGCGGCTCTCGCGCACCTCGCGCATCAAACTTTTCATCCCCTTGCGCTTTGAAGGCGCCGAAGAGGCACCCGGCACGAAGGCCGGCGGCACCTTGGGCATTGTGCGCAATGAGGTCGAGATGAACGTGCTGGCAGACAACATCCCCGAGGAATTGGTGGCGGATGTCTCTGGTCTGCAAATCGGCGACAGCCTGCATATCTCGGGGATCGAATTGCCCGAGGGCGCATCGCTTGTGATCAACGATCGCGACTTCACGCTGGCCAATATGGCAGCACCTGGTGGTCTTGGATCTGCGGATGACGAAGAGGCCGAAGGCGAAGACGGCGCCGAGACCGAAGGCGCGGCAGAGGCCAGCGGCGACAGCGAATAATTTCGCCCAGTCTAGGTTTAGCCCTGCCTTCAAAGCTTACGAAAGCCGCCCCGTTTGTGGGCGGCTTTTTTGTGTCGCCTGCGTTTTTCAGCTCCCATTTGGCTCTAATTTTAACGAATGCGTCACCTCGCCGCGCTGGTCTATTTTACGATCAGTCCTAGATCGAGTGGCAGGGATAAACCGCCACGGAGCAATCATGACCCAGCCTTTCAATCGCCCTTTTAATCGCCGCGTAATTCTAGCTGGCGGCCTCGCGGGCGCTGCCGTGATCAGCCTGCCGCTCAGCGCGCTTGCAGGGGCCACCTATGATGTCGAAATGCTCAACAAGCACCCCGACAACAAAAAGCTGCGGCAGATTTTCTTGCCGCGCATTTTGGTGGTTGAACCCAGCGACACGGTGCGGTTTTTGCCCGCCGATAAATCCCATAACAGCATCTCGCTCAGAGGCATGGTGCCCGAGGGGGCTGAGGGCTGGAAAGGCAAGATGAACAAAGAGATCGCCGTGACCTTCGATATGCCGGGGTTTTATGGCTATGGCTGTCAGCCCCATCTGGCCATGGGGATGGTCGGGCTGGTGATTGTTCGGGGCGCGGGCATGATGGCGAACCTCGAAACCGCTAAGGCGGCCAAGCATCGCGGTAAGTCAAAAGGCGTTTGGGAAGAGATTTGGGCCGAAGTCGACGCGATGGATTTCACCGAGTTTGCCAGCAGTTAATTTGGCAGCACCTAAGTTTGCCAGCACCTAAACCTGCGATGGACCGAGGCGCTCTGCCCCGGTCCATACATGTCTAAAAATTACGTTGGGTCACATCGTCGGGATCGAAAACTCCGCACCCTCTTTGATCCCCGAGGGCCAACGCGCGGTCACTGTCTTGGTCCGCGTGTAAAACCTGAACGAATCCGGCCCGTGCTGATTTAGATCGCCAAAGCCGGATTTTTTCCAACCCCCAAAGGTGTGATAAGCCAAAGGCACAGGGATCGGCACATTGATCCCGACCATGCCGATATTGATCCGGCTGGCAAAATCCCGCGCCGTGTCCCCGTCGCGGGTGAAAATCGCCGTGCCATTGCCGTATTCGTGATCCATCGCCATAGCCAGCGCCTCGTCATAGGTCTTGGCGCGCACCGTCGAGAGCACCGGCCCGAAGATTTCCTTTTTATAGATGTCCATATCGGTGGTGACTTTGTCGAAGAGATGCGGGCCGACGAAAAACCCGTCCTCATAGCCCTGCAGCGAGAAATCGCGGCCATCGACCACCAGCTCTGCGCCCTGCTCAACGCCCGAATTCACCAAACCCAGCACGTTCTCCTTGGCCGCACTGGTCACGAGCGGGCCGTAATCAACGTCATCGCCAGAGGTATAGGGCCCAACCTTGAGCTTCTCGACCCGTGGCACCAGCTTTTCGATCAGCGCATCGGCGGTGGCCTCACCCACAGGCACCGCGACCGAAATGGCCATACAGCGTTCGCCCGCCGCGCCATATCCCGCCCCGATCAAGGCATCCGCCGCCTGATCCAAATCCGCATCGGGCATGACGATCATATGGTTCTTTGCGCCGCCAAAACACTGCACCCGCTTGCCGTTCGCACAGCCGCGCGCATAGATATATTGTGCAATCGGCGTCGAGCCGACAAAGCCAACCGCTTCGATGTCGTCATGATCGAGAATCGCATCGACCGCCTCTTTGTCCCCATGCACCACCTGCAAAATATCCTTAGGCAGCCCCGCCTCGACCATCAGCGCCGCAAGCATATTGGGCACCGAGGGGTCGCGCTCGGAGGGTTTCAGGATAAAGGCATTGCCGCAGGCCAGCGCCGGACAGAATTGCCACATCGGGATCATCGCGGGGAAATTGAACGGGGTGATGCCCGCCACAACGCCCAAAGCCTGCCGCATCGAGTACATGTCGATGTTCGGCCCCGCCCCATCGGTGAACTCACCCTTAAGGTGATGCGGCGCGCCGATGCAAAACTCGGCAACCTCCAAACCACGGATCACATCGCCCTTGGCATCGGGGATGGTCTTGCCGTGCTCGCGGCTCAGAGCCTCGGCGAGTTTATCCATGTCGCGGTTCAAAAGCCGCACGAACTCCATCAGCACACGAGCGCGGCGTTGGGGGTTGGTCGCCGCCCAAGCAGGCTGCGCCGCTTTGGCCCGCGCCACCGCCTCATTCAAATCTTCAGGGCTAGCAAGAGTAACCTCGGCCTGAACCTCGCCGGTCGCCGGGTTGAAGACTTTGCCTTTGCGCGTGCCGTCACCCGCCCAAGCGTCGCCGCTAACAAAATGGCTGATCTGATCCATTGGTTTGCTCCTCCAGTTCTTGTGCTTTGTAACTTCTTGCGCCAATCCGCACGGTCGCACAATACCGACTGCGCATCGTCAAACCAAAGTCGCAATTAGAGGAACGCATCAATGCACCAATCTCGTCTGACAGGCGGCAAGTGTTTGGCTGTCGAGAGTGGGGCGCTCTAGGGGTGAACCGAAGCCTTCTCCCACCCCCAAAGAACTCTTGAAAAACGCACGTCTTCACCCGCCCAAAAGGACGAGGAAGACGCACTAAAAATTAGAAGATCGTTAAAGCCCCCTTTAACGCGCGTAGACAAGTTACCTGTGCAAGCCTGTATTGCAATGTTTTTATTAGAGTTGAGGGGGATTTTGTTATTGAGCGGGATAACTTTTAGGCGCGTCGTTGCGTTTTTTTCCATTTCCAAAAGTGCTTTCAACGGCGCGCCCAACTTAAGGCCCCCACTAATTGTTTGTCTTTTCAGCAAAAATTTCCAGCTCCAACGTCAAGTCAGTGCGATCTGAACTTTCGTCAGCCTTAGTACCGCCGGTCCGGCAAGACGAATCTCTATTACCCATAATTTTTTGTAAAATTGCCAAATTAGGGATATTTTGGCCCCAGAAAGCACAGTCGAAATCTGTGATCGAGCTAATCTCGTTAGCACGGCGATTCACTACGATTCACGGCGATTCACTGCGGCAGTGCGTGAATTACGCGCTAAACCCCATTTTCCGATCATGCCTACGACACCGCTCTGATTTTTTGTGATCACATATTTTATTGCTGTGATCACGTAGTGCCTTGCGCAATATGCCGCACCGCAACACTGGCCTTTGTCGCTTGACTTACCGGGCACTGAAAATCGTATGTTAATGGAGAATTTACGCGTTTAGGGTCAGAACTTAGGCGCGCACGGAAGCGCAACCGATCATCGCGCTCGGCAGGAGGACCATATGGCTGATGTAAACCGCGGCAATCGCCCGCTCTCGCCCCACATCATGATCTACAAGCCGCAGTTGAACTCGGTGCTATCAATCATGCATCGGATCACCGGCAGCGCGATGTCAATCTCGGCGCTGCTGATCGTGGGCTGGTTCCTTTCCGCCGCGACCTCTGCGGGCGCTTTTCAGGTGTTTGACGACCTTTTGACGTCCATAGTTGGCGGTTTGATCCTGATCCTTTCGGCTTGGGGCCTCTGGTTCCACTTTTGCAACGGCGTGCGGCACTTGTTTTGGGACCTAGGCTACGGGTTCAGCATGGACGATGTCGACAAATCGTCCTGGATCGTTCTAGGCGCGAGCGTCGTCTTGACAATAATCACCATTTTGATCGCCTGAGCGCTCTACGCGTATTGCGAGGACATCCATGAGCTATAATACAGACTATAAACGCGTTCAGGGCCTAGGCTCCGCCAAAGAAGGCACCCATCACTTTTGGGCGCAGCGGGTCTCGGCGGTGGCATTGATCATCCTCACGCCCCTGTTCATCATCCCCTTGGCGCGCAATCTTGGTGCTGACTACGAGACAGTGCTGGCCGCTTACGGCAATCCTGTCCGCGCCATCATCGCAGCGCTTTTTGTGATCACATGCTTTTATCACCTCAAGCTTGGCTTGCAGGTCGTGATCGAAGACTACACCGGTGGCGGTATGCGCACCGCGCTGATTGTCGCATCTAATCTCTTTTGCGGGCTTTTGGGCTTTACCGGCCTATTTGCTATCGCAAAAATCGCTTTCCTCGGCTGAAGGATCCATCATGGCCGCTTATGAGTTTACCGATCACGTCTATGACGTTGTTGTTGTTGGGGCCGGAGGCGCCGGGTTGCGCGCGACCTTGGGCATGGCTGAACAAGGGCTAAAGACCGCTTGTATCACTAAGGTTTTCCCGACCCGTTCGCACACAGTTGCGGCACAGGGCGGCATTGCCGCATCGCTGGCCAATATGGGGCCGGACAACTGGCAATGGCATATGTACGACACGGTCAAGGGATCGGATTGGCTCGGCGATATGGATGCGATGGAGTATCTGTCTCGCGAAGCGCCCAAAGCGGTTTACGAGCTTGATCACTACGGGGTGCCATTCTCACGCACCGAAGAAGGCACAATTTATCAGCGTCCCTTCGGCGGGCATACCACTGAATTTGGCGAAGGCCCCCCGGTTCAGCGCACCTGTGCTGCGGCCGACCGTACGGGCCATGCTATTTTGCACACGCTGTATGGCCAGTCGCTAAAGCAGCGTGCTGAGTTCTATATCGAGTATTTCGCAACCGACCTGATCATGTCCGATGATGGCCAGTGTCAGGGCGTGATTGCATGGAAACTCGATGATGGCACGATGCACCGTTTTTCCGCCAAAATGGTCGTTCTTGCGACCGGTGGCTACGGACGCGCCTATTTCTCGGCAACCTCCGCTCATACCTGTACCGGCGACGGTGGCGGCATGGTCGCACGTCAAGGCATGCCTCTGCAGGACATGGAATTCGTTCAATTCCATCCAACGGGCATCTATGGCTCTGGCTGTTTGATTACCGAAGGCGCGCGCGGCGAAGGCGGCTATCTGACAAATTCCGAGGGCGAACGCTTTATGGAGCGTTACGCCCCGACTTATAAGGATCTCGCATCACGCGATGTGGTGTCACGCTGTATGACGATGGAGATCCGCGAGGGTCGCGGGATCGGTGCCGATGGCGATCACATCCACTTGCATTTGGACCATCTACCCCCTGAAACGCTCGCTGAACGGCTGCCCGGTATTTCCGAAAGCGCGCGCATTTTCGCAGGCGTGGATTTGAACAAAGAACCCATCCCTGTTCTGCCGACCGTCCACTACAATATGGGCGGCATCCCGACCAATTACTGGGGCGAGGTGATCAACCCAACTGGCGGCGATAAAGACGCAATCCAACCCGGTCTGATGGCCGTTGGTGAGGCAGGTTGCGCATCGGTTCATGGGGCAAACCGTCTTGGATCAAACTCGCTGATCGATCTTGTGGTGTTTGGCCGCGCCGCCGCGATCAAGGCAGGTGAGGTCGTTAACCCGAACGAAGCGAACCAAACGCTCAACAATCATTCCGTCGAAGAGGCGATGGATCGGTTTGACCGCTTCCGGCACGCAGATGGCTCTACGCCGACAGCCGAGTTGCGTCTTGATATGCAAAAGACGATGCAGACCGATGCTGCTGTCTTCCGGACAGATAAAACCCTCGCCGAGGGACTTGAAAAGATGAAAAAGGTCGCACAAGGCCTAGATGATCTGAAAGTGACCGACCGCTCGTTGGTCTGGAATTCGGATCTGATGGAAACCCTAGAACTGACCAATCTCATGCCAAACGCATTGGCCACGATTTCGAGCGCCGAGGCGCGCAAAGAAAGCCGCGGCGCGCATGCCCATGAGGATCACCCGGACCGGGATGATGAAAATTGGCGGGTTCACTCGCTGGCGACTGTTGCTGGGCATAATATCGGCCTCGACTATCGCGGCGTGGTGCTTACCCCGCTCACCGAAAAAGAGGCCGGTGGTATTGATCAGGCAAAAATTGCGCCCAAGGCGCGGGTATATTGATCCGTACCATGGCAGTTGTATCGGCACTTATGTTGGGCGCTTGCGCCACACCAGCCCCGGTGCCGGTTGAGGTTGCTATGGCGGATTGCACAGACCGGGCGCGCGAGGCCACCAAACCCTCTGGAGCCGCTAAAATTGGCGTAAATTCCAGCGGCAAGGTGAGTACAGGCCTAAGTATCGCGCTAAGTTCTGACTTCCTCGCACGGCGCGCGCCCGAAGACGTTTATAATGAATGTGTCCTGAAAAAGTCAGGCCTTGCACCGACCGAGCCTTTGCAGCTCTAGGCACGAATTAGGAACAAGACGATGGTTCAACTTACCCTTCCCAAGAACTCCCGCATCACTGTGGGCAAGACCTGGCCAAAGCCCGAGGGCGCAACCAACCTACGGATGTTCAAAATTTATCGTTGGGATCCGGACACTGGCGAAAACCCACGGCTAGACACCTATTTCGTCGATTTGGACGCCTGCGGGCCCATGGTTCTTGATGCTCTGATTAAGATCAAAAACGAAATCGACCCAAGTTTGACGTTCCGCCGGTCATGCCGTGAGGGTATTTGCGGCTCATGTGCCATGAATATCGGCGGCGTAAAGTCCAAGGGCATCAACACTCTGGCCTGTATCTATGGAATTGACGAAGTCGAAGGTGATATCGCAATTTATCCCCTGCCGCACATGCCGGTTGTCAAAGATCTGATCCCTGACCTCACGCATTTCTATGCGCAACACGCATCTATTATGCCGTGGCTAGAAACGACAACGAACCGGCCGCAAAAAGAGTGGCGTCAATCAATTGAAGACCGCAAAAAGCTCGACGGCCTATATGAGTGTGTCATGTGCGCGTCTTGTTCAACATCATGTCCGTCATATTGGTGGAACGGCGACCGATATCTTGGACCAGCAGCGCTGTTGCACGCTTATCGCTGGATCATCGATAGCCGGGACGAGGCAACAGGCCAACGTCTTGATGAGCTTGAAGATCCATTCAAGCTGTACCGCTGCCATACGATCATGAACTGCTCGAAGACATGCCCCAAGGGTCTAAACCCGGCGCAGTCAATTGCAGAGATCAAAAAGATGATGGTCGAGCGCAAAATGTAATCTGCCTTCGGCATTTACTATTTGACCAAAAGATTTTGCGCTCGCGGTTAGGCAAATGCCGCCTCGAGCGCGATTTCAACCATTTCACCAAAAGACCGCTCCCGCTCATCCGCAGGCAATGCCTCGCCAGTGCCCAGGTGATCGCTAACGGTTAAAACGGCCAATGCCCGCCGTTTGTGCCGGGCTGCAAGTGTATAGAGCTCGGCTGCCTCCATTTCGACGGCCAAAATACCGTGGCGCGTCATCTGTTCGGTTAGATCAGGGCGCTCATCGTAAAAAACATCCGATGAATAGATGCCGCCAATATGGCAAGAAAGCTCTTCCCGCGCATCGGCGGCCGCTGCAGCCGCGCGTAACAATCCCCAGTTGGCACAGGGTGCGAAATTGACCTCTTTGAAAATTCCCAGCGACGGGGTCGACACGCTGGTTGCTGTCATTGCAAGAATGACATCGCGTATTTTGACATCCGGCGACATGCCCCCGCAGGAGCCTATCCGGATCAGCGTCTTTGCATCATAGTTGGAAATCAGCTCGTTCACATAAATCGATAGCGACGGCATGCCCATGCCCGAGCCTTGGATCGTGACCGGCTCACCGCGCCACTTACCCGTAAACCCCAACATGCCCCGCGTCTCGTTCACGAGTTTGGTGTCCGTCAAGAAAGTTTCAGCCGCCCATTTTGCGCGATAGGGGTCACCCGGTAGTAACACCGTTTCAGCAATTTCGCCGGGCGCAGCCCCGATATGGATCGTCATGTCGCAAACACCTGTCTCGCTTCGATGGCGTTCAGGCTAACGAGAAAGCAGACCGCAGGCAAACTCAAGACGCGTTATTTACGCAGCGCTTGCGCGATCTTCCATCAATGCCACGAGGTCAAACATTATGACGTTCAGGTCAAAATCCTTGGGTGTGTAAATTTTTGACACCCCAAGCTCCAAAAGCGCCTGAGCATCTTCTTGTGGAATGATCCCACCTAGGACAATTTTACAATTCAGCCCTTCAACCCGCAGTCGCGATAAGATGTCTTTAACGAGCGAAATATGGGAGCCGGACAAAATGCTGAGCCCAATCAGATCCGCCTTATGCTCGATCGCAAGCGCCACAATATCGTCTGGGGTCTGGCGAATGCCCTCATAGGCCACATCCATCCCCGCATCGCGCGCACGAAAGGCGATTTGCTCGGCGCCGTTTGAGTGGCCATCAAGACCCGGCTTACCGACCACAACCCGCGGCTTTCGTCCAAGTGTGTCTGTTAGCTCATCAACGGCGGCACGAATGTCATCCAGTCCCGTCAACTTGTTGGAAACGGCTTTGGATACACCTGTCGGTGCACGGTACTCGCCATGGATCGCGCGCATAATTGTGCCCCATTCACCTGTTGTCACACCCGCTTTGGCACAAGCGATCGAAGGCTCCATAATATTTTGACCAGCTTGGGCCGCTGCGCGCAGCTTGCCAAGCGCAAGCGAGACAGCTTCATCATCCCGAGAGTCGCGCCAAGCTGCTAACTCTGCAATTTGACCGTTTTCTAAAGCTGGGTCGACGACAAGAATGGCCTGCTCCCCTGCCGTTAACGTGCTCTCCTCGGTTTCCGTAAACCGATTTACGCCCACAACCGTCGTATCACCGCGTTCGATCCGTCCAACCCGGTCTGCATTCGCCTCAACCAACCGCATCTTCATATACTCGATACAAGCAACAGCGCCGCCCATTTCGTCAATTTGGCGCAGCTCTGCCCGCGCGAGATCTTTCAGTTCCTCAACTTTTCGGTCAACGGTCGGGTTGCCATCGAACAGATCATCAAACTCAAGCAAATCAGTTTCGTAAGCCAAGATTTGCTGGATGCGCATTGACCATTGTTGGTCCCATCGGCGCGGCAACCCGAGGGCTTCGTTCCACGCTGGCAGTTGAACCGCACGGGCGCGAGCGTTTTTAGAGAGCGTAACCGCAAGCATTTCGATGAGAATTCTAGGGATGTTGTTCTCGGGCTGCTGCTCAGTCAGACCAAGCGAGTTAACCTGCACGCCATAACGAAAACGACGCAGCTTCGGGTCATCAACGGCGTAGCGTTCGCGACAAATTTCATCCCATAAATCGGTAAAGGCGCGCATCTTGCAAAGCTCGGTCACAAACCGGATGCCCGCGTTCACGAAAAAGGAAATTCGCGCCACAACGCGGGGAAAATCAGCCTCTGGCACCTGCGCACGAACTTGATCCAGCACGGCGACCGCAGTGGCCAGCGCATATGCCAGCTCTTGCTCCGGCGTCGCGCCTGCCTCTTGCAAGTGGTACGAGCAAACGTTCATTGGGTTCCATTTGGGAACATGGGTGAAACAGTACTCGGCAACGTCACCGATCAGCTTTAGCGAGGGCTGCGGCGGCAGAATATATGTCCCGCGCGATAGATATTCTTTGATGATATCATTTTGAACCGTGCCCTGAAGGCAGGCGACATCTACGCCTTGCTCCTCGGCAACGGCGATATAAAGCGCCAACAACCAAGGGGCGGTGGCGTTGATCGTCATTGAGGTGTTCATTTGATCAAGCGGGATATCTGCAAACAATGTGCGCATATCGCCGAGGTGACTGATGGGAACACCTACTTTGCCGACCTCGCCACGGGACAGGATATGATCGCTATCATAGCCGGTTTGCGTCGGCAGATCGAAGGCCACCGAAAGGCCCGTCTGCCCTTTGGCCAAATTAGCGCGATATAGCGCGTTGGATGCGGCGGCGCTTGAGTGGCCTGCATAGGTGCGGATGAGCCAAGGTTTGTCTTTGGGCTGTGCAGTCATTGATCGATTCCCAAATCATGTCTGCGCTATATTGCGCTGCAACAATTCAAAAACTCAAGGGCCTTACGCAATAAAATTTCAAAAACTGTTCAATTTTTGCTCTTTTATTATATTCCGAGCCCGGATCACTATGAAATTCGGACCCATGTACCTAATAGAGCCCGGTTTTCACCAAATCGTTAAAAAGTAGTATCGGGCGATGAGGCAGATTTTATAATTTCTCTGGTTGGATCTGGCAAATTAGCCGCATTTGCGTGCCAAAACCATAAAA
>CAYLLD010000079.1:0-12749 GCA_964384315.1 uncultured Rhodobacterales bacterium | reverse complement strand
ATTCAGGCCGCCATCGTCGATGTGATGATCGGCGAGGAAAGCGGGCTTGATCTGGTGCGCGACGCCCGCAAACTGGGCATCAAAAAGCCGCTCATCATGCTCAGCGCGCTGGCGGATGTCGAGGACCGCTCCCGCGGCATCGAGGCCGGTGCCAATGACTATGTGGTCAAGCCATTCGCCTTCGAAGAACTCTTCGCCCGCCTGCAGGTCCAACTGACCCGCGAGCCTGCCAAACCTGCTCAGATCGCCCTTGATGCAGCGCAATCCTGCGTGACCTATCTGGGAGAGGCGGTGCAACTGACCGAGCGCGAGTTTCAACTGCTTGAGAAACTGGCCGCCGCACAGGATGCACCGGTGTCGCGCTGGGATATCTATGACGATCTATGGTCAGGCGATAGCAAAGCCTCTGAGAACATCGTCGATGTCTATATCGGCTATCTGCGCAAGAAACTGGCGATGTTTTCCGCCGCCAGCGGACCGGAAATCCAGACGATCCGCAACAAGGGCTTTAAGATAAAGCTGCCCCAATAAGGCCCAAGGAGCCCCCCCAAGTTAACACCAAGCGAACACCAAGTGAGACCTAGGCACCACCGCGCCTAGGCCAGTTCTTCAAACGCCCGCAGGCCAAGCAAAATCAGGCCGCAGCCCTTCATGAACAGGCTTGCCATCGTCAGGGCGCTTGTAGCCTTTGCTCGCCTCGTAAAACGCATGATAGGTCGTCGGCATCTTTTCCGGATCCATCCCCATCAAATTCGGCACAATCGCACGAATACGCTTTTTCTTATCGTCGAGCATAATCGGCGTGCCACAATCCTTGCACAGGCACAGCTCCAGATCGCCATCGGGGTTATCCGCATTGAACGGCACACGGTTCAGGTTCGCCTCATTTGAACAAGTCAGCGCCCCGTGATCGAAGAACATCACATGGGTCGTCAACTGGCCGGTGACGTTTTTGCACACATTGCAATGACAGGTGTGGTTATCAATCGGGCCTGCGGTGGCATTGGTTTTCACATGGGCACAACCGCCCGCATAGGTCTTGGACGAACTCAAAGCGCCCGCGATTTTCTCAGAGATAAACCCAAGCAGGTTACCAATGACCAGCGAAACCGCGACCGCCAGACCAAGCTGCACAACGCCGTTCGTGCCCGCCCCGTAAGTCGCCGCGCCCAGCAGAAACAGCGCCGCCGTAGCCGCATAGCCGTAGACGCTCGACGGGATCGCCCCCAAAAGCGGCAGTTTCGCCCCAAGGATCATGACCAGCACGGTCACACCCACGCAAAGCCCCGCATTCAGCGCGGTCACGCCCAGCGCCAAAAGCGCAATGAACGCCGCACAGGCGCAGATCACGCCCCAGATATTCGCGATGGTCGAATTCTTGATGCCATCATTGCCGCCGCCCGCATGGAAAAAGCTGGCCCAGCCAATGAAGATCGCCCAAATCAGTACAAAGGGGCTCGCGATCGTGACCGCCCCCCAAGTCGCGACGCCACCCATCACGCCAATTGTAATCGCAAGTGCAAGTATAATATCCATTTGTCCCTCCCGGATGTTTGCCCCTTTTTTTACAACAATTTTTTGCGGGGCTTTTTGATGTCGTAAGACATGTTTCATGTCGGCACAGGCACCTGCCACAGGTCAACGCGACATTGGTCGGGATTCCAATGCCAAGAATATTCAGCAAAATTTTAACTATTGTTTCCGATAGAACGTACAAGGGCATCCAAACGAAGGTCTAAACTTGGCGAATTCTCTGTTTCCCAAATTTAAGGCGCTGCAGGATCACTTGGCCCAGCGGCTCATTGATCTTGATACCTTGACCGAGCGCTGTCTGATCGGGCTTTTGACCGGCAAACACGTGCTGATCGAGGGCATGCCCGGTCTGGCCAAAACCCGGTCGGTCAAAGAGCTTGCAAGGGCGGTCAGCGCCTCGTTCGAGCGGGTGCAATGCACGCCGGATTTGCTGCCCTCGGACATCACCGGCTCGCTGGTGTTTCGCCAAGCCGACAGCCAGTTCGAATTCTCCAAAGGCCCGATTTTCTCAAATTTACTACTGGTCGATGAAATCAACCGCTCGCCGCCCAAGGTGCAATCCGCGCTCCTTGAGGCGATGGAGGAACAGCAAGTCACCGTCGCCCGCGACACCCATGCGCTGCCCGACCCGTTTCTGGTGATCGCGACCCAAAACCCCATTGAGCTGGAGGGCACCTTTCCCCTGCCCGAGGCGCAGCTTGACCGGTTTTTGCTCAAATACACCGTGCCCATGCCCAGCGCCGCCACCGAATTGCGCATTCTCGAACTGGCCGAGCGTGAGAGCCTAGAGTTGCCGCCCACGACCCCTGTGCTGAGTGTCGATGACGTGGTTGCGGGGCGCAAAGCCGTGGCGGGGGTGCATGTATCCGCCGCCCTCAAGGACTATATAATCCGCCTCGTGGCCGCGACCCGCGCCGAGGCCCATGCCGGTGTGATCGAGCATCCGATATCGCCCCGTGGCTCGCTGGCCCTCGCCGCCGCTGCCCGCGCCCGCGCCTTTTTGTCGAACCGCGACCACGCCCTGCCCGAGGATGTGGAAAATCTGGCCCGCGACGCGCTCACCCACCGTTTGGGGCTGACATGGCGCGCCGTGGCCGAGGGCAAAACCGCCGCCAGCGTCTTGGGCGAGATCATCGAGGCGACCGAAGTGATATGACCGCCAGAGCGCTTCAAGACCCGCGCTTTGGCGTCGATCTGCGGCCCTCTTACCTGATGGGTCTGCGCCCAACGCGATCCGGCGCGCCCCATGCCTTTGCCAGCGGCGCCCAAAGCACTGGCGGGCGCATCGTGCAGCGGGCCGGACGCGGCCAAGAGGTCTTCGATCTACGCGCCTATGTGGACGGTGACGACCCGCGCCACCTCGACCACCGCGCCACCGCGCGCAAGGGCCGCCCGCACATCAAACGCTACCACGAAGAGCGCAACACCAAGCTGCTCATGGTGCTCGATCTGCGCCCCGCAATGTTCTTTGGCCTGCGCCGCGCCTTTCTGGCCTTTGCCGCCGCCGAGGCGCTGGTCCTGCGCGGCTGGGCCCATCTGGCGAACCAGGGCCTCGTCGGCCTCTACGCCTTCACGAACACCCGCGAAGCCTACATCCGGCCCAAACCACGGGATCAAGCGATGCAGCGGCTGATCGGCGAAATTTGCACGCTTTACGCCCTCGGGATGGAAGAGGCCGCCACCGGCGCGGCCAACGCCCCCCTCGACGAGCGCCTAACGGGGGCGCTGAAGCTGAGCGAACGCGGCGCGATGGTCCTCTTGGCCTCTGGCTTTGACCAAACCGGTGCGCGGATTGAGGCGGTGATCAACCAAATGCGCCACCGCCAGTACCTAAGCGCGCTTTATATGAACCACGGCGCGTTGGCGGCGCTGCCCACTGGCCATTACCCCGTCATCAACGAGAACGCCGAGCGCTCGCAATTAACCGGCTTTTCCGAACCAAACCTGCCCCCCTATCTCGACCAGCGCCGCGATCAGCTTGTGGATGCAGGCCTCGATCCAAGGGCGCGGCCTACATGAGCGAAGGGCGTCTGACAGAGGCGGCATTGCAACAAGCGCTGCACCCCATCGCGCTGCCCACAAGCGGTGCAGGCGGTTGGCTTGCGGATGCTTTCGCGGTTCTGGGCATGGCTTTAGCCCTCGCGCTGGCGACGTCTTGGCTGATCGAGACGCTCTTCGCCCGCCGCAAAAAGACCGCCGCGCAGCCCCCCGATCTATCCGCCCAGCTGGCCGAACTGCACCGCCTGCCCGAGGACCGCCACCGCCTGCACCTCTACCATCTGCTGCACCAAGCCGCCCCCGAAGCCGCGCAAGACCTGCGCCCCGCGCTTTACGATCTGACCATGCCCTTCGACACCGCTCGCATCGAAACCATGATCCGGCGCGCCCATGATTAATCTGCCCGCCATAAGCTTGGGCGCCCCCTTGTTCCTGCTGGCCCTGCCCCTGCCGATCCTCGTCTGGCTCTTGGCCCCGCCGCGCCCCGCCACCGGCCCCATGCTCGTGGTCCCCTTCGCCCTAGATGGGCACCGCAGTTTCGCCCTAACCGCAAAAGGGCTGAAACCGCTCTTGCTGCCCTTTCTGGCATGGGCGCTCTTGATCCTCGCCATCTGTGAGCCGCGCCGCATCACCCATTCCGACGCCCTGCCGATCTCGGGCCGCGACCTGATCGTCGCGCTCGATCTATCCGGCTCTATGGTCCGCGAAGATTTTGTGCTGAACGCCCAAACCGACAGCCGCCTCAATGTGGTGAAATCCGTGGGCTCCGAGTTCGTGCGTGGCCGTGGCGGGGACCGGATCGCCCTCTTGGTCTTCGGCTCGAAACCCTATTTTGCCACGCCGTTCTCCTATGACGTCGCCTCGGTCGGCACCAAAATCGAAACCGCCACCATCGGCATTTCAGGGCGGGCCACCAACATCAGCGGCGCGATTGGGCTGGCGCTCAAGCGCTTCGAGACCTCGGAGGCCGCATCAAAGGTGCTGATCCTCCTGTCCGACGGCGAAAACACCGCGGGCAACACCTCGCCCCTCGCGGCGGCGCGGCTGGCCAGTGAGATGAACGTGCGCATCCACACCATTGCGCTGGGTGTGGCGGACAAGGAAACCGCGCCGGATGAGCAGGGGGTCGTTGATGCCAAAACCCTGCGCGACATCGCCAATATCTCGGGCGGCGAGAGCTTTCGGGTGCGCACAACCGCCGATCTGGCCGCCGCCACCGCCGCGCTCGACCGCCTCGAACGCACCGACCGCGCCGGACTGCCCGCCGAGCTTTACACACCGCTGTGGCTCTTTCCCGCACTGGCCGCGCTGGGACTGATCGGCCTCGAATTATGGCGGGGGCGGAGATGAGCGACCTCGTGCTTTTACGCCCTTGGTTGATTGCCCTCTGGCTGACCGCGCTGGCCGCGATCATCTGGCGTCTCGCCAAGGACCGCCGCGTCGGCCAGTGGAACGAGGTGATCGACCCCCATCTGATGAGCGCCATGACAGGGCTTGGGCGGGTCCGCGGCCAAGGCTGGGGCCACGCCTTTCGCAACCCGCTGATCTGGGCCTTTATTCTGGCCCTGCCCGCCCTCGCGAGCCCAGCGATCAACATCCGCGCCGCCACCGCCTTTCGGAATTTCGACGGGGTGGTTCTGGTCGTCGATATCTCGCCCTCGATCACCCAAAGCGCCGCCCTGCCCAAAACCGTCACAATGGCCCGCTCGCTGGTGCAATCCATCGGCTCGCGGCCAGCAGGGCTGATCGTCTACGCGGGGGACGCCTATACCGCCTCGGAACTGACCACCGACACGGGCCAGATCGAGTTCACCCTTGAGTTGCTCGACGAGACCACGATCCCCGATCAAGGCAGTCGCCCCGCGCTGGGGCTGGCGCGGGCGGTGAGCCTGCTCGACACCAGCAAGACCCTGCGCGCGGATATTGTCTGGCTTAGCGACGGCGGCGGGCTGGATGATGCGACGCTGGGCAATCTGGTGCTGCAGCTGGGCCGCCCCGATACGCGGGTGACGATGATAAACACCGGCGCAGACCCCGCCCCAAAGCTGAGCGCGCTGGCAAAGCGCACCGGGGCCACGTTCTTTGGCGTCGATGAAATCGAGGAGGCCACCGCGCATCTGGCAAAGGTGACGGGGCAAAGCCTGCGCGAAAGCGATTTGCGCCTGCTAACCTACCGTGAGCTTGGCCCGCTGTTCCTGATCCCGGCCGCCTTCCTGCTGCTTTTGTGGTTCCGGCGGCCCGCATGAGCACCAAAGCGATCACAGCCGCACTGGCCCTCACCTGCCTGACCCTTGCCGCTTTTATTGGTGGCAGCGCGCCCTTTGGCCGTCTTGCCCTGACCTTTGCCATGCCCCAAGCCGCCCATGCGCTCTTTACCGATCCCCGATGGCAGGGCACGGCAAAGGCGCAAAGCGGCGATATGATCGAAGCCGCGACCCGGTTCGAGGCCGCAGGGCGATCGGGCTTCAACGCTGGTACGGCTTTTGCCCGCGCGGGCCGCTACGCCAAGGCCTTAGAGGTGTTGGATGCGCATTTATTGGTCTTTCCCGACGATCAAAAGGCGCAAGAGAATTACGAGCTTATTCGGACCTATTATGCGGGCACGAAAATCGACCCAGACTCGGAAATTCTGCGAAAAAAGGACCGGGACGGCGATACAATCGAGGCCGAAGTCGGCCTCGGCAGCGCCCGGGCGGCCAGCACTGGCACCCAAAGCAACAATCGGACGTCCAGTGTGGATATGCCGACTTTGATGGGACGCGGCCGCGAAGGTGTGCGGCAAGTTTTTGACGACCATTTCTACGAGGCCAATCGCAAATGGCTCAAGAGCCTACCCGATCTGCCCGGCGAATATCTAGCCGCACGGATCAAGCATGAACACAAAGCGCGCCTTGCAAATGGCACCGGGCAACCCAAATCGGCGGAGCCGCAATGACACGCTGGTTCATCCTTGCGGCGCTCTTGCTGTTTGCCGCCACCGCCAATGCCCAGCGCAGCGGCGTGAGCCCCAATGACGCCGAGCTGATCGTCACCATCGAGAACCCGCAAGACCCGTTCTTGCAATCGGAAATGGTGCTTTTGACCATCCACGGCATTTACCGCCGCCACGTCACCCGCGAAAAACTCATCCAACCCCCGCTTAGCGGCTTTAGCTGGATGCAACTGGGCGAGGATTATTGGTACGACAGCACCGAAAACGGCCTAAAGGTGAAAAACATGCGGCGGCGCATGGCGATTTTTCCCAATCGGGCGGGCGAGATTGAAATCGGGGCCTTCGTGCATCGGCTGACCTTTCTAAACGAAAACCTGAAGTGGTTCGAACATGAAATCGCCTCGCCCCAGATTGTCATTGATGTCGGGCCTGCGGAGCCAACCGCCAAGTGGTGGCTGCCGGTTCATCGCCTTGAGATTGAGGACAATTGGTCCAACGCCCCCGACCAGATGAGGCGTGGCCAAGGTGTTTTGCGGGTGATCCGTGTTGAGGCCCATGGCGCCTCGCCGGACATGCTGCCGCCCATGCCCACTCTACGCTCGCCCACGGCCCATATCTTTGCCCACCCCGAAAAGCGCATGGTTGAGCTGACCCCAAATGGCCCAGTGGCGATTGCCTTTTGGCGCTGGACCTTGCGCCCGACCAACGATGTCTCTGCGGTGATTGAACCTTTGGAAGTCGAGTTTTACGATACGTTCAAACGGGCAAACCAACTGGTGACGATCACTGCCCAACGGATCGGGTATGGCGCGCTTACAGGCCGCGAGCCACGCGCGCCGCCGCCCAAAGATGAGCATAGCGCCGGTGCTGCCACGATTGCCGGACCGTCGCTCATGCGCGCAGGCTTTGTGATCGGCGCGGCCATTGCTCTTGGGCTATTGCTCAGGTCGCTATCGCTTGCCTCCCTTCGCGAGGTGCTGCGCCGTTTCGGGCTGGATCGCGACAGCCGCGCGCTGAGCCGGGCGGCCAAAACGGGCGCATCTGGCCCTTTCCGCGCAGCGGCGCGCCGCCTTGTGGCACAAAACGGGTTTGAGCCTGAAAAATTTCAATCCCTCAAGGCGCTTGATAACGTCTTGTTTTCCAATTGCGATCAAACATACGATCTAAAGGCGTATCAGCGGCAGGTTAGGGCTGAGTTGGCGCGCAATTTCAAAGGCCAAAGTTGACACAAACCCGCATCGGAAGGGGCCGAAAAGATCAATCGGATTTTGCTGATACTCGCGCTTGCGCTCATGCAGGCGCTCCCTGCGCTGGCAATCTCGAAAACCGAGGTAATCGCCTTGGCCGAGCGCGGCTGGAAGTATGAGTATCGCGGCTCGTTCCGCCGACAGGTCGCAAGCTTGCCCCCCAGCCACCTGCTGGCCAAAACCATGCCCGCGCGGGGTGTTTGTCTGCTGGGTGATGACCCCCACCCGCTAACGCGGCAAACCCTGATGGGATTTCGGGCGCTCATCGGCAGCATGTTTGACGAGGTGGGCGGGCTAAAGACCAAGGCGCGCACCGTTGCAGATTGTCCGCCGCAATCCTCGGTTTTTATCCGCCTTTACAGCCGCCGTTTGCCCGACGCGGCCTTTAACCAAGACTTGCAGGATCTAAATCAGAAATTCGAAATTGGGATGACCAATCAGGCTCAGACCATTTTGTCACCGGCCCAAGCTGTGACGTTTTTTGGCAAGGCCGGGCAAGTCACTCATATCATCATGCTGCAACCGCATCGGCCAAAATTGTCGCCGCTGCAGGAACGCTTTTATCGCTCTATCTTCATCGAAGAGCTGTACCAGACCTATTCCTTTGGCATCGACGTGTTCAAGGCCACGCGCGGGGGGCCGTATTCGTCCAAGCTGCAAGAGAGCTTCACCAATCTGCAAGGGCTGCGATGGACGTCAAAACGGTACATGGAGGGGCTGCTATCGAGCAATCCTGCAGGGCTGTGCCAGTTCGATGCGCTGATGTTGCAAGCGATTTTGCAAGTGCCGAATGCGGCAGCAAGCTCGGGACAGTTCATCGCATTTATCAAAACGCGCTTTGAGCACCTATCAGCGGCTGCCCAAAACACGATTGCAACGCCGGGCATGGCCGCACTATTCGACGACACATGCCTGACGATTGATGTGGATCAGTCTACTTCACTACAAAGATAGCCTTTTGCGTCTCACCGGTGGTGCCGGGGATACGCAATTCATAAATGCCCGGTACGATGGCGATAAACGTCAGTTCGATCTCGCCCTCATCATCGAACTCAAAGCTGGACAGCCCCATGGGGCGAATTTCCAGATCATTGATGACGATCTCGTTGATCCACATATTCCGAAAGAAATCCGGCCCCTCAATCGCGATCTCGGCCGAGCCGTCGGCGATCAAATTGATCCGGTAGTACCCCCCGGATTTCAACTCGTAGGGCGCATCGGCCAAAGGCTTGCCACTGGCCACCGTAATCGGCGCCAAATCCGTGCGATTTCGCTTATCCAAGAGCCCTGCGAAACCCAGATCATGGGCCATCGCACTCGTTCCCATAACCGCCGCAACCGCAGCCATCACCAAAGTCTTCATCTGTCTCTCTCCCTAGTTTTTTCGGATTATTTTCAATCAAGCGCCTTGACCGCGACCCCCCAAGGCTGCTCACCCACCTGACTGGATTTCACGACCTCAAGCTTCTTGACGTCGATAAAGGAAATGTCGTTGGAATTGCCATTGGTCGAGAGCAAAAGCGACTCGTCCGCCGTGAAATCAAGCTGCCAAACCCGCTGCCCCACAAGCAGATATTTAATGACCTCATCGGTCTCGCCGTCGATCACCGCCACGCGGTTCGAGGGCCCAAGCGCGACAAAAACCAGCTTGCCATCCGACGTGACCTTCACCCCCACGGGCTGCAATGCCTCGGGCACAATCCCCGCCACGTCAAAGCTGATTTTCTTGGTGATCGCGGGGCCGCCATCGGCATTTGGGTCGATCACACTGACCGTCCCGCCGATCTCGGACGAGACATAAAGCTTCGAGCCATCGGCGGTGTATTGCGCGTAACGCGGCCGCTGATCGACCAGCACGTTATGGTCAATCTCAAAGGTCTCGGTGTTGATGAAATGCGCCATATTCGTGGTCTCGGAGGTGTTCACCACATATTTCCCATCAGGGCTGATCCCCATGCCCTCTGGCTCAACACCCACCGGCACCTCAGCCAGCACCTGCCGCGTCTCAACGTCCACCACGGTCACCAGATTATCGTCCTCATTGGCGATATAAAGCGGGTTGCCACTGGGGTGCAGGATGAACAACTCAGGGTCCGGCCCCGAGGGCAGCGTGTGCAGCTCTTCGTAGGTCGCCGTATCAAAAACCCGCACCACATCATCGTCCGAAGCGCAGACATAAAGATGCTTGCCGTCGGGGCTTAGGGTAATGCCGCGCGGACGATTGCCCGCCTTGAATTCATCAATCGCTTCTTGGGTTGCCACATCGACAACGGTGATTGTGTTGCCCTTTTCATTGGATACAAAAGCGATGTCCGCCGCCGCCGCCAAAGGGCAGATCAAAGCGGTCAAACCGGCAAGCGCAAAGGGAAGAGATTTCATAGGTCAAACTTTCTAGTTAAAGGCCGCGCAGGTGCTTTGCGCCATGTCGCTGCCCAAAGTGTCGAGCAGGCTGGTCTGGTGCAAAAACCCCTCTTGCGGCGAGACGCTGACGATCAGCCGGTCGTTGGTCAGCAGGATTGGTTGGCGCAATTGGCCGTTCCAAGGGCGAAAGGTCAGCTTCTCGCCTTTGAACCCGGCAATCTCGAAATTATCGCTTAAAATATAGGATTGAATGGCCTGCGGATCGGCTGAACTGGTTCGCGTTACCGCCTCGCCCAGCACCCGCAGCGCCAGCCAAGCCTGATAGTCCTCGGGCCACATCCGCCGCCCCTTGCTACGCTCAAAGCGGCGCTGAAATTGCGTCGCGCCCCATGCCTCAAGGGCCGGATGCCACGAGCTGGGGACCAACCCCGCCGAGCCCGCAACCGGCGTCGCGTTCCACGTATGATAAGGCACATAAGCGCCAAAAACCTCGGACTCATCGGCCACATAGACCACATCCGCCCGTTTGATCCCTTGGGTGAAAACCGGCATCTGTTTTTGCACCTGCACATGACCCGTGTCCGTGCGCCGCGCGCCGCCTGTGTCCTCGAATTCCATCTCGTTGCGCAGCTTCAACCCGAATTTCGTGATCGAATTCCGCAGCGCCGCGCCCCATTTTTGATCCGCCTCATGGGACCCCGTGATCAGCGCCAGATCGGTCCATTTTTTCCAGACCATATATTGGCTCAGCGCGTCGGCCCGCATGGCAAAGCTCGGCCCGATATGTAGCAGATTGCCACGGCACGCCTCATTGCGCAGCGCATCATCGGCGGCGGAAACATTGAACACCAACGCCCGCGCGCCAGCGGCATCCGCCACATCCAACACGCTTTGCGCCTCGCCAATCACACCCACAAACTGCGTGCCATCCGCCAGCAGCGCCTCAAGCGCCGCGACCGCCCCCGCAGGATCGGTGGTCACCGTCTCAAGCGCATAGTCTTGGCCCAGAAACCCGCCGGTCGTGCTATTGTCTTCAATCGCCAGTCCCGCCCCCGCAAAGCCCAGATCATCGGGGGCTAGATCAAGGCGCGACACGGGCAAGGGCCGCTCGGTCTCAACCTTCAAAATCGCGGATTTGATGAGGAAATTTTTGGCCAAAGCCATTTGACCAAGCATCATGATGGCGGCTGCAATCGCCAGAACTAGTTTCATTATACGCCTCCCTAACGCGATTGAATTGGTCCGGCGCGCGCAAGTCAAATTTTAGTTTCTAAGAGGTTCAAAACTTAGACTTAAGTTGCAATTCGCAGCGATTTCATTTGTGCCCCTGCCGCAAAATTGCTCTGATTTTTCCAATCACAACTAAGTCTGGAGAAGAAAATGAACAGACGTTTTCTATTGGCTGCAGCGACGCTGGCACTGATGCCGATCACCGCGCAGGCGCATGGGCCAACCCGTCAGAAAGTCACCCTAACCACCGAGGTGGCCGCAACCCCTGCCCAAGTTTGGGAGGTCATCGGAAATTTTCAGGACATGTCGTGGCACCCTGCGGTTCACGGCGCGACCGGCGAAAACGGCAATGAAATCGACGCCACGCGGGTGTTGGTGTTGGGTGAGGAAGGCGGCCCGACGATTTCCGAGGTGCTCTATAAGTTTTCCGACGAGAAAATGAGCTATTCCTACCGGATCACCGATGTGGCGGTCGAGGTTTTGCCGGTCACCAATTACTCGTCCCACCTAACGGTCAAGCCCAGCGATGCCGGCACGCTCATCGAGTGGCGCGGCGCGTTTTATCGTGGCTATCCCAACAATGACCCGCCGGAAAATCTGAATGATGAGGCGGCGATTGCCGCTGTCACGGGGGTCTATCAAGCGGGCCTCGACGCTTTATCCGCGCGTTTTGCGGGCAATTAAAGCCGCGCTCGTTCTTGTGGCCGTGGCCTGTCCGGTCGCGGCGCAAGAGCTGGCTTTTGTCACCAATCAAAACAGCGGCGACGTCAGCATCATTGACCTCGATGCGCTCAAAGAGATCGCGCGGGTCGATGTGGCGGGCTCTCCGGCGGGGGTCGATGTGACCTCGGGGGCCGCTTACATCGTCAGCCCCGATACCCATTCGGTCACCAAGCTGCGGCTGAGCGATGGCGCGCCCCAAGCGCAGATCGAATTGCCCGGCGGCCCCATCGGGATCGCAACCACGCCGCAGCGGGTCTTTGTCACCGACTTTTACAACTCGCGGTTTTGGGTGATCGACGCGGATCTCACCCAAGTTCTTGACGAACGCCTCACCTCTAGCGCGCCTGCGGGCATCGCGGTTTCGGTGCGTCACAACCTTTTGGTCACCGCTGATCGGGACGCCGATGCGGTGTCGCTGTTTGATCTAACCACCCTCGATTTGCGCGCTACGGTGAAGGTGGGGACAAGGCCCTTTGCGGTGACCATAGACGAGACATCGGGTCTGGTTTTTGCCGCGAATGTAGGGTCCGATTCGGTTTCGGTCATCGCGCCTGAAACTGCATCAATTATTGAGACTATCCCCTCAGGAAATCGCCCCTATGGCGTGGCCTTTGCGGGAGATAAAGGCTTTGTGACCGATCAATACGCCGATACGATCACTGTCTTTGATCGGAATACCTACAAAGTTCTGGAAAAATTAGGGTCTTCAGAGTACCCTGAGGGCG
>CAYLLD010000078.1:0-12972 GCA_964384315.1 uncultured Rhodobacterales bacterium | reverse complement strand
CACCATTCTGCGGTTTGTGCACAAACCCGACCACACCGCCTTTGGCATGACCAAACGGGCAGGGCGCTCGGCTGAAAATGATGATGTGCTTGCGGCTGTGGTCAATGCGGGCACGCCAGCGGTTTGCCTTGTGGGCAAATCCCACGATTTCCATGTCACCAAGGCGCTGGGTATCACGCTTGCGGAAAACATCGAGGCCATCCAAGGCTCTTTTGCCCATCTGAACGCCTTGGGCCGCGAGGCGCTTTTTGACGCCGAGCATTTTTTCGACGGCTATAAGGCCAACCCAAGCTACGCGCTCGATTGTCTGAAGGCGGCCTTTGATAATGGCGCGAATTGGATCGTGCTTTGCGACACTAACGGCGGTGCTTTGCCCCGTGAGATCGGCGATATTGTCCATGAGGTTTGCAAACATATCCCCGGCGATCAGCTCGGCATTCACACCCATGATGATACCGGCCAAGCGGTCGCGGGCTCACTGGCGGCGGTGGATGCGGGGGCGCGGCAAATCCAAGGCACGCTCAACGGGCTGGGCGAGCGTTGCGGCAACGCGAACCTCGTCTCGATCATCCCGAGTTTGCTGCTAAAAGAGCCCTATAAAAGCCAGTTTGAAATCGGTGTCTCCGAGGCGGGCTTGAGCGATCTGACCCGCATCAGCCGGATGCTTGATGACATCCTCAACCGTGTGCCAAATCCCCATGCGCCCTATGTGGGCCATTCGGCCTTTGCCCATAAGGCGGGGTTACACGCCAGCGCGATCCTAAAAGATCCAAGCACTTACGAGCACGTGCCCCCCGAGGCGGTGGGCAATACGCGGATCGTTCCCATGTCCAACCAAGCGGGGCAGTCGAATCTGCGCCGCTCCCTCTCAGAATGTGGTCTTGAGGTGGAAAAAGGTGATCCGCGTCTGGTTCGTATTCTTGAACAAGTTAAGGATCGCGAAGATCGTGGATATGCCTATGATAGCGCGCTGGCGTCTTTTGAGTTGATCGCCCGCAAAGAACTTAACTTGTTACCTAAATTCTTTGATGTCGAACGGTATCGCGTTTCCATCGAACGGCGCCGCAATGCCCGAAACGAGATGATCACCGTCTCCGAGGCGGTCGTGGTTGTGAATATCCAAGGCGAGCGAAAAATGAGCGTCTCTGAAAGCCGTGACCGCGAAACCGATGCGGACCAAGGGCCTGTCAATGCGCTCTCACGGGCGCTGGCCAAAGATCTTGGCCCGTTTCAGCACTATATCGACGATATTGATCTGGTGGATTTCCGCGTGCGCATCACCAATGGCGGCACCGAGGCGGTGACCCGCGTGATCATTGATAGTCAGGACAGCAAGGGGCGGGTTTGGTCAACCGTGGGCGTTTCGGCCAATCTTGTGGACGCCAGTTTTCAGGCGCTTTTGGATGCCATAAATTGGAAAATGATCCAAGAAGGCGCGGCGGCGTGACCGGTTCCATCAAATGAGCGTCGACGCCTGCGCGGCCTTGGTCCAATCCGCTGATCCGGTGCGGTTTCGCGCCGCAATGACCGCGCCCATGCCCCTGCGCGGTGATTTGATGGTGCTTTATGCCTTTAACGTTGAGGTCAGCCGCGCCCCATGGGTGACACAAGAGCCGATGATCGCGCATATGCGGCTGCAATGGTGGATTGACGCCCTGAAAGAGATCGAAAGCGGCACAGCCCGCCGCCACGAAGTTGTCACGCCCCTTTGTGAATTGGCTACACGGCACAGGCTCGACCTTACTGGTCTTGCTAGGCTGGTCGAAGCGCGGGGCTTTGATATCGAACGCGCACCGCACGAAAACCGAGACGAATTTTTATCATATATCAAAAGGACTTACGCCTGTTTGATGGGTGAAGCGCTGCGCCTTTGTGGGCAAGACGAAGCTGGCGTCGCGCTTGGTCAAAAAATCGGTCTATGCTCTGGCGTCGCCGCGCAGTTCACGGCGTTTCATACGCTTTATGAACGTGGGCGGGATCCTTTATGGGGAAATGCACATGATCGAACCGCTGCCTCTCGTGGTACGCCTGACACAGTGTCAATTGACATGGTGTCAGAACTTGCGCAGCAGATGCTTGACACCCTGCAAGACGCAAAACGCAGCCTAAGGAACATCAATAAACAAGGAAAGCCTGCTCTTCTGGTGGGCTATGACACTGAGCGTGTATTGCGTTTGGTGGTGCAACGACCTGCTACTGTATTTACCCCTGAATTCGCCGACCGTGGTCTACTGGCCGATCAGATTTCATTTCTGAAAAACTACTGGCTGAAACCAATTTAGTTCGCGGCGCGCGATTTTGCGGCAAAAACATACCAACCAAGTGTGGCCACCGCGAGCAGCAAAAACGGTATCATTGCCAGGTTGACCGAGGTCCATCCCTCAACCGCCGAGCTGCCGGAACAATTCATCAAGCCCCCAGATGCAACCGAAGCTACAGTGACCATAGCGAACACGAAAAAATCGTTCATACCTTGAATGCGCCCTTGTTCAGAGGGGCGAGAAACGCTGGTCAGCAGGGCAGTTGCGCCAATAAAGCCAAAGTTCCAGCCAATGCCCAAAAGGATCAGCGCGACAAAGAAATTTGTAATGTCGACGCCCGATAGTGCCACCGCACCGGCACCGCCCAGAATGACAAGACCGACCGCAATTACCCGCTCAGCACCAAATTTCGATATGAAATATCCGGTGAAAAAGGCGGGCACAAACATGCCAAGAACGTGGGCCATCACGACGTTGTTGCTTTGAATGGGCGAATAACCACAGCCAACTACTGCAAGCGGCGTCGACGTCATCACAAGGTTCATCAGCGCATAAGACACCATCGCGCAAACAATCGCGGTGAAAATACGGGGGCTTCGCGCAAGCTCAAGATAGCCGCGCCGATCAGAGGCAGCTCCGGTTTCCGCTGCAGCAGGACGCGGTATATCCAGGCGGGTTAAAGCAATAGCGCCCACTAAATTAACCAGAATAATTGCGAGATATGCGCCCACAAATTGAACCGCGAGCATATCTTGTGTCAGATTGGCCAGTTGCGGGCCAAAGACGGCCGAGACAAGGCCGCTCGCCATTACAAACGAAATGGCTTTCGGCCGAAGATCATTTTCGACCAGATCAGCGGCGGCAAAGCGGAAGAAGCCTTGGGCGGACATATAGATGCCGATTAAAAACGACCCAAGGAGCAAAAGATAAAAGCTACCGGTGTAAAGCGCGTAGGCGTTAAGCGCTGCGCCAATGGTTGAGCCGAACACGCCGATCAAAAAACCGGGCCGCCGTCCCATGCGCTGCATTAGATTTGATAGCCACGGGGCGGTGAGCATTGAGCCCAAAACAGTCATCGAAATAGGCAAAGTCGCCCAGCATTTGTCGATTGCCAAAATTTGACCCGACAATCCGCCCACGGCAAAGTGCAAGGGCATTTGAGCCCCCAAAATTGCCTGACAAAACACCAGAATCCATAGGTTTTTCCGGGCCTTGGCGGGGATTTGAGGGCTACTCATGGCTAGGTTGCTCAACTTGGTCGATAATATGCGCAAATGATCCCGAAACGGACCCTTTTACAAGCCCCATTGGCGCAAGTTCGCAACCCTGCGCATCACGGGCGGTGAAAAGTGGCGTGCCGTCTTCTTGTGTTACTGTGGAATAATGGAACTCATGCGCCGTGTATGAACCGTTAAGAAAGCCATTGTTCGCCCGACAATAACGATAGCCGAGATGTAGTTTTCTCTTCGCAAAACTAGTTTTCACGTTAAGTAAATCGCACATTGGATAGCTGATCCCATCGCTGGTCACGATGTCTTTTCCAAGTGCCATATAGCCACCGCATTCGCCATAAATGGTCACGTTCCGGCCCGCGGCATCCTTCATCGCGTTACGAAATTGGCCGGCGCGGGCAAGTTCTTTTGCGTGCAACTCGGGATATCCGCCGGGAAGAAATATAGCGTCAGCTTCTGCAGACGGAAACTCGTTTTTTAGAGGTGAAAAGTACGAAATTTTGGCGCCGAGACGTTGCCAGTCTCGTGCAATGTGCTCATAAAAAAATTGAAATGCTGTGTCACGTGCTACAGCGATGTGGTTGCCCAGTGGACGGAGGCAGTGCGTCGATGTTCTGGCGGGTCGTTGTTTTGCTAAGCCATGCACCATTTCAAGGTCCACATGGTTAGAAATAATATCGGATGCCGTTTCAATGAACGTCGAAATTTTCTGGTCTTCACTAGCTTGAACAAGCCCCAAATGACGGGACGGACGACGCAGTGAGTTCGATCTGGGCACCAGTCCTAAGATCGGAATTGCAGTGTCCTTTAGTGCCGTTCGGATCAAAGCCTCGTGGCGAGTTGACCCTATGTTGTTAAGGATTAGTCCTGCGATTTTAACATATGGGTCAAATTGGGCAAAGCCGCTTACAAGCGGAGCAATCGATTGAGCTGTGCTTGCGCAATCGACAATTAGGATAATTGGCAAGTCCAGTGTTTTTGCAAGCGACGCAGCACTGCCTCGACCGTCTGGCGGTGCACCGTCGAATAGGCCCATGGCCCCTTCAATCATTAACAGACCATCAGGGGGAACAAGACTTAAGAGCCGGTTTCTTGACATAGCGAAAGCGTCTAAGTTTACAGCCTGTCGGCCTGCGGCGGCGCAAAGATATGCGGTGTCTATGTAATCTGGTCCGCATTTGGCCGGGTAAACATTATGTCCGGTTTTCGCGAGGGCGCGGAGAAGGCCTAATGTAATTGTCGTTTTGCCGCTTCGAGATGATGGGGCAGCAAAAATTAGGCCTCGCGTAGTCACGAAGCCTCTTGTTTTTTGCTGGCAACAACAGGTGGAGGACCGCTAATTTCACCGCTACCGCTCCACATTAAAATACTTCTCATGTTAACAACTTTTCCGATGCAGATGATTGCAGGCGGGACAAATTTGGCAGCGGCCACGTCTTTGACCGCTGTCTCCAATGACGTAACCAACACGTTCTGTTTTGGAGTTGTCGCATTCGCCACAAGCGCAACTGGTTCACTTTTGGGGCGACCAGCCTTTAGAAGTTGATCAACAATTTGGGGCAGATGTTTCATTCCCATATAGATCACAATCACTTCGGAACTCTTTGAAATTGCAGCCCAATCTAGAGATCCTGGTGAATCGCCAGTTTGGTCGTGGCCGGTAATAAACGTCACAGATTGGTTGTAATCGCGATGCGTCAAAGGAATGCCTGCATAAGCAAGGCCACCAACGCCACTGGAAATTCCCGGAATAATCCGTGTTGGGATACCAGCACCAATCAGTGTTTGCGCTTCTTCGCCGCCGCGGCCAAATACAAGTGGATCGCCACCCTTAAGGCGCAAAACACGCTTGTTCGCCCGCGCTAACTCAATGAGCCTTAGCGAAATATCTCGCTGTTTGGGGCTAGGTCGACCGCCTCGTTTGCCAGCGTAAATTGTTTCCCCGTTTGTCATTTCTAAAATGCGTTCATCGACCAAAGCGTCGTAAACAACGACGTCTGCTTGGTTTAACGCATTACAAGCGTGCAACGTGAGTAGCCCCGGATCGCCCGGCCCGGCACCCACAAGCCATACCCATCCGGGTTTTAACTCGGGCCAGTCAGTTGGGGGTAAAGCGAAGGGTGGATTTTTCGACATGGTGTCAATTTACATGGTGTCAGGCCCCATTGCGAGGCGATTTATGGTTAACTTTTGCCCAATTCACGGCCGCGATCGCGGGCGGCGCCCGCCGCTTTCTCAATCAGCTCACAAAGACCGTCCTCTTTGCGCATCAGAACATTTAGCGCCGCAGCGGTTGTGCCGCCGGGGCTGGTAACTTGCTTGCGCAATTGACCCGGAGCGATCTCTGAATTCGCCGCAAGTTTGCCGGCGCCTTTAACTGTTTGCTGCGCCAATTTGATAGCAAGCTCATCGCCCAGACCTAGCTTTTTTGCAGCTTCGGCTAAGGCTTCGATCAACAAAAACACATATGCCGGCCCGGACCCAGAAATTGCGGTAACAGCGTCCATAAGGTCTTCGTTGTCAATCCACGCGGTTTCGCCTGACCCCGCCAAAAGCCCGTCAATCGCATCCCGTTCAGTGTTGTTCACCGCATCTGTGGCATAAGATACGATCATTCCCTCGCCAATTGCCGCTGGTGTGTTTGGCATGGTTCGGACGATCCGATCGTTACGTAGCCAAGCTTTTAAACTTGCAACATCAATGCCTGCTGCAATGCTAATGAAGCACGCGCCTGAAAACCTAGCATAGCGGCGTGCGACGTCTGCCATTACTTGTGGCTTTACCGCTAGAAACACAAAGTCGGGCTCGTCAAAAGCGGTTTTGTCTTCAATGTTTGTAAATGTAGCCGCACCCGTTGTTGCCGCACGGGCGCGAAGCTCTTCATTTGGTTCGATCACAAAAAACTCGTGACCGGGGCTTGTGGTCCATCCCTTTAGCATCGCGTAGCCCATGTTGCCGCAGCCAACTAAGAGTATTTTTGCCATTTCATAGGTTCCGCTGATGTTCTGAATTTCGGTTTATGCAATGCCGCTTTATAGCGCAAGGCAGCGACTTCCTAACTTGCCGCCGCATTTTTTTTTGCCAGTTCGCGCAAATTTGCCTTTTGAACTTTTCCCATCGCGTTTCTTGGCAGTTCGTCTAAAAACGCAATGTTTTTTGGTCTTTTAAAGCCTGCAAGTTTTGGCGAAATTGCTTGTCGAATTTCCGAGTGTGTTAATTTTTTAGTCCCGTCGAGCACCACGAATGCCATAACAGCTTCGCCAAAATCATCATGTGGAACTCCAACTACGGCAGATTCGAGAATGCCCTTCGCAGCATCTAGAATGGTCTCAATCTCTTTTGGATATATGTTTAAACCGCCGGAAATTATCATGTCTTTTGATCGGCCAATTATGGTGATGTAACCGTCGTGATCAATTTGCGCCAAATCGCCGGTGATAAAGTAGCCGTCGTCGCGAAATTCAGCCGCAGTTTTTTCAGGCATTTGCCAATAGCCGCGAAATACATTGGGGCCAGAAATTTCCAGGAGTCCAGTTTCTCCAAAGGGCAGTTTTTGGCCCGACACCCTGTCAACCACTCGGGCATTGACACCTTGTAAAGGCAAGCCGACGGTGCCGGGTTTGCGCGGGCCATCATATGGATTTGAAGCGTTCATTGATGTTTCGGTCATTCCGTAGCGCTCCAATATTTTGTGGCCTGTTCGCTCTTCAAACGCAACATGCGCATCTGCGAGTAGGGGAGCTGAGCCGGAAATGAAGAGCCTCATGTGTTTTGTTGACAGGTTGTCAAACGCGGCGTTGCCCATCAAACGACTATAGTAAGTCGGCACGCCCATCATCGTGGTAGCATTAGGCATCCATTTGATGACTTGCAGGGTGTCAAATTTTGGCAAAAAGATCATTTTTGCCCCTACAAGCAGGCTAACATTAACGGCCACAAACAACCCATGCGCATGATAGATTGGCAAGGCGTGCAAGAGCGTGTCTTTGTCAGAAAAAGCCCATGTTTCCGCCAAAACCTGAGCATTCGACAAGAGGTTTTTGTGGCTAAGCATGGCGCCTTTAGAGCGCCCGGTTGTGCCCGATGTATAGAGGATCACAGCCAGGTCATCTTCTTCGCGGTCAATCGGTTCAAACTGGTTTGGCATCGATTGTGCAGCCTGCGTGAGCGTCCCCTGCCCATGCTGATCAAGTGTTAACAGTTTTGCGCCAACTTTATTCGCGACACCTTCAAGAGCCTTCGTTGCGGCCGGATCGATAATCGCAAGGTTGGGCGTGGCATCTGTCAAAAAATATTCAACTTCGTGCGGTGTATAGGCCGTGTTCAGGGGCAAAAAGAGCGCCCCGGTTGCCAGACAGGCAAGATAGACCGCAAGCGCTTGTGGCGATTTTTCGGCTTGAATTGCGATCCGATCTCCGGGGGTTACGCCGCTTTGCGCGAACAGATTGGCATATTGCGCCGTTGTCTCAAAAAGCTGCCGCCCGCTAAGTTTTGTCCCGTCTGGAAGGAACAACACAGTCTCATCGCGGTTGGACAAAGGGGTGAGCAGAGCGTCGGCAAGCGGGTTCATGGCGGTCCTGAGTTCATTTGGTGTTTATGATCCTTAACTGTATTGGAAATCCAGAGCCAGCAAGCCAGGGCCAACAAGCCAGAGATCAGGGGCGGCTTTGCCAAAAGCGACGAACTGGTCGCTCTTGAGGCTTTTCGCGCGGCAATTACGGTCCTAGACTGATCCCAAAATAAGGGGCACCCGAAAATAAAGGGCCGCCCCCATCAGGGAGAATATTTGTGGTGAACGTCGGACTTTTGGGCGCTGGCCGGATTGCGGGGGTGCATGCGCGCGCGATCTCGGCTCATGCGCATAGCACGCTTGTGGCGGTATCGGATAATATCCCCGCCAATGCGCAAAATCTCGCGGCGGCTTATGGCGCTGCTGCGCGCAGTACCGAAGAGATCATCGCTGATCCGGCGATTGATGCGGTGGTTATTGCGTCCTCAACAGACACGCATTCTGATTTGATCGAAGCGGCCTCGGCGGCCGGAAAAGCGGTCTTTTGCGAAAAGCCGGTTGATCTGAGCCTTGAGCGGGCGCGGGCGTGTCAGGGCGCAACGGCTGCGGGGGCCAATCCGATTATGATCGGCTTTAACCGTCGGTTCGATACAAATTTTGCTGCGATCAAATCGGCGCTTTTGGCCGACGAGATTGGCAAGACAGAGCTGTTGTCCATCACTTCTTTTGATCCTGCGCCGCCGCCGCTTGATTATATCAAGGTTTCAGGCGGTTTGTTTCGTGACATGATGATCCATGATTTTGACATGGCTAATTTCATGATGGGGGCAGTGCCAGTGTCGATCAGCGCTACGGCCAGCGCGATTGTCGATCCGGCGATTGGCGCGGCGGGGGATGTCGATACCGCTGTGGCAACCATGAGCTATGCGGATGGGCGGATTGCGGTGATCAAAAACTCGCGGCGGGCGGTTTATGGCTATGACCAGCGGGTTGAGGTTTTGGGTGCAACGGGCATGCTACAGGCGCAGAACATGCTGGAGAACACGGTTGTGAAATCCAACGCGGAGGGGGTGGTTGGGGCCAAGCCGACCTATTTTTTCCTTGAGCGTTACATGGCCTCTTATGCGGCGGAGTGGGGTGCTTTTATGGATGCCGTGACGACGGGGGGGCCGGTGCCTGTCACGCTTGATGACGGCGTTGCGGCATTGGCGATGGCCGAGGCAGCTGCAAAGTCTTACGACGAGGCGCGCCCGGTCGCTTTGGCGGATGTTTAGGGCCGGGCTGAGCCTATGAAATACTATGACCGACGCGATTTTGACCTTGCGGCCTTTAAGAGGCTGAGCGCGCAAAGCTTGGATCCCAAAGACGTGCCCCATGCGGCGGCTATTGAAAAGAACATCCCCCTCTATAAAATGGATGCGCTAGCAGGGGGCTTGGCATCGACACCCCAGCGACAGGCCTTAATGGCCGAATGGGCATGGGTCTTGGGCAAATCTGCTGGGGTGATTGCGCTCAAGGGGGCTTTTGCTGACACAGGCCCTATTGATCGAGCGAGCGACAGTTTTGCGGCGATCATCGCCCAAGAGCGGGCGAGCGGGGCGGGAAAGGGCGATCATTTTGCCGCTGCTGGGGCGAATGATCGGATATGGAATGCCTTGCAAAAGCACTGCCTGCGCGATCCCGAAACCTTTGCGCTTTATTACGGCAATCTTGCGATTGCGGCGGCCTGCGAGGCATGGCTGGGGCCGCTTTATCAGATGACCGCGCAGGTGAATTTGGTGCGTCCGGGCGGTCAGGCGCAGGCGGCGCATCGCGACTATCATCTTGGGTTTCAGTCCGAGGTTGGTGCGGCGCGTTTCCCGGCCCATGCCCATGACTTGACGGCGGCGCTGACGCTTCAGGGCGGCATTGCTCATTGCGACATGCCAATTGAGAGCGGGCCGACCAAGCTTTTGCCGTTTTCGCAGAGTTATGGCCCCGGCTATTTGGCGTTTCACGACGCGGATCACCGGGCGCATTTTGAGGCGGCCCATGTGCAGCTTGCCTTGGATAAGGGCGACGTGATCTTTTTCAATCCGGCGCTGTTTCATGCGGCAGGCGAGAATCGAAGCGCCTCGATTGAGCGGATGGTCAATTTGTTGCAGGTCTCTTCGCCTTTTGGCCGGGCGATGGAGGCGGTGGATCGCAAGGCCATGGCGCTGGCGCTTTTGGGGCCGCTGCAAAACCTGACAGCGCGCGGGGCCTTAAGCGCCGAAGGGGCGGCGGCGGTGATTGCGGCTTGCGCGGAGGGCTATGCCTTTCCAACCAATTTGGACACAGATCCGCCCCTTGGTGGCAATGCTCCGGCCTCGCAGGCGGATATCATGCGCCAAGCTCTTGATGAGGTTTGGGACCACGAAACATTCACCGCCGCGCTGAACGCTTTGGAACAGCGGCAAAAGGCCTAGCCAAAAAGGAGCAGCCATGCCCGATCTTTTGAAAAAGCCCTTTGGGACGCGCGGCAAGGTCCATGAGATCACCCCCGCAAGTGCAGGCTGGCGCTATGTCGGCTTTTCGCTCTATCGCCTCAAGGCCGGGGACAAAGCCGCCGAAATTACCGGCGACCGCGAGGTCATCTTGGTGTTGGTTGAGGGCAAAGCCGCGATCACCGGGGCGGGGCAAGATTGGGGCGTTTTGGGCGCACGCATGACTGTCTTTGAAAAAACGCCGCCCCATTGTCTCTATCTGCCCGGCGGCACCGATTGGCAGGCCAGGGCCGAAACCGATTGCGTGCTTGCGGTTTGTTCTGCTCCGGCGACCGGGGGGCATAAAGCCCGTCGCATTGGCCCCGATGGGATCACCCTGACCCAGCGCGGCAAAGGCACCAACACGCGGCACATCAACAACATCGCGATGGAGCAAGAGGATTACGCCGATCACCTCTTGGTCACCGAGGTGTTTACCCCTGCGGGCCATTGGTCATCTTTTCCCAGCCACCGCCACGATGAGGATGATTTTCCGCGCATCACTTATCTCGAAGAGACCTATTATCATCGGCTCAACCCCGGCTCAGGCTTTGGGGTGCAGCGGGTTTATACCGATGATGGCACCCTTGATGAGACCATGGCGGTGAGTGACGGTGATGTGGTCTTGGTCCCGCGCGGGCACCATCCTTGCGGCGCCCCTTATGGGTTTGAGATGTATTACCTCAATGTGATGGCCGGGCCGCTGCGCAAATGGCGCTTTGTTGCAGCGCCAGAGGTTGCGTGGATTATGGAGCGGGACGGCTAGATCGCGCATCGCACAGCTTAAAAGCTCCACTCAGATTTTAAACTACGCCCGAAACTTGCTAAATGGGTAATTCGCACCGTAGCATGGCAGCATCCTATGGGAGGAAGCTGCTATGTCAGACATAACAAAAATGACGGATCCCGGCCCAAATGCCGGAGACCCGAAGACCACATACGAGATAGGCCAAGACAATATTCGACCCTTTGGCCTAGATATTCACAATCCAGTATTTCTAATTTCTAGCGTTCTAATCGGGGCATTTGTGCTTTTGTCCCTCGCCAATCAAGAGGCCTCGGCCGAGTTCTTTGGCTGGTTGCGCCCGTGGCTCACCAGCACCTTTGACTCGTTCCTGGTGCTCTCGGTCAATGCCATCACGCTGTTTTGCCTTGTGCTGATCATCTTGCCTGTGGGCTCGGTGCGGATCGGTGGCAAGGACGCGCGGCCCGACTATTCTTATGCTGGTTGGATCGCGATGATGTTCGCGGCCGGTATCGGGATCGGGCTGTTGTTCTTTGGCGTGCTTGAGCCGACGTATTATAACTTTTCCGAAGGCGGCGCGGCGCATCCCTTGGGCATCGATGACCAAATCCCCGGTAATGAATATATCGGTGTGGTTGGCACGATCCACCATTGGGGCCTTGAAGGTTGGGCGGTCTATGCGGCGGTTGGACTGGCGCTGGCGATTTTTACCTATAACCTCAATTTGCCGCTCACCTTGCGCTCGGCGTTCTATCCCATCTTGGGCGAGCGTATTTGGGGCTGGTGGGGTCACACCATCGACATTTTGGCGGTTTTCGCGACCCTGTTCGGGCTGACCACATCTCTGGGCCTTGGGGCGCAGCAAGTGGCCGCCGGACTTTACGAAGTCTTTGGTATTGAGCCCACGAACACGGTCTATGTGCTCTTGATCCTCGGCATCACGCTGATCGCTTTGGGGTCGGTTTGCCTTGGCATGGACGCAGGGGTCAAACGCCTCTCCGAGATCAATATGGTCATGGCGGTGGCACTGTTCCTCTTTGTCCTCGTGGTCACAGGGGTTGGCACGGCGCTGACGCGTTACTTCAACGTGATGGTGGATTACGTCATGCTCTTGCCGGCGTTATCAAATCCGTTTGGGCGCGAAGACACGAGCTTTTTCCACGGCTGGACGACGTTCTATTGGGCGTGGTGGATTTCTTGGTCACCTTTCGTGGGCATGTTCATCGCTCGGATTTCGCGTGGCCGCACGGTGCGTGAATTCGTGATCTGCGCTTTGATCGCACCGACGCTGGTTTGTGCGCTTTGGATGTCGACATTCGGCGGCGCTGCCATCGATATGCTCAATGCAGGGGGCGCAGAGGGCGTCCGCGCGACGGTCATCGATGCTTATAAACCCGAAGGTGCGCTGTTCGGCTTTCTCAAGGAATTGCCGCTCTATTCCATCATCGCGCCTTTGTCGCTTGTGCTGATCATCATCTTTTTTGTGACCTCGTCCGACTCGGGCTCACTGGTGATTGATACGATTACGGCGGGTGGCAAGATGGATGCGCCTGTGGTGCAGCGTGTGTTCTGGTGCACCCTCGAAGGGCTTGTGGCCATTGCGCTCTTGCTTGGCGGTGGGCTTGCGGCCTTGCAAGGGGCGGCGGTCTCGACCGGCATTCCCTTCACCGTGGTTGTGCTGATCATGTGCTACTGCCTCTGGCTTGCCCTGCGGGCCGAG
>CAYLLD010000077.1:0-13082 GCA_964384315.1 uncultured Rhodobacterales bacterium | reverse complement strand
CCTTGCTCAGCGCGTCTATGTATTTGCGGTTTGCATCAGAGCCATGAGTTATGATGGCCGCCCGAATATCGCGCAGGACATCGCGCCTGATATCAGCCACGGCCGCGCTTTCAATATCCTTGGCACTTTGGTTTGGATCAACGCCCAAAACGCTCGCCGCAGCTTCCGCATCAAAGCGCGCCAGCAAGGCGCGATTTTGCAGACAGTCCATCGCTAAACTATAGGCCGCTTCGGGGTCGTTGAGATAAACCGCGATGGGGGCAAAAGCACCCCCGTCCGGCTCATCGGCCATCTCTTCGAGCAGGGTTTCCACGAGCAGTTTTGACGCGCGGTCGTCCATTTCTTTGAACTGCGGCGAAATCCCTGCCTCAAGGGGAAAGCGGCGCAAAACCTGCGCGCAAAAGGCGTGGATGGTCTGGATTTTCAGCCCCCCCGGCGTCTCAAGCGCGCGGGCGAATAGCGTGCGGGCTTGGGGCAGCGCGGCGGGCGTCACCGCCTCGCCGATTTTCCCAAGCGCCTCGGCCAGCTCTCTATCGGGCATCATCGCCCAAGCGCCCAGCCGGTTAAACAGCCGCTCTTGCATCTCGGCGGCGGCAGCTTTGGTATAGGTCAGGCATAAAATCCGCTGCGGATCGACCCCTTGCAGCAAAAGCCGCGCCACTCGGTCCGTGAGCACGCGGGTTTTGCCCGAGCCCGCGTTGGCCGAGACCCATGACGAGACAAAGGGGGTCGAGGCGTCGTTTTGCCGCGCGACGGCTTGCTCTAGGGCGGGGTCTGGTTTGGTCATGGAAACACCTGCGGCACCAGCGGATCGCCATCGCGCCACTCGCCAAAACGGGCCAAATGATCGTAATCGCCGCGCCTCTTTTGCTCGCGCTCTTTGAGCCGAGGCGGATAGTGCTTTTTGCCGCTCAGATAGTCCTCCATCAGCGCGACGAACCACCCGTGATGCTCAGTGATTTTGTTGACCAGATCATCCACCTCGTGATCCTCGGACGGCTTGCCAAGAATGATCAGCTCGGCCCGCTGCGCAAACCGCTGGCCAACTTTGGCAAAACCGCCCGCCTCCATGATCTGCGCCTCTAGCATCAGCTGCATGACGTTATATTTCAGACGATCTTTGGGGGCAGAGAATTTATAATCGTAAATCGCCGCGCCGCCGCCCGCGACCTCATCAATCCGGTCCGCGCGCGTGGTGATCTGCAAAGGACTGCCCGCGATTGTGAAACTCCGATTGCCGGTGACTTCTAGCCAATCCGCGCGGGGCTGGCCGGTTTCGCGCCGCCGCGCTTCCCTAGCGATCAGCTCCGGCGCAAAGCGCATCAGCCGCGCGTGCCAAAGCGCGCGGGTCGCGGCCCAAGGCACCAAATCGCGCAAGACCTCATCGCCCACCCGGCGCAAGGTCGCCTCGCGGTCCGTTTGCGTCCCCGCAAGATCAGCGCGGATGAAGGCCTCCATCACCTCATGGGCGGCTATGCCACGGTCCATGAAATTCGGCGGGCGGCCCAAAATATCCAAGGGTTTCAGGTTGAGAATGCGCCGCGCGTAAATCGCGTAAGGATCGCGGTCGTGCCGCTCGACATCGCTCACCGAGATTTGGCGCGGCCGGACGTGAACCGGCGGCGCAGGACAGGGGCGCGGCTGGGGCGGCGCGCTTTGACGGCGGTCAATACGCCTTGCAATCTTGAGGGTTTGATCGCCGCGCGCACGGGCCTGCGCCCAAGCGGTTTTGCCCGCATCGCCAGAGCCTTCGAGCAGGTTTTGCAGCCGCAAGACCCAACGCGCCGCCACGGTCGGGGCCGCGCCATCATGTTTGGTTCGGGACAAAACAACCCGATCGTTGCCCATGGCGATTTGAAAATCATGCGCTGCCAGCCCGATGCGATACTCGGGCAGGGCCAGCCCCAATTTGGCGCGCATTTGCCGATTGAGCCAGTGATCCGCAGGCACAGCGGCGGGCCAGATACCTTCATTTAGACCCGCCAAAATCGTGGTATCGGCCCCTTGCACCCGCGCCTCAAGTTGGCCCCAAATCACCACCCGCGCATCGGGGCGGTATTCCTCATCGCGGGCCCGGGCGCGCGCGGCCTCGGCGGCGACGATCCCCAGCACATCGACAAGCGGCAGGGCAAGGGCGTCATCGGCGGCGGCCGTTAGATCGCTTAGCAGCTTGGCAAAAGCCTGATCCGCGGGCTTGCGTGTCAGCTCGGCTGTGTCACCGCCCAAAAGCGTGGCCAATGCCTCCATTACACGGCCCAAAGCCGCGATATGTGCTTTGAATGGCAGTGGCTGCGTGGGGTCGGGCAACCCCGTCAAAGCCTGGTCAAGGGCCGAAAGCCACCCTGCCCGCTCGGGCTGGGCCGCGCCCCATTTAGCAAAGCGCGCCGGATTGTAACTTGCCCCCCCCTCGCGAAGACAGGTTGCATCGAGATGGCGCACCATCCGCAAATGCGTACCCCGCTCGCCACCGCTGGCGCATAAGGGATGCTTGAGAAAGGACACGAAATCGGTGATCCGGCCCTTTAGGGCAAAACTAGCTATCTCTTGCCAAAACAAGGCCACAGGCGTCAGCGACAAAGGCGCCCCAGCACTGTCATCGGCGCGGATATTCCAGCGGCGCATCAAGGCGCTTACCCGGCGCGCCAAATTGGCATCGGGTGTGATCAGCGCGGCCCGTCCGCCATCCTCAAGCGCGCGGCGTAACTCAAGCGCAATGGCCTGCGCCTCTTCACGCGGGTTTGCGGCCTCAACAATCGCCAGCTTTTCCATGGCCTGCCCGGCGTTTTCCGCTACCTCATCGCGCGCTTTGATCCAACCGTCCGTCACCGGGGCGGGGCGCAGCGCAAGCGAGACTAAGGCGCCCCGCGCGGACTGGATGGGGGCGGTATCACACCATGGTCGGATTACAGACTGGTCGGTGCCAAGCGCGTTAAAAAGCCTGGCAAACACCGCCTGCGGATGATCGCCGGGGGCGTTATCTGCGGCCAAAACTTGCCAAACCTCGGGGCTCAAATGCCGATCAAATCCGGGCAAAACAACCGCGCCCCGCGGCGTGGCCATAACCGCCTTCATAAGCGCACGCGAGGCGCTTCGTGATCCAGTTGACCCGGCAAAAATAATCGGCGCACTGGGGGGATTTGCCTGCCACTGCGCATCGAGACGGGCAATCGCCGCCTTTGCGCGGGCCTCGCCGCCGCCAATCGCGAGGGTCTCGTGCTGGGCCCAAAAAGCTTTGACGATATCCAAGAACGCCAGCGATAACTGCCAATGCTCAGAGAATTCTGCGGCGCCAATATCAGCAAGCGCCTCGAATGAAATCTCATCAGCGGCGAATTCATCCATCAAATCGCACAGGGAGCGGGCCAAGCCATAAGCGGCTGATTGCGGGGCCAACTCGGGGCGCGTGGCCAAGAGTTGTTTGACCAAATGCATGACCTGAAATTCGCGCTCAAAGGGCTTGGGCGGCGGAGCCCCGCGCGGCAAGCCGGGGTCTGCGCCGATATCCCCAAGCACGGTGATTTGCGGCAGGGCAACCGCAGCCATGGTGCGAAAATCTTCGATGATCCGGCGTGCGGCGCGGCGGGTGTTGGTAAAGATGCGACTGCGCGCCAGTTGCGCAGGGTCATCCCCAACCCGCTGCAACAGGCCCGCCCGCAAAGCGGGGGCGAAATCCACGCCCGGATCGATGCCAAACAGCCCTGTCACACCGGGGCGTCCTTGATCGAGGCGCAGGCAGCTTCGAACTGGCTACGGGTGCCAACATCAACCCACGGACCGTCATAAGGCAGCCCAAAAAGCCGCGCGCTTGCGCCCATTTCATCCCAAACAACATTGAGTGAAAACACATCCCTAGACTGGGCAAGAACCCGCGGCGTGGCCATAATTTGCGCGCTTAGATAGGTGTAACCCGCAGAGCCGCCCCCTGCGCGGGCCAATTGCCCATCCTCGGCCATGGTGAAATCAGCGCTAGACCGGCCAAGTTTCGTGCTTTCCCCTGCGAGCAGGAGCGCATCCATTTGCGCGGGGTTCCAGCCGGATAAAAGCGCTTGAAGCGGATTGGCTGCGCCCCAAAAAATATCCGCGTTCATTGTCATCACCACCCCCGGCGCGCCCATCATCGGCAGGGCCTGCGCCAAACCGCCGCCAGTATCTCGGATGATGTTTGGCTCATGGCTGACGATCACATCTGGATGATGCTTTTGCAGATGGGCCGCGATTTGCGCCGCAAGGTAATGTGTATTCACACCGATCAACGGACAGCCAGCCGCGCGCGCTTTGGAAATCGCATGATCGAGCAGGGTCTCATCGCCAATGCGCAACAAAGGTTTCGGGGTGCTCTGGGTGAGCGCGCCCATGCGGCGGCCAAAACCGGCGGCAAAAATCATACAAGGCAAGCTCATCAGCCAGCTTTACCTTTGATCGCGGCCAACTGTCTAGCATCGGGCGCGGGAATGTGTTGCGCAACGAGCCGCGCAATCTCGGCAAGTGCGGGGTGGCCTAGATCGTCTTGGAGGTGCCCCCAAACCCGCCCGCACAGCGGCAGATGGCTTGTGCGATTGCGGGTGATGGCGAGGCGCGCAAATATTCCAAGGATCTTGAGGTTGCGCTGGGCGCTGAACAGGGCGGCGGCTTGCTCAAAAGCGTCAATTTCATAGCCGCAAGCCTGCGCTAATTTTCGAGCCAAAGGGCGGCGCAGCTCTGCAGAGACATCGCGGCGCGCATCGGTCACGAACGAAACAAAATCATAGGCTGGGTGGCCCAATCTCGCATCCTGAAAGTCAATCAACCCGACCCGCGACAGCCCAGCGCGGTCCGGCAACCAAAACAGGTTTTGCGCATGAAAATCTCGCAAAACCGTTACGCTTTCTAGCGGACCACAGGCCTCTAGCGCCTCGTCAAATGCGCCGAGAAATGCCGCGCGCCCATCAGCCGCAAGGGGGGCATAAAAGTCAAAAGCGATCTCTAACTCTTGCGCTATAAATGCCCGGTCGTATGACGGCAGAGCGGGCGGCGCAGCGCTGTGAATACGGGCAAGAACCTCAACGGCGGCCTCATAAAGCGCAGACTCTCGGGCCGGGGTGCTGGCAATGACATCCGCGTAAAGATCATCGCCAAAGTCCTCGATCAGCATGAGGCCAGTTTTCGGATCGGCATCCAAAATGCGCGGCACCGAAAGCTGCAGGTCTGAAAGCCAGCGGGTCATATTCGAGATAGCAGCAAAAAGCGTGTGAGATTGCGCGTCAGCCTGCATCAATAACACGCCGCGATCTGGTGCGCGGTGATAGCGGCGGGTTGAGACGTCTTGCGCCAATGGCACAAAGTCATGCGCGGCATAGCGATGCGGTTTCAAAAATGCGGCGGCATCCGGCGCGCGGCTCAGATCGTCAGGGTGTTGAGCCATGCCCAGCCTCCGCCAACCCCTTGGATATTGATGCGCCTCGCCTCGGGGTCGGCATCAATTTCCAGTGTGACCTGCAAGTGCCGCGCGGGTTTCAATGCGCTCAAGCGGCCCGCCCATTCTACCAAAACAAGTGCTGTCTCGAAGGCTTCGTCAAGGCCAAGCTCGTAAAGCTCATCGGTCGAGCTTAGTCGGTAAAGATCCGTGTGCCAGATGTCCAAGGCCCCGGCTGTGTAGCATTGCACCAAAGTATAGCTGGGCGAGGGAATATCCTCGATCGCGCCGTACTCTTCTAGCCGGTGTCTAATGATTTCACGGGCAATGACGCTTTTGCCCGCGCCCACAGGGCCATCAAGCAAAAGCGCATCACCCATGCCAAGTCCGGCGCTCAGCGCCCGAGCCAAACCTTGGGTTTCGGCTTGATTTGAACTTAAGAACTGACGTTCCAAATGGCACCCGCGCATCTGTTGCGGCGTCCAATTGGCGTCTAAATGATCTGGTTACAAGTCTGGAATTGTTGAGGCGGCCTAACCCGTGGCGCTGAGGGTCTGGGCTTGTGGCTCACGCAAGGCGATACGCTCACCTATAAGATGGGCTTCGAACCCATGCGAGGCAGCCACACGAGCAAAGACGCGAAAGGCCATGCTATCATCGCGCGCAAACGAGCTGGGCAACTGGGGCGCGGCGCATAAATCAAAGCCGCCGCTTTGCACATCAACACGCACCGCACGCAAAGGTTCAGGCGCATCTGCACCGCCTAGGGCATGGGCAAGCACCCGAATGGCTTCACACATAGATGGGTTGGGGATCGGGTCGGGCCATTCAATGGGCACAGCGCATGATGTGGTCTGGGCCTTTGGCGCGCGCGCTTCGCTTGGCTTTGCGACGATCTGATCAAATGTCAAAAGCGTGCCGCCATCGGGCAAAGCCGCAAGCCCCATCTGAAAGGCACCCTCACCTGCAATTGTCATGTCCAGCTGAACATTTGCACGGGCAGCCCCGCCCGTGACAAACTCGCGCAGCTTGTTCCATGGCGCAGTGGTCTTGTGGCCGATTTTTATCAAGTCTTCCAAAGTTGAAATGGCACGGTTTTCCCCTTGGGGCATCGGCCAAAGCTTGTGAAACGCCGTATTCGCTTGGGTGATGCGCCCGGCAGGATCAAAAATTGCGCAGGCGATGCTAAGCTGGGCAAGAACCGCTCTTAGCCCATCAATTTGCCCGCGATATTTGCGCTCTAGCTGGACGTGGGTGGTCAAATCCTCGAATAAAAATGCGACCGCGCCGTTGGGATGGGGCTGGCCAGTGACACGGATGTTGCGCCCGTCACCCGATAGCCAATGGTGCGTGTGCCGCCCATCGCGGGCCTGAGCGATCAGCGTCTTGAGCGCGCGGCGCCATTCCATGACCGACTTTTGCGCAGGGGCAATTTTTTGATCGCGCAAAGCGGCGAAAACCTCGCGCAGCCCCGGACGCCCAGCAAGCCAGACCACGTCGAGAGACATCATATCGGTGAAGGACGGATTAAAAGAGGTGAGCTGATCTTGCGCGTCGAAAATCGCGAGGCCCGTGGGTAATTGGGCAAAAATCTGGGACAAAGTGCCGATGAATTGCTGCAGCTTGGCCTCGGCTTCGCGCTGGGGCGCAACATCAACGCCGTAGCGAATTGATGCTGAGGCACTTGAGGCATCGCGAATTTCTGTAGAGGCGTCTGCCTGGTCCAGCGCCGTGAATGCAGGTGTTTCCCAAGCCAAATCCCCCGCATTGACCGCAAGGGGCAGCGTGGTTTGGGCGCTGAGCGCATCAACAATGACCTTGGCCTGCAAAGCCTGCGCGCTGGCGATGGTTTCGCTTTGGCGCGGGGCCAAGGGGATGGGCATCACAACCGCGTAACTGCCAGCGGCGCGCCCCACAAAAAGCGCGGTGCCGACGATGCTTTTAGATTGCGCTATAAAACTGGTGCCTTGGTTCACTAGCGCTTCGATCTTATCCAAAAGCGCCCGATCACCTTGGGCCAGACGCGCAGCAACCGCATCGCTGCCGCTTTTGTTTTTGCCGCTTTGAACCAAATCGCGAGGGGTATCGGGCAGCGCCTCAAGATGGTCGCCAGCCATATGATTGCCACCGCAATATTTGCCGTTGCGCCAAACGAAGGCAGGGCCAATAGCCTCAGAGACCAGCGCGGGGACCTGTTCGCGCGGCATCTTTTCATTACGGGTCAGCCAGCGCCGCGCAAAAATCCATCCCGCAGCACCAACAGCGCAAGCCCCCAGTGAAATCCACAGGGCAGGGTTTTCCAGAGTAGCAGCAATCCCAGTCATGACGCAGAGCAGCCTTCAAACATAGACGCGTCACATTAGAATGCGGTTTGTTAATTAAAGATTAAGTATAATTGAGTCGGTTTTGTCCCAAAGGCCGCCGCGCGACCGTTTCAGGCACCTCAAGCACATCAATCGGCCAAGTCACCAACACCCGCGCGCCCAAAATTTCAGCGGTGCCGCCGCGCCTGCCCAGATCAGATTGCACATTTTCAACCCGAAGCTGCGCCCCCGAGCGTTCAAGCAGGGTTTTGGCGATGAACAAGCCCAGCCCCATGCCCTCATATTCGGGCCGCTGTTTGCGCCGCCGCCCCCGTCGCTGCCCCTCACGCAGGAATGGATCACCAAAACGCATCAGCGTATCAATGGCAAACCCCTGCCCGTCATCCTCGATCGTGACTTCGAGGCTTTCCTCGTTCCAATCAACGTCGATCCAAACATTGTTGCGCGCAAAATCGACAGCGTTTTGCACGAGGTTGCGTAGGCCATGAATGACCTCGGGTTGGCGCGCGATTTGGGGTTGATCGGGCACTTGCAGCACTGGCTGCTCTTTGGCGGTGATCTCGATTTTGCGGCCCCGCTCCATATGCGGCGCGGCAGCCTCTTGGACCACAGCAGAAACCGGGGCGACTTGCAAATGCGCATCGTCGCGGCCCATACGGCCCATATTATTAAGTATGTCGCGACAACGATCAGCTTGAGAGCGGATCAGACCCACATCTTCGAGCAGATCAGGACGCTCGGCCAATTCTTCGGCCAACTCACCACTGGCCAGTTTGATCGTCGCCAGCGGCGTGCCCAGCTCATGAGCCGCCGCCGCGACGATCCCACCGATATCCGTGAGCTTTTGCTCGCGCTCAAGCGCCATGCGGGTCGCGTTCAATCCCTCGCTCATCATATAAATCTCAGTGGTCACGCGCCGTGCATAAGCGCCAATAAAAGCACAGCCCACCAGCAGCGAGACCGCTGTGCCAACAAGCAGGATCGGCGGCGGCGCAATCTCGGCGCCCACATTCGTTGTGAGGGGAATGTGGAACACCGTTAGTGCGATAACGCATAGGCCTGTAACCGTCCCCATGCCCAAGGCCGAGCGCAAGGACAGAGCCGTGGCTGAAATTGTGATCGGGGCCAGCAGCAAAAAGCAAAACGGGTTGCCAAGCCCGCCGGTGAGATAGAGTAAAAACGCAAGCTGGGCCAAGTCAAAGAGCAGCGCAATGAGCGCCGTGCCCTCGCGCAGCCGGCGGGTGGGCGGATTTCGCAGCATAGTGATCAGATTAAAGGCCGCAGAGGCCAAAATAGCCGCCATGACTGGCACCAAAGGTAGGGTCAGACCAAGCCAGCCTTCGGCTACTAAAACCGCAAGGGTTTGCCCCGCCACCGCCAGCCAGCGCAGCACAATCAGCGTGCGCAACCGGATCCAATCCGCACGCACCGGGTTTGTCAGATTATCAGCAAGCGTCGCCCCCGGTTTCGGCGTTTTAGCCCTTAGGCCCCCACCACCTGGCATGCCTTCACCAGTATTTTCCGGTCCGCTCATCTGGCCACCTGCCTTCACAACTGCGATACGTCACGAATTGGCCCTTGGCCCTCGACGCCCTACGTTTTAGCTAGCATGCATTGTCCGTCAATCAAACCGCTCAGGAGAGCCCCATGCGTTACGCTTTTGCCGCCCTATTTGCGCTTGCAGCCCTGCTTTTGGTCACCGCCGCCCTGATCGTGTCGGCACCCGGCGGCGATGATGAATTCGCGATGTGTCGCTCCACGCGCATTGCGGGCGGAGCCGAGGCCTTGGGCGGGCCATTTTCGCTGATTGATGAAACCCAAAGGCGGGTGAGCGAAGCGGATGTCTTTACCAAGCCGAGTTTGGTGTACTTCGGATATACCTACTGCCCCGATGTTTGCCCAATTGACAGCGCCCGCAATGCAGATGTGGTGGGCCAACTAACCGAGGCTGGGCATAATCTGGGCCATGTGTTCATCAGCGTCGATCCGGCCCGCGATACCCCTGAAGTATTGACCGAATACACCTCGTTTTTCGACGATAACATGCTTGGCCTCACCGGCACCCCCCAAGAGGTGGCGCGCGCAGCCAAAGCATACCGCGTCTATTATGCCATGAATGACGATAGCGAAGACTATTTGGTGGATCATAGCGCCTTTACCTATCTGGTGGGCACCAACGGCAAAGTCATCGAGATTTTTCGCCGCTCGCAAGAGGCGGACGAATTGGCGCAAAGCCTATCGTGCTTTTTGGATCGAATGAGCTAGATAAATCAACCGAGCAGATTTGACCTTGGTTGGCCCTTTGCGCTAATCTCGCACCTTAGCGGCCAAGGGTTATAACAACTAATAGGGCTTGCGCGGGTGGATATGACAATCAGTGAAAAAATCGGGGCAGATAAAAGTCTGCTTTTGCTTGACGACGATCAACCGTTTTTGCGGCGGCTCGAAAAAGCCATGGCGAAACGCGGCTTTGAGCCGGTGCTCGCGGAAACCGTCGCCCAAGGCAAATCCATCGTGGCCGCGCAACCGCCCGGCTATGCGGTGGTCGATTTGCGGCTTGAGGATGGCAATGGGCTCGATGTGGTCGAAGCCTTGCGCGCGAAACGCCCGGAGGCGCGGATCGTGGTGCTAACTGGTTACGGCGCGATTGCCACGGCGGTGGCTGCGGTGAAAATGGGCGCGACGGATTATATGTCGAAGCCTGCGGATGCCAATGACATCACCCAAGCACTTTTGGTGCAGGATGAGCAAAAACCGCCGCCCCCAGAGAACCCGATGTCGGCGGATCGGGTGCGGTGGGAACATATCCAACGTGTCTATGAGCTATGCGATCGCAACGTGTCTGAAACCGCCCGGCGGCTGAATATGCACCGGCGAACGCTGCAGCGGATTTTGGCCAAACGCAGCCCGCGCTAAGGCGGCACCAGGTTTAAGCCAAAGGCAACATTAGCCGCAAAATACAACCTAAGGTTTATTATTACTAGAAATACACTCGTTTATAGTGTATCAAATCCGTGATTCATACCCACGGACAGCCAATGACCCATCTCAATTCTCACGGCGTCGCCATCCCCGATGCGCCCCATGTCATCACCCCTGTTATTCGCGACGCGATCCTCTCAGGGCGCTTTGAGGCCGAAGAGGCTGCGGGTCTGCCTGACATCATCCGCCCCAAAGACCGGGTGCTTGAGATCGGCGCAGGGATTGGCTTTATCTCAACGCTTCTGGCCCGCCACGACGAGGTAGAGCGTGTTATCGCTGTAGAGGCCAACCCGCATTTGATGCCCTTTATGGCGGAGGTCCATGCGGCAAATGACGTCACCAAAGTCGAGCGGCGCAACGCAGTTTTGACCAATAGCGAAGAGACCCACGCCACGTTTTACGTGCGCCAAGATTTCTGGATGGGGTCTCTGGCGGCGGGGCCAAATCCCTACATCAACAGCATCGATGTGCCAACCCAGAGCCTGAATGCCCTGATCCGCGAACAAGCCATTACCATGATTGTTTGCGATGTTGAGGGGGCCGAGAGTTTTCTGTTTGCCGACGTTGATTTTGGAGGTGTTGACCGGGTCTATCTTGAGCTGCACGACCACATCACCGGGCTCAAAGGCGTGGGCGAGGTTTTTGCAGCACTGGCCAAAAACGGCTTTGCCTACGACCCCCGGCATTCGCAAAACTCCATTGTTTTGTTTCGCAGAACCGAAGAAAATGAAGTCCTGCGGCCCTATCAAGGCTAAAGGAAATCTGGCGCTCTGGGCGCGAGCAAAACCACATTCACAAATTGGCAAGACCAGCGCGCGCTATAGACCTTCAGGGGCCTTGCGAGCATAGCGCTTGGCATGCAACGATTGGCAGCGATCACAACCGAAACCAAGGATCCCAAAGATGCTCGACGCCACCGATCTTTCCTCGCTTTTGTCTGACCCCACGCTTTTGACCGGCAAAGCCTATGTGGCCGGTGAGTGGACCATGGGCGCGGCTAAGGCCAGCTTTGCGGTGGACAATCCGGCGCGCGGGGATGTGATCGCGCAGGTGGCGGATCTGAGCGTGGCGGATGTGCGCCGCGCCATCGATGCGGCCTATGAGGCCCAGAAACCTTGGGCGGCCAAAACCGGCAAAGAGCGCGCGGCGATTTTGCGGCGCTGGTACGAGTTGATGGTGGAAAACGCCGATGATCTGGGCACGATCCTCACCGCCGAAATGGGCAAGCCGCTGGCCGAGGCCAAGGGCGAAATCCTCTATGGGGCCAGCTTTATCGAGTGGTTCGCCGAAGAGGCCAAACGCATCTACGGCGAGACTATTCCCGGCCACCAACCGGACAAACGCATCACCGTGATCAAACAGCCCGTGGGCGTCGTGGCCTCAATCACCCCGTGGAATTTCCCCAACGCCATGATCGCGCGCAAAGTCGCCCCCGCGCTGGCCGCAGGCTGCGCCATGGTCGCGCGCCCCGCCACGGAAACCCCGCTCTCGGCGCTGGCCATGGCGGTGCTGGCCGAACGGGCTGGCATCCCCGCAGGCGTCTTTTCCGTGGTGCCCTCGCGCAAGGCCGCTGAGGTCGGCAAAGAGCTGTGTTCAAACCCCAAAATCCGCAAAATCACCTTCACCGGCTCGACCGAAGTGGGCCGCATCCTCTTGCGCCAAGCCGCCGATCAAGTCCTGAAAGTCTCGATGGAGCTGGGCGGTAACGCGCCCTTCATCGTCTTTGACGACGCGGATATCGACAAGGCCGTAGAGGGGGCAATGATCTCGAAATACCGCAACAACGGCCAGACCTGCGTCTGCGCTAATCGCATCTACGTGCAGGCCGGTGTCTACGACGAGTTTGCGCAGAAACTGGCCGCTGCGGTGGGCGCGATGACCATTGGTGACGGGCTTCAAAGCGGTATTGGGACCGGCCCACTGATCAGCCAAGCGGCGGTGGATAAGGTCGAGGCGCATATCGCCGATGCCACGCAAAAAGGCGCGGCGGTTGTCACGGGGGGCAAGCGGCACGCGCTGGGCGGCACCTTCTTTGAGCCGACAATCCTGACCGGCGTGACCAAGGATATGATGGTCAGCCATGACGAGACCTTTGGCCCCGTCGCCCCCCTGTTCAAATTCGACGATGAGGCGGATGTGATCGCGCAGGCCAATGACACGATTTTCGGGCTGGCGAGTTATTTTTACGCCCGCGATCTGAGCCGCGTTTACCGCGTCGCCGAGGCGCTGGAATACGGGATGGTCGGGGTGAACACTGGGCTGATCTCGACCGAGGTGGCGCCCTTTGGCGGGGTCAAGCAATCCGGACTGGGCCGCGAGGGCGCGCATCACGGGATGGATGACTATACGGAAATGAAATACATCTGCATGAGTGTTTGAGCCGA
>CAYLLD010000076.1:11977-13341 GCA_964384315.1 uncultured Rhodobacterales bacterium | reverse complement strand
CTGTTGATTGTCGATTGTCAGATTATTCGGCTGGGGTCGCGGCGTAAGTTCCGCTGGTTTCCATACCTTCGGGGTAAGCCGAGATTGGCACCTCAGCGATATCCATACCGAGGATTTCGACCTCTTCTGGGATCCGCAGCAAGCCCACCATTTTCAGGATGAACGAGGCCACATAGCCTGGAATGAAGCCCAAAAGACCCATGGAAATCGCGCCGATGAGCTGACCCATGAAGTTGGTGTCAGGGTAGTCGCCGTTCGGATAGCCCGATGCAAAGATACCAAGGGCCAGAACCCCGAAACACCCAGCAAAGCCGTGGACAGAAACCGCACCAACCGCATCGTCGATCTTGAAGGTACGCTCGAGCCATTTTGCACCAACCGGTGCAATGATACCGCCGCAGATACCCAATAGGAACGCGAGGGGGGGCCAGTAGAGATCAAGACCAGGTGCCGCCGCGAAGATACCGGCAAGTGCGCCAGACATCATCCAGAAGGGGTCGCGGCCCACAAGCCAGCCGCCGATGATCCCGCCCGAGAAACACATGAGCGTGTTAAAGGCGATCGCCGAGAGCGTGGTTGGGTTGCCAAAGATTGTGGTCCATTGGCCGGTGCCGTTGTAGATAATACAGCCGCCCAGAAAGCCGAAGAAGCCGACGATCAGAACCATCAGACCGAAGACGGCCATTGGGATGTTGTGCGGTGCGATCTCATTGGCGGTGCCATCGGCGTTGAATTTGCCGATCCGTGGCCCAAGATTGATCAAGACGCCCAGCGCAAAGAAGGCCGCAATCATGTGAACGCAGCCCGCCGCGCCAAAGTCGTGCCAGCCGAATTTGGTCAAGAGCCAGCCATCGCCGTGCCATGCCCATGAGGCGCCCAAGATCCAGACGAATGACCCAAGCAGGATCGCGAGGATGATGAAGCCGGACATTTTGATCCGCTCAATGACCGCGCCCGAAAAGATCGAGGCCGTCGTAGCGGCAAAGAGTGTGAAGGCCGCCCAGAAAATGCCGCTGGCATTATCCGCAAGGTTCGGACCCATATTCGGGGACCATGGTGCGCCGCCGGTTTCGGCAGTGAAGTCCGGCAAACCGGCCGGTGATGCGAGGTAGATCCACCAACCCGCAAAGAAAAACGTTGGAATGACGAATGCAAAGGCAAGGATGTTTTTCATCCCCGAGGCCAGAACATTCTTTTTACGCGAGGCCCCCATCTCGTAGCCCAAAAATCCTGCGTGGATAATGAACATGAGCGCGGTACACCACCAATAGAAGACTTCCATATTGACGGTAGTGGCCCAATTTATGCTCTCCTGCAGAGCAGCTAAATCAGTTTCAGACATTTTCTTCCCCTAAGCTTTGGTA
>CAYLLD010000076.1:0-11877 GCA_964384315.1 uncultured Rhodobacterales bacterium | reverse complement strand
AAAAAACGGGCGCAGATTTCTCCGCGCCCGTTCAGCTTAGCCTTGAGACTTAATTGCGCTTAGGCAAGGAAGTCCGCGTCAACCGCGATGATGAACGGCTGGGTGTTGATACCCGCAAGGTCACCATTGTCTGTTGGCTCAACGATCACACCAACATACTCACCGCCTGTGTAACCTTCGCCATTGTCGGCAGCCAGATCAGCGATTTCACGAGCGTTGGCCCAAGTTGCTGCGTCTGTGGTCGTTTCAGCGTCGTTGCCGTTGGTCAGAGCCCAGATTGCGTACTGAACTTCGGTGTCTGTGTAAGCTTCGCCTGCACCGTCACCGTTGTAAGTCTCAGCCCAGTCTTGGTTCAGGATCCAGTTGATCAGATCCATGTTCTCAACTGCAGCTTCACCGTTCACACCAACACCGGAGAGGATGTTCAGTGGCTCATTTGCACTTTGATCCCGTACGAGTTCAGCATTTTCGGTTGTGGCCAAGAGCAACTCACCGTTGAGGATGTTGATCTCATCGAAAGCAGCATCCGTATCAAGCGGCGCACGAACAGCCAGACAGTAAGCCATGTCGGTCGAGAAACCGGTCAGAACATCTGTAGGAGCCGTCAGCAGCTTGAGCGCGTAAGCGTCGTCGCGGTTGTCGTCGCCCAGAGCAGTTGGGTTCTGGAAATCGTCAACAACTTCGAATGTGACCCGGCCAAGTGTTGTGGCTGGCTCTACGTACTCACCGTCGAAGCGGAACCGCTCGATGTTGGTGTAGGCCATAGTCGCCGTTACCGCACCAGTTGCCGAAACGAACTCGATGGACCCATCGAAACCGTTACCGTCGCTGTCAATCTTCTGATCAACCAAACGAACCAGACCAGCACCACGCAGATCGAGCGTGTCCAAGTCACGGCCGCCAGCGCCACCGTCTACAACATCGCCATTCGCTTGAGCAGCAGTTGTTGCACGGATGGTGTCACGATCGTCGCCACCGTTGATGACGTCTGCGCCGTGGCTTCCGTTCAGGAAGTCATTGCCTTCGCCGCCATTGAGCGTGTCTTCACCGCTACCACCGTTGATGGTGTCACGATGACCGCCACCGTTGATGACATCGTCGCCAGCTTGACCAACCAAGAGATCGCAATCGTCGCCACCGTCAACAGTGTCGTCGCCAGCGCCAGCACGGATCGTGTCGTCGCCTGCATTGCCTTTGATCACATCGTCGCCGTTGGTGATCAGATCGCCTTGGGTGTCAGAGTAACCAACAACCATGTTCTCGGAAGTTTCAGCACCGTCAACACAACCGTTGCTTGGGTTAACTGGCTCTTCGGTTACGATCTCATCGGCACGGATGCGCTCGATTTCAGCGTAAGACATCGTGCTTACAACTTCGCCAGTTGCACTCAGGAACTCGATTGTACCGTCTGTACCGTTGCCGTTGCTGTCAGCCACTTGATCAACGATGCGGATTGTGCCCGCGCCGCGCAGATCGAGTGTATCGAAGTCAACGCCACCAGCGCCACCGTCTACAACATCGCCATTCGACTGAAGAGCAGATGTAGAGCGGATGATGTCGCGGTCGTCGTTACCGTTGATGATGTCAGCGCCAAAACCACCGTTGAGGAAGTCATTGTCGTTGCCGCCATTGATAACGTCTTCACCGCTACCACCGTTGATGGTGTCACGATCGTTGCCGCCGTTGATGACATCGTCACCAGCTTGACCAACCAGAAGATCACGATCGTCGCCACCGTCTAGGGTGTCGTCGCCGCGGCCTGCACGGATAGTGTCGTTGCCTGCGTTGCCTTTGATCAGGTCGTCACCGTCGGTGATCAGATCGCCTTGGGCATCCGAGTAACCAACAACCATGTTTTCAGCTTCATCAGCGCCGTCAACACAGCCATCTGCAGTTACAACTGGAGCATCGAGAATGATCTCTTCGATGTTGGTGAAGGTCATTGTTGTGCCGTTAGCGAAAGTAACTGTGCCGTCTTGGCCGTTGCCGTCGCTGTCAGTTGTGGCGTCGATAGTCACTTCGCCAGCGCCTGTCAGGTCAAGGATGTCGTGGTCTTTGCCACCAGCACCGCCGTGAGCAACATCGCCTGCGCCATCTTCTTGGCTGGATACCATGATCACGTCGCAATCGTCGCCGCCGTAAACCAGATCTGCACCTTCACCACCTTCGATGGTGTCGTTGCCGTCTTGGCCGTAGATGGTGTCGTTGCCGCCTTCGCCTTTAAGAAGGTCGTCACCGGAGTTCATGTCAGTGCCGTCTTCAACAGTTGTCAGCGGGCCTTCGAAGTAAGTGTTCGCAAGCTCGGCATAGTCAACCGATGGCTGCATGTCGCCCAGACCAACGAAACAGTAGTTCTGTGTCAGAACCAGTGGTTTGTCGGAAACAAAGCCAACAACAGTTGTGTCGAAAGCAGAGAGGTAGATTGTGACATCGTCAGCTTCTGTGCCGCCTTCAGGACGTACGATGAACGATGCACCAGGTGCCGCACGTGTCGCGTCTTGGAACAGCTCATTGTTGTCGATGTTCTGTTTGCGCTCACCGTATTCAAACGAACCATTGCGGTCGTCGATGTCTACAACGGCAGGTGTTGCGTCTTGCGACAGGTTCAGCTTGATACCAGCCAGAGCAGGCATGATCTGAGCCGAGAACTGAGCGATCAGAGCGTCTTTGTCTGCATCGTCGTCACAAGCACCAAGAGCTTTTTTCACTTCGAAGTAGGCTTCTTTGATGGGAAGACCGTTCAATGTGATGTTGTCCATGTTGCCGTCGATCAGGCCAGCCAATGGGCCTTCGCCGAGGATCAGGTCGCCGATTGTTGCGCCGGACAGGTCAAGATCGCCAAGACGAACGCCACCGATTTCGATGTCAGCCAGAGCAACACCTTCGATGACGAAACCGTCGAGGTTGAACTCTTCGATAACGAGGTCCGTGTAGAACCACTGCATGAAGGACGTCGCGTCAATCAGATCAACGGTCACTTCGCCGCCAACTTCTGTGTCGCCGCCGTAGATTACGTCGTCGCCATCATCGGCACAAACAGTGTCGTCGCCTTCGTTCGCAACAATCACGTCATCACCAGTTGTGATCATGTCTGTTTGCTCGTCTGTGTAGCCCAGACCCATTTCTTCAGCAGCATCTGTGCCATCAACAACGCCGTCTTGAACCGGAGCAACGGTCGAAACCAGTTGGTCATAGGCAACAGTTGGGTAGTTGGTGACGTTTTCGATGAATGTGTATGTGACACCAGCTTCAAGCGGCGCAGTTGCGGCCAAGCTGTTTACATCGTTGCCGCCGAACTCGGCTGCGTAGATGATGATGTCGTCAGCGGCTGTGCCACCTTCTGGACGTACGCGGTAAGCATACTCAGGTGTGAAGCGCTCACCAGCAGCTTCTGTGTCGCCGTTCAATGTTGTTGTGTTCGTCAGAACTTGGCTTGTATCGCCATCGTTGAACGTGTTGTCGTTGTCGGACACGTGGATCAACTGAGGAGCAGCAGTGCCCAAAGTGAATGTAGCGCCGGCAACATAGCGGTCGCTAAGACCAGTTGCAGAATCGCGGAACGGGTTACGGTCGTAGCGTGTACCCGCGTAAGTTACGTCAGCCAGATCCCAAACAGCAATTGCGTGGTCTGTGTAGTTTTTTGCATATTTAGTCATGTTACTTTTCCAATCGTTACTAGATTTTGCCACCACTTTGGCGGCGATTAAGATCCTGTGTAGCAAGCAAAGCAAAGCCATCTTGTGCGCGGACCATCCACGCCAAGCAGGATCAAAAACGGGTGTCGTTGAAGACGCGCGATGCGCCACCACAGACAAAAATTTCGGTTGTTGGTTTCTCCTAACCCTTACTCATCACAGGTCCACGTGGACCCAACTCATTAAACAGCCTCGTTACACTCGGTGGCTTTGCGCAGATGCGCGGGGTAACCGCCGAAAGGCTCCGGAGTGGCAGTTGATGCTTGGGTTAAGCTGGTCCGCTGTGTTCCATTCCGTGAGAGAAGTCATAGGGTATGAATTGGTTTGACTCAAAGCTTAATTAAATTTGGCACAACATGCGTTTTTCGACGTGCTCAAAAAACGACAAAATTTACACAAATCTCAGTCTAATAGATCGTCAAATAGATCGGTAAAATAGATCGGCACCGGAAAGCCCCTTTTGACCCCCCAAAACATCCCCTATATATAGAAGTGTGCGTAAGAGGCGCCGCCACCCTGCGGAAAGGACCGAAGTCCACTCTTTATAATACAAGCGCTCAGACGAACCGACCTTTGACGCATGATGCAGGACCCCGTCGATAAAGGAGAGTTCCCATGCCGACCAAACGGCTTCCGGCGTCGCCGGATATCGATCACCTCAAACATCAAGCCAAAGACCTATTGCGCGATTTTCGGGCGAGGCAAATGGCGGCGTTCCAGCGGGTGCGTGAATTTCATCCAAAGCACGGCGATGCCACCGACGTGCAAATGCCCGGCCGCGCCTTTAGCCTAAGCGATGCGCAGCTTTCGATTGCCCGCGAATATGGCTATGCCAGTTGGCCGCGGCTCAAAGCGGCAATCGCGGGGCAAAACCACCAAGAGCTAGAGCTATCCCACAACGACCGTTTGCCAGATGGCCCGTTCAAACAGGCGCTGGATTTTATAGATGAGGGCGACGAGACCCGCCTGAGGGCCCATCTCGCCCAGCATCCGGCGCTGGTCCACGAGCGCGCGCAGTTCGAGGGCGGCAATTATTTCCAAACCCCGACGCTTTTGGAGTTTGTGCCAGAAAACCCCAATCGCCAAGGGCGCTTGCCCATCAATGCCGTGGCAATTGCGCAAATCCTCTTGGCGGCAGGGGCACAGCAAAACCAAGCGGCGTTAAACGAAACGGTGATGCTCGCGGCCTCTGGGCGGCTCTGCCGCGAGGCGGGGCTTCAAACGCCGCTGATCAATCTGCTGTGCCAACACGGCGCTGATCCCGCATCCGCTATGCATAGCGCGCTGGCCCATAGCGAATTTGACGCTGCCCGCGCTTTGATTGCTAATGGCGCACCGCTTGACCTGCCTGCCGCCGCCGCTTTGGATGAACGCGCGGCGGTTCAGGACCAAGCCGCTGCTGCCAGTACAGATGAGTTACAACTCGCCCTAGCTTTGGCCGCAACAACGGGCCGGTCCGAGGTGGTGCAGATGCTCTTGGCCGCAGGGGCTGACCCGAACCGCTACAACCCAACGGGCGGTCACAGCCATTGCACGCCGCTTCATTCCGCCGTGGCGGCCAATGAACTCGGAACCGCCAAAGCCTTGATCGAAGGCGGCGCGGATCAGACCATCCCCGACATCCATCACAAGATGACCGCCCTTGGTTGGGCCGATTATCTAAAGCATGAAGAAATCCTGGATTACTTGAAAAGCTGCGAATAGCCCGTCAAACATACTCCGAAATCTCGATCAAATTGCCATCCGGATCGCGCAGATAGAGCGACCGGATCGGCCCAGTGGCACCTGTTCGCGCGATAATCCCGTCTTCGATCTGGACGCCGTAGGTTTTCAAATGCGCCACCACCTGATCGAGCGGCTCCGCCGAAATCAGACAAAAATCGCCGCTACCCGTGCCGGGATGGCGCGCCTTAGGCTCAAACTCGGCGCCTTTTTGATGCAAATTGATCTTTTGCGCCCCAAAGCTCAGCGCTTTGCGCCCACCCGCGAACTCAACCACATCCATCCCCAAAACCTTGGCATAAAACGCGCAACTCGCCTCAATCGAGGCCACGGTCAGCACGAAGTGGTCCAGACGGTCAATTTTCATAAGGGCAACTCTCACAATGGTGCGCGGCAGTTGCGCTTAGATTAACGCGCCCAGCGTGCGACCACAAACCCCGCTTATATATGCCAGCACGATTTGCGAGGCTGGCAACCTCGCGCATTTGCGCACCCTGTCTGCAAGGGGCACGGTCAGCGTCTTGGCCCCCGTCCGGTGCCCAAACCTCGGCACACGCGCCACACGCTGGGCGATTGAAACGGCGCACAATGGGCGCAGTCGGCGCACCAAAAACAAGAGCCGTAGGCCCAAAGACCAACGGCTCTTGAGAAAGTTCACCTAGACCTAAGCCTAGGTTCGGCTGAATTAGAACGTAGGCAGCGCAGGCAGTTTCTGGCCCAGCCATTTTTCCGAAAACCCATTTAGCTCACCGCCGAGTTTCTTGTGCAAAATGAACACATTGGTCCACTGCAGCAGATCAGCATTACCCTTTTTGATACCGATAAAGGCTGGGCTTTCCTTAATGATGAACTTGGTCTCAAGGGACATATCCGGGTAATCGGCGCTAAGTTTTGCCGCAACCGTGTTGCCGGTTACCAGCACATCAACCTGACCCGATGTATAGGCCGCCAAAGTCGCCGCGTTATCACCAAAGCGGATGATCTCGGCGCTTTCAGGCGCGCTATCGGTCAGCTCAAGATCTTCAAGCGTGCCGCCCGTTAGACCAACCTTCATGCCCGCCAAATCAGCTGGCGACGAGATCATTTTTTCAGACGGTGCAAAAGCGCCCGAGAAAAATGGCGCATAGGCCGATGAGAACCAGATCGATTTGGCCCGTTCGGGGTTTGCACCCATCGAACTGATCACCAGATCAACGCGGTCGGTTTCCAAAAACGGGATGCGCTGCTTAGACGTCACTGGAACCAGTTCCAGTTCAACGCCCAAATCCGCAGCGATCAGCTTGGCCACATCGACGTCGTAGCCTTCGTACTCGCCCGAGGCACCCAAAGCGCCAAAGGGCGGGAAATTCTCAGGGATCGCAATTTGGATCGTCCCTTCGGTCAAAATCTCTGACAAATCCGCCAGCGCAGGCCCGGCCATCATCACCGCGCCAACGGCCGCAGCTACAAGTGTGTTCAATCGTTTCATCATTGGTCTTTTCTCCTGTTGAGGGGTTATGCAGTGGAAATTTGCGGATGCTGCCCCCGCGCGCCCATACGCCGTTCAAGGCGCAGGGCCAGTCGCGACAGCGGAAAGCAAAGGGCGAAATAAATCAGCGCCATAGCCGGGTAGATGATGAAGGGTTCGGTCCCATCCACCGGCGCATTGGCCCAGCGACGGCCAACGGCCATCAGATCATGAAACCCGATAATATAGGCCAGCGAGGTGCCTTTGATGATCTGCACCAGAAACCCCACCGTGGGGGCCAGCGCACGAGCAAAGGCTTGGGGCAGGATCACAAGGCGCAAGATGCGCATAAAGCTAAAGCCTAGCGCTTTGCCACCATCCCATTGGCCCTCAGGGATCGACTGGATCGCACCGCGCCAGACATCCGCCAGATAGGCGCTGGCATAAAGCGTGAACGAGGCGGTGGCGGCGATCCAAGGGTCAACGTCTTGGCCAAAGAGCCGCGGGATGCCGAGCCCTGCCAGAAAGAGCAGCATCAAAAGCGGGGTTGATTGAAAGAGCCAGATATAGCCATTGGCCAGCCGCGCGAGGGTTTTGCTTGGCCCGATGCGCGCGATAGCAATGAGACCGCCGATCAGCCCGCCGCCCAGAAAGGCTATGGCCGAGAGGTAGATGGTGAACTGGGTTGCCTCCAAAAGCTGAAAGGCAACCGCGCCATATGGCAAGCCAAAAAGCGATATGAACCAGTCCTTCATCGCAGAAATTTCCACGAAAAGGCGCGGGCCTCGAAAAATGCCAGCAGGGTTTTCAGCGCAAGGGACGAGAGGATGTAGAGGATGGTGAGGGTGAAAAACACTTCAAAGGAACGGAAGGTGCGGCTGTCGATGAAAACCCCCGCATGGGTGAGGTCCTCAACGCCGATCTCGGAAATCACGCCAGTGGTGAGGTAGAGAAAGATAAACTGCGAGGCCAACGCGGGGAACATCGCACCGACGGCTTGGGGCATGACGACTTTGAGGAAGGTGACGCGCTTTGAGATGCCAAGCGCCGCCGCCGCTTCGTGTTGCCCGCGCGAAATAGTGGCAAAGCCCGCCCGCAGGATTTCCGCGAAATAGGCCGAGAAATTAAGCGAGAGCGCCAGCAGCGCGTGGCCCCAAAACGGCCAGCGGTAGCCCAACAGCAGCGGCAGGCCAAAGGCGATGAAAAAGAGCTGCACAATCAGGGGTGTGTTGCGGGTGAACTCAACATAAGCGGCAGCAATCGGGGCCAGATAGGGCAGCTTGGCGTGGCGCGCGACCGCCAGCCCGGTGGCGAGGATCAGCCCGATAATCGCCGCCCCAATCGTCAGCGCAAGGCTCAGGGTCAGACCATCAAACAGCCGCCAGATGTAATCGGGATTGCGGTAAATTTCAAAAAAGCGCAGGTCCATTCACCCCGCCCCTTTCACGTCAACCATAGCGAGGGCCAGCTTGGTGGCCGCGACAACGCCGTCGATGATCTCGGCCTCTAGATCGCTCAAGCTATCCGCCAATCCGGTCATCCCGGCGCAGCCCAGCACAATGGCGCTAACCTCGTCTTCGGCCAAAGCGCGGATCGCCTCAGCGCGGATTGCCTTAAAGGCCGCTTGCGGATCGCGCTCAATTTCCAGCACCGGCACCTCACTGGCACGCACCCCCCCACAAATATCGCCAAAGCCTGTGGCGGTGATATTCGCCTCAAGCACAGGCACGGACACCGACAATGTCGTCACCACGCTAAACAGATGTCCCAAGAGCCGGGCCGCGTGATAGGACGCCTCGCCGATACCAATCACCGGCACGGGGCTCATCGCCTTGGCCTCGGCCAGCCCCGTGTCGTCGAAACACGCGATGATAATGGCATCAAAGCCAGTATTTACGGCCTCTTCAATCAGACGCAAAAGCGGCGGTACCGCGAGGGCGCCGTCCTTGGGGCCTTGGATCGAGGGCGGGCCGTCCTTTGAGGTCCAGCCGGTGATCTGCGCGCGGGGCGCAACCTGCCGCGCCGAGGCCACGACGCTATCGGTCATGGCGGCGGTGGCGTTGGGATTGATGATCAGCAGCTTGGTCATCCCAGCTCCATCGTGGCGACGGCCCGGTTTAGGTTGCCGGGGGTGGGCGCGGGGCCGCGGTACATGCGCGCGGTTTTGAAATCGCAGGTCATGCCGCGCGCGGCAGCGTAGCTTGCAAGGGGCGCGTTGGCGCGGGGTAGATCGATGCTCACAGGGCCATGGAAAGTTGCAGCTAGGCCTGCCAGCAAGTCCTGCGCCCCTTGGGGGTCATCGGCGACCAGCGGCCCGATTTTTGCGCCGCTTTTGCAGCGCCGCACCGTGGCAAAGCCGCGCTGATCCGCAAGCACATAGGTGCGCCGCGTCTCATCATCCGCCAACCAGCCCGCCAGAAACCTAGCCTTGTCGTAACCGCAGGCCTTGGCCTCTTTGGCCGCCATCCAGTGCAAATCAGACGCCCGTGCTTGCTCTAGGTTTGACGGCTCATCGGGCAAAATGCCGGTAAACCGCGCGGTCTCTTCGGCGGGTTCAAACCCTGATGCGGCATAATTCGCTTGTTGTTCCGGAACACCATCAAGGCCAATGCTGCGCTCGCCAGCGTGCCCCATCGCATGGTCCCAAAGCGCCTTGCCGATGCCCTTGCCGCGCCACGGGGGCAGGCAGAGATAAAGCCCCAGAAACGCGAAATCATCCGTGTGATTGACCACGCTAATCGCGGCCACCGGATCATCCCCGATGCGCGAGACAAAGAACCCCTGCGGGTCAGCGGCAAAAAACGCGGCGGCATCCGCCTGCCCTGGGTTCCAACCCTCATCAGCGGCCCAGCCCAACACAAGGGGCAGCTCTTCGGGGCGCATCTGAGAGGGGGTTGCCGTCATACCATCCCCTTACCCGCATCCGAGCCAAGCTTGCGCCGGCGCCGTTGCATGAAGGTTGCGCCAAGCAAAAACGCCCCGATCATCACGAATGAGAACACCGTGGTCAGGGTGCCCAGCGCGTAGAGCACGGGGGTGGTGACATTGGTGGTCATGCCGAAAATTTCGAGGGGCAATGTGTTGTAGGAGCCTGCGGTCAGGATCGTGCGCGCGAACTCGTCGTAGGAGAGGGTGAAGCCGAACAGCGCCACGCCAATGAGCGAGGGCGCGATGATCGGCAGGACCACATGGCGCACGGTTTGCCAGCGGGTTGCGCCCAGATCGCGGGCGGCCTCTTCGAAAGCGGGGTCGAAGCGGTTAAAGACCGCGAACATGATCAAGAGGCCGAAGGGCAGCGTCCATGTCAGCTGCGCCCCGAAGCCCGAGGTGGCCCAATGCACATCGAGACCGCTTTGGGAAAAGATCAGCCCAACCCCAAGCGAGACGAGGATCGAGGGGATCACGAGGCTGGTGATCATCAGGTAAAACAGCACCGTCGATCCGGCAAAGCGGCGGCGAAACGCCAGCCCGCCCATCACCGAGACCACCACGGTTGTGACCATCACCATCAGCCCCAGCGCGAATGAGCGGCGGAACGAGCCCCAGATATCGCCGACCGCCTGTTGCTCGAAGAGGTCGAAATACCAGTGCAGCGAGGTGCCGTTCATGGGGAAGGTCAACCCGCCTTGGGGGCCTTGGAACGAGAGAAGCGCGATGGTGAGGGTTGGCCCGTAGAGAAAGACCAAAAAGAGGATGAAAAATCCGGCGAGTAGGTAGTGGGCGAGACCGCGATGCTCCATTCACAGCTCCTTTCGGATATCGACAAAGCGCAGCATCACGCCAATCACCAAAAGCACCGTGACCAAAAGCACCACCGCCATGGCCGAGGCCGAGGGGTATTGCAAAAGCGCGATGTCGTTCTGGATGATCCGGCCGACGTTGGCGGATTGAGAGCCGCTCATGAAGCGCACGGTGATGAAATCGCCCATCACGAGGGTGACCACGAAAATCGTGCCGATCATGATCCCCGGTTTGCACAGGGGGATGATGACGTTGGTGAGGATTTGCAGGCCGTTTGCCCCGCCGTCCCGCGCCGCTTCGATCAGCGAGCGGTCGATGCGCATCATGGTGTTGAAAATCGGCACGACCATAAAGAGCGTGTAGAGATGCACAAAGGCGAGGATCACGGCGAAATCAGAGAAAAGCAGCCAGTCGAGGGGCTCGTCGATCAGGCCCATCTGGGCGAGGGTGGAATTGGCGATGCCGCCGCGCCCCAAAAACGGGATCCACGAGATCATGCGGATGATGTTCGAGGTCCAAAACGGGATGGTGCATAGCATGAAAAGGACGATCTGCCATTTCATCGTGCGCACTTGGAAGGCGAGGAAATAGGCGACCGTAAAGCCGATCAAGAGGGTGAATACCCACGTGATCCCCGCGTACATAAAGGTGTTGAGAAAGACGTCGTAGGTGACCGGCGAGCCGATGTGGAAGCCGTAGTTTTCGAATACGAAGTCGGGGATGATCGAGAATTCGGTGGCGCGCCAAAAGCTGACGATGACGATCATGATAATCGGCAAGATCAGGAAAAACAGCAGCACAAACATCAGGGGCGAGGCCAAGAGCCAAGCGGATAGATCGGTTTTTGCCAGCCAGACCCGACTTTTGGGGGCCCGATTTTTTGGGGCCCGTTTTTTGGAGGCCCGTTCGCTTTGAGGCAGTGTTGCTGTGGCGGTCATAGGAGGGGTGATCTCGGTCATGTTAGGGATCGCCGGCCCAACAGAGGGCCGACGACAATCGGGTGACTTAGGCTGCGATGAACTCGTTCCATTTGCGAACCATGTACTGGTTCTCGTCCATGACCGCGTTCCAGCAGGCCACTTGGCCCATACGGTCGTAGAAGGAGCCGCCATCGCGCACAGCGCCAGCTTTTTCCATGACGTCGCCGAAGGGGTTGGCGATGTCGCCTTGCGCTTCTTTGCCTTCGAACCAGAAGCCCCACTCGTCCTCGGACATGAAGTTTTTCGAGGTTTCAGGCACAGCGGAATAGTAGCCCTGGCGCATCAAGAAGCC
>CAYLLD010000075.1:0-13345 GCA_964384315.1 uncultured Rhodobacterales bacterium | reverse complement strand
CCGTTTTGATAGGCGATTATTTGTTGATGTAACCGGCTTTGGTCATTTCACGAACCGCGAAGGTCTGGCTGTTGGCCAAGGCCTCTTCGACCGACTGATTGCCAGCCAGAGCCGCTGCAACCTGCTGACCGACGTAGTTCCCAATGCCTTGGAACTCTTCGATGGCAACAAACTGAACGCCTGTGTAGGGCGTTGGCAAAAGCGTGGCATCCGCCGGATCAACCGACAAGATCGCATCCACAACCGATGGGGCAAAAGGCGCAGCCGCTACACGGCGTGCATCTTGCTCAACGGACTGACGTGTGCCTGATGGCACCGCAACCCAGCCTTTGGTTTCGCCCACAGTCTCGAAATACTCTTTCGAGGTCGCCCATTTCAGGAAGCTCTTAGCAGTGTCGACTTTCTGCGAGCTGGCAGGGATTGCCAGCGCCCAAGACCAGAACCAGCCTGTGCCTTTGTCAGTCGCTTGCATTGGCGCTTTGAAGAAGGCCGTTTTATCAGCAACGCTTGATGTGTCAGGGTTGCGCACATCGCCCGCAGCCGAGGTTGCATCAACCCAAGTTGCGCATTTGCCGTCTTTAAACAGCGCACGGTTTTCGTTGTGACCGTTCGACGACGAACCTGGAGGGCCCGATTCAAGCATCAGATCGACGTAGTAAGTGACCGCCGCGTTCCATTCGGGGGAATCCAACTGCGGGTTCCACGCCTCATCGAACCAACGCGCACCAAAGGCGTTTGCCACGGTGCCAACAAAGGCCATGTTCTCGCCCCAGCCCGCTTTACCGCGCTGACAGGTGCCGTACATCCCATTCTCGGGATCATGGGCAGCGGCTGCCATTTCGGCGAATTCTGTGTAAGTGATCTGGCCCTCAGGCACGTCGATGCCAGCAGCCTCAAACACGTCCGTGCGATAGAAGGTGAAGGACGTCTCTGAATAGAGCGGTACCGCGTAAAGATTGCCGTCAGCCGACAGGCCGTTGCGCACCAGTTGGAAAATGTCGTTCAGATCGTAATCAGCGTCATCACCAAAATCATTCAGCGAGGTCAGCCAGCCTTTAGCGCCCCAAATCGGCGTCTCATAGGCACCGATGAACATGATGTCGAAAGAGCCGCCACCTGTCGCAATATCTGTGGTTGTGCGCTGGCGCAGGACGTTCTCTTCGAGCACCACCCAATTGATGGTATTGCCCGTCGCCTCTTCCCAAGCGGGAGCAAGCTCTTGCATTGTGATCATGTCCGCGTTGTTCACGGTTGCGATCGTAATTTCTTCGGCGGCCACTGCGGACGCCATGCCAACTGTGAGGCCTAGACCAACAACAGTGTTCAGCAGTGTGCTTTTTTTAGACATAATTTGTCCTCCCATTTTTACACGCGTAAAAATGCAATCAGTTACCTCTCAGAGTCAAGACCAATATTAGCACGGATTTGGTGGAATTTAGCGTCAACATTGCTGACCAATTCAGTAGTAAATTCAATGCTGCTCTGCACCATTTTTGATCCACTGCGCCTTTTACTATCCCAGTTTATGTATAGCGCTTTGGCAAAGATTACATTCAAACTTTGACGCACGTAAAGTTTCTGTCTAAACCAAGTTTTGAGACAATGGCGCAGGGTTTAAGATGGAAAATATCAGCTCGATTATGACCATAGGCGAGATACTGGTCGAGTTTGTCTCTCATAAAACCGGCTGTGCCCTATCGCAGATCGCCGAGTATTCCGGCCCCTACCCCAGCGGTGCACCCGCGATTTTTCTCGACCAAGCGGCTCGTATGGGCGCGTCCACCCAAATGATTGGCGGGGTTGGCAAGGATGGCTTCGGGCGCGTCGTACTAGAGCGGCTGCGGGGGAACGGTGTCGGGATTGATGGCGTTACCATATCGCCGGGCCTTAGCACCGGGGTGGCTTTTGTGTCTTACTACGAGAACGGCACCCGCGATTTTATCTTTCACCTAAGCAATACCGCCGCCGATCAGTTCGAGCTGCCGAAAACCGACCGCCCCGGCGCAGTTTTGCTGCATGTTTCGGCCTCGTCCTTGGGAAACGCCAAAATGCGTGCCCAGATCATGGCGATGGTCGAGGCGGTTTCGGACGCCGGCGGCAAAATTTCCTGCGATCCAAACGCGCGGCCCGAATTGATGCGCGATGACGCCGTGCGCGGCGCGATGACCGAGGTGATGGCCCGCAGTTTTTGCCTCTTGCCCAGCACCAGCGATCTTGGGTTTCTCTATCCTGATTTATCCGAAGAGGCGGCCATTGAGCAGATGCTGTCCATGAAGGCCGAGGTGATCGCGCTTAAACGTGGCCATGACGGCGCGACGATCATCGGTGAGGGCGGCGCGCGGCATGACTTTGCTGGGCATCAGGTGGATGAGATCGACCCAACCGGCGCGGGGGATTGCTTTTGCGGCACCTTTCTCGCGCAGCTGTCCCAAGGCGCATCGCTTCACGACGCGGGGCGATACGCCAACGCCGCAGGCGCACTTGCGGTCACAAAACGTGGCCCGATGGAGGGCAATTCAAGCCCCGCCCAGATCACCGCATTTTTAGAGGCCACCACATGATCAATGATCTCATTGCAAAAAACCGCTCTGGCACCCCGATCGGGCTGCCTTGTTTTTGCACCGCCAATGAACATGTCCTGCGCGCGGTGCTGGCCTATGCTGCCAAAACTGGCTTTCCAACGGTGATTGAAGCGACCTGCAATCAAGTGAACCAAGAGGGCGGCTACACCGGGATGACCCCGCAAGATTTCATGAGCTGGCTGCAAGGCATGGCGCGCGAGGCGGGGGTGCCGCAGGGGCAGTTGATCCTTGGTGGTGATCATTTGGGGCCGAACCCGTGGCGCGATCAGCCCCTAGAGGTGGCCATGGATAAAGCGCGTACTCTGGTGCGGCTTTATGTTGAGGCGGGGTTCACCAAAATCCATCTGGATGCCAGCATGGCCTGCGGCGGCGAGCCAAATCCGAGCTTTGCCCAAATCGCCGAACGCGCCGCTGATCTTTGCGCCGTGGCGGAACAACACGCGCCCGATCCGACGAAGCTATTCTATATAATAGGCACCGAAGTGCCCATTCCCGGCGGCGAAACCCATGAGCCGGACGCGCTTGATGTCACCTCCGTGGCGCGGTTTCACGACACGATCCAAACCCACCGCGATGCTTTTGCCGCGCGCGGGTTAACCGAGGCATGGGGGCGCATCGTCTCGGTGGTCACCCAGCCCGGTGTCGATTTCGGCCATACATCCGTCTTCCCCTTCGAGCCAGAAAAGGCCCGCCCCCTCTCTGCGGCGATCATCCAAGAACCGGGTCTGACCTTTGAGGCCCATTCCACGGATTATCAGTCAAACGAGGCCCTTAGCGCATTGGTCGCCGCGCAGTTCTTTTTCCTAAAAGTCGGCCCCGAACTGACCTTCAGATTTCGCGAGGCCGTCTGGGCCTTGGCCAGTATCGAAGCCGAACTACACCCCGAAAGCGCCCCCGGCGTCAAAGCCATCATTGCGCAGCGCATGGCCCAAAATCCCGGCCATTGGCACAGCTATTACTCGGGCACCGAAGCCGAGATTGAGCGGCTCAAAATTTTTAGCTATTCAGACAGGATCCGCTACTATTGGGCCGACGAGGCGGTCGGAACAGCTTTGAGCGCGATGATGTCATCGCTTGCAGCGGCGCCGCTGCCTCAAACGCTGGTCTCGCAAGCCTTCATGGGCCTAGAATTTGGCGCGATCCCCCAAAGCGCCCCAGACCTCCTTGAGACCCACATCCAAAAATGCATCGCGCGTTACTTTCTCGCGGCAGGCTTCACAGAGCCGCAGGCCTGATCCAAACGCAGACAGTGTCGACTCTGAGGGGCAATGTGACTAAACCGCCCGCAAAGCGCCTGTTTAGCCCCATGGATACCACCGGATATGGCAAGAAAATCGATCAATGAACGCGCAGGTCAAATGCGAAAGAGCATTCTCGCCGTCTTGATCGTGACTGTTCTTTTGGCCACCGCCGCGACGTTTTTCGGGGCGCGGGGGTATTTTGAACGCACCGAGTTTCAGGCCGCCTCGAACCGGGTGGCGCTCTACCTGCGGACCCTCAATGAAACCCTGCGCCAGCACCAGCATCTACCCTTTGTGCTTGCGCGCGACCCGCGGTTTTCCGATGCGGTGCACCCCCAAACCGCCCAACCCAAAACCAATGACCGCCTGAAGTTGCTGGCCCAAGAGGCCAAGCTTGAGGCGGTTTACCTGATGAATGGAAAAGGCCTCGTTGTTGCCGCCTCCAATGCGGAAGAGCCCCATAGTTTTTTGGGCCAAAACTACGGGTTTCGCCCCTATTTCCAACAAGCGCTTCAGGGCAAACGCTCTGATTACTTTGCCATCGGCGCAACCTCAGGGCGGCCCGGCTACTTTGTCGCCGAGCCGGTTTCCCTGTCGCGCGGCACCCAAAGGGGCGTCATTGCGATCAAGCTTGATGTCAGTGAATTGCAGCAATCTTGGGAAAATAGCAGCGAGACGGTCGTGGCCCTCAACGAAGACAAAATCGTCGTGTTGGCCTCAAACCCCGATTGGCTCTACCGCCCCGTCAGCGCGCTTGATCCAAATGTGCGCAACGCAATTTTGGGCAGTCGTCAGTTTGGCACAGAGCCGCTGAAACGCCTGCCGTGGCAAAGCACTAAAAACAACCGCGTGATTGTTGACGGGGTCAGTTATTTAATGACCTCTGGCGCGTCGGATTGGCGGGGCTGGACGGTGCATTATCTGCAAAATGACAGCGTGATCCTGCGCCGGACCCTGCTGGCGACCGGATTTTTCGGCAGTATCGTGGCTTTGCTCGTGGGGTTCTCGACATATCTTAGATCCCGCCGCATCGGCTTGGCCTTTGCGGAATCCGAGCGTCAGCGCGGCGCGTTAGAAGAAACCAACCTGCAGCTAGAACAAGCGCAAACCGAGCTTGGCCGCAACGCCAAGCTAGCCGCTTTGGGGCATCTGGCCGCCTCTGTCACCCATGAGCTTGGCCAGCCCATCAGCGCCTTTCGCAACCATCTGACCGCCGCCGAGATGAGCAATGAGATCACCTCGCCGACCACGGCGGCAAATCTGAACAAGCTGGTGGACCGCATGGAGGCGATCACCGGGCAATTTCGCTATTTTGCCCGCGGGCGCGTTTATGACACCGCTGATCTGGAACTGGCAGAGGTGCTCAAAGAGGCCGAAAGTCTGGTCAGGGGTGAGATTGACAACGGGGGCATTGCTTTTACGATTGCTCAAAGAAACACGCCAACCACACTTACGGGCAATAAAATTCTGCTAGAGCAGGCCTTCACGAACCTTTTCAAAAACGCGATTCATGCGGTGGCTGATGTTGAAAAACCGGGGGTGGCCATTGATGTGGTCAAATATGGCAACCGGGTTGAGGTGCGCGTGGCTGATAACGGGCGCGGCATTTCGGGCGTCAGCCTTGCTGAGCTGCAAGAGCCGTTTTTCAGCACCAAGCCCTCAGGGGTCGGCATGGGATTGGGTCTGGCCATCGCCACGGAAATCATCAAAGAGCACGGCGGCAATCTACGTCTGGGCACGGCCTCGATCGGCGCAGAGTTTATCGCCAGTTTACCCTTAAAGCCTAAGGAAGGCGCATCATGAGTAAGCCCAAAATCCTTGTGGTGGATGACGACCGCGAAATGCGCGTGTCGCTGGCGCATTTGCTGGAAAGCGCGAACTATGAGGTCGCTTTGGCCAATGGCGCGTCCAATGGGCTTGAGCTGCTCGCCTCTGGGCAGCCTGATGTGATTATCTCTGATGTGCGTATGCCAGAAATGGATGGGCTGGAATTTCAACGCCGCGTGCGCGAGGCAAGTCACACGCCGGTTATTCTCATTTCCGCCCATGGTGATATTCCCATGGCCGTGGGCGCGTTGCAGGATGGGGCCTATAGTTTCGTCGAAAAACCCTTCGAGCCGCGCCGCCTGTTAAGCATTATTAAGAACGCAGCGCGCATGAAGGGGCTTTTGGATGGCACCGAGCGCCTGCAGGATCGATTGGCAGAACTGACCGATCTTGAGCGGATTTTGATCGGCAACAGCACCCAAATCGCTGCCGTGCGTGATCTGATTTTCGATTTTGCGCCCTCGCGGGCAAATGTTTTGGTTATTGGCGACACTGGCACCGGCAAAGAGCTTGTCGCGCGGGCGCTTCATGATCTTGGGGCCTCTGGCTCTGCGCCTTTCGTCCCGGTGAACTGCGCGGCAATCCCGCCTGAACGCTTTGATGAGACGGTTTTTGGCACCCGCGACAACCCCCATGGGTTAATGAGTAAGGCAAATGGCGGCACGCTGTTTCTTGACGAACTGGGCCTGATGCCCATCGAAACCCAGGCAAAAATGCTACGGGCCATTGAGACCAAGCAATATCAGATTGTCGGCGAGGCCGAGATCAAATCTGTTGATTTTCGGGTCGTAAGTGCGGCGTCGCATAAAATAGAGCAGCAAATCGCGGATAAAACCTTCCGAGAGGATCTGCTGTTTCGCCTGAACACCCTCGAAATCGAGCTGCCCAGCCTTGCAGATCGCGGCGAGGATATTTTGCTATTGTTCAGCCACTACAGTCAGCGTCTGGCAAAACTTTATGATTTGAGCGCCCCAAAATTAACCAATGACGATATCTCCGCCCTAATGGCCTATGACTGGCCGGGCAATGTACGCGAATTGCAAAGCGTGGCCGAGCGGCGTGTGTTGGCCGAGCGGCGCGGCGGCGGTTCGGTGCGACTTGCTATTGCCCGCGAAGAGCCAATGCAGGCTTTTCCAAACACCCTACGCGAAGCGGTGGCGGCCTTTGAACGCGAGTTAATCGCCCGCGCAATCCAAGAGGAAAATGGCCGTATGGACGATGTTGCGGCCTCGCTTGGCATCGGTCGACGCACGCTAAATGAGAAAATTGTGAAATTAGATATAAATAAAGATATTTTGTTAAGACCTTAGACCTAGCGTCGAAATTACCGCCCTGCGTAAATCCGCAGGGCACTCTCCTGCGCATCGGCGTATTATTTCCTATCGCTGAGCGCACGAATCGCACAATAAAGTTGCAGGCCGGACAAATCGGCTAAGATCCTTGGGAGGAAAAATCGATGAAAATGCTTAAAGCGCTCGTAGTGGGCGCAACACTTACTGTTGCTGGCACAGCTTTTGCTGACACAAAAGACTACGTCCTCAACACAGCTTCGACCGGTGGTACATATCACCCAGTAGGCACAGCGATCTCGACACTGTCGAAAATCAAACTTCTGCCAAAGCAAAAGTTCTCGCTCACAGCCGTGAACTCCGCTGGTTCCGGCGCGAACGTTCAGGCTCTTTCGGCAGGTACTGCTGATTTCGCCATTCTGCAGGGCCTTTACGGTTCTTACGCGATCACAGGCACTGGCCCAGTAAGCGAGCCACAAGCAAACCTGCGTTCGGTTTCGATGCTGTGGCAGAACGTTGAGCAGTTCGTTGTACCTGCTGACAAAGCGCCTACAGGCACCGTTGGCGATCTGGCCGCCCTTAAGGGCATGTCGGTTGGCATGGGTAAGCAAAACTCGGGCACAATGGGCTCGAACACAGTTCTTCTGGCTGGCCTTGGTCTGACTTTGGAAGACTTCACACTGGTTAATGCAGGTTACGGCCCAACAGCCGACGCGCTTGCAAACGGCCAAGCTGTTGCTGCTGGTATCCCTTCGGGCCCTCCAACAGGTGCGATCACTAAGCTGATGGCGTCGAACGAAGGCAAATTCACAATCCTTGACGTGACCGCCGACCAAGCTGCCGCAATGGACGCTGGCCGTAACCTCTGGGTGCCTTACACAATCGCTGCTGGCACATACCCAGGTCAAGAAAAAGACGTTAACACAATCGCTCAGCCTAACTTCTTGGCTGTGAACGCAAGCGTTGACGAAGAGCATGTCTACATGCTGACCAAAACAATGTACGAGAACCTTCCTTTCCTTCAGGCAATCCACCCTGCAACGAAAGCAATGGCTGTCGAAAAAGCAATGGCCGGTCTGCCTGCACCGCTGCACCCTGGTGCTGCACGCTTCTACACAGAAGCAGGTCTGGACGTTCCAGCTCACCTAATCGCGAACTAATCCGCGCAAAATAACTGAAGGGACGTCGCAATGGCGTCCCTTTTTCAATGGGGGATAAGATGTCAGAAATTTCAGTTAACGAGCCGGTGAAACGAAGCGAGCTATTGGATATGCCTCATGGGCAATTCGGCGCGCATCATATCATTTTCGCTTTCGCCTTGGTCTTTGCCCTCTGGCATGTCCTCACAAATGTTTACCTGATCGAGCCGGGTCTTTGGCAAAACGCCATCCACTTCGCCGGGTTCGCTTTTCTAGCCTCCGTAACCATCAGCCCTTGGGGCGCGCGCGCCAATCGATCTTGGGCTTGGCTGATCGACGTCGTTTACGGCCTGCTTGTCGCCGCCGCTGCCCTGTGGATCGCTTATGCCGAGACCGGGCTATACGACCGGTCCTTGGCAGTTACGGGTCTAGGCTGGCAGTTTACGCTCATTGACTGGGCCGCTGGCTTTTTGCTTGTCTTCGCCTGTATCGACCTGTCGCGCCGGGTTTCCGGCTGGGTCATCCCCATTTTGATTATTCTATCCCTGAGCTACGTCTTGTTCTTGGGCACATGGCTACCGGGCGTCTTCCGCGCTGCAAGCCTACCGCTCAACGACGTTCTGTTCAGAACGCTCTATAATGACGAGGGCGTCTTCGGGATCCTCGGCAATATCTCCGTCACCAACATCACGCTCTTCATGATCTTCGGCGGGTTCCTTGTCGTTTCAGGTGCCAGCGGATTTGTGATCGAGCTGTCTAAGGTCGTCGCTGGCCGCATCAAAGGCGGCGCCGCATTCGTGGCCGTCCTGTCATCGGCCCTCACCGGCACGATCTCAGGCTCGGCCATCGCCAACACCGCCTCAACAGGGGTCATCACCATCCCGTTAATGAAGGCAAACGGGTTCCGCCCACAATTCGCCGCCGGGGTCGAAGCCGCCGCCTCAACCGGGGGGCAGCTTATGCCACCGATCATGGGCGCTGGGGCATTCGTCATGGCCAGCTACACATCCATCCCCTACAGCACCATCGTTGCTGTATCGGTGGTCCCTGCCATGCTCTACTTCCTCTCGGTCGCCTTCATCGTGCGCATCGAAGCGGTCAAGTACAACGCTGGCTCTGAAATCGATCTAACCATCGACAAGGGCAAAATGATCTCGGGCGGTTTGGTGTTTATCCTACCTCTAACAGTTATGATCTGGATGCTCCTTTCCGGCGTTACACCAGCCTATGCGGCCTGTTGGGCCATTGCCGCCTTGATCGGCACATCATGGGTCACCAGTCTGATCGCCTCCATAAACAAAACTGGCAGCTTCAAGCCCGTTAACATGGGGCCATCGCGCATCGCAGAGGCCCTCGTGTTCGGTATCCGCTCTGCGATCATGACCGCTATCCTGCTGACCGCCATCGGCATCATGAACAACGCGATTGTGACAAGTGGCGTCGGCAACAGCTTCTCGCTGATGATCGCACAGTGGTCGCAAGGCTCGCTTGTGCTGGCAATCGTGCTGATTGGTATCGTGTCCCTTGTTTTGGGTATGGGCCTGCCAGTGACCGCTGCCTATATCATCCTTGCCATCCTAACGGCCCCTGCCCTTGCAGGTCTGATGGCTGACGGTCTGATCGTTGAGCAACTGGTTACCGGCATCGCTGATCCGGCAAAATCCGGGCTGTTCTTCTTGGTGGACCATCCGCTGGTTGCCCAAGTGGCCACCGGAATGACCCGTGCCGAGGCTTGGGAATTGGTGCGCAACATTCCGTTCGAAATTGCTGTGACAATCCGGCCTGCCTTGGTTGATCCTGCGATCCAAACGACCTTCTTGTTGTCGGCTCACCTGATCATCTTCTGGCTCAGCCAAGATTCAAACGTGACACCCCCTGTCTGTCTGGCGGCATTCGCCGCAGCCGGGATTGCTGGGTCGCGCCCCATGGCAACAGGCTTCGAAAGCTGGAAGATCGCAAAGGGTCTCTACATTGTGCCGCTCTTGTTCGCTTATACACCGCTAGTGTCAGGCGAGTTCATCGAGGTCGCGCAGATTGGGTTCTTTGCCCTCTTTGGCATCTACGCAACCAACGCGTTGATCCAATGGTACGCCGAAGGGCCAATCGGCATCCTCACAGTACCCATGTTGATCATCGGTGCGGTTGGTGCTTATTGGCCGCTCAAACTCGAGTACAACGTAGCCGGTGCGGTATTGGTCATTCTGGTGATCATAATGTCATCGCGAAGACGCGCCAAAGACGAAGCGCTCGTCGCAGCTTAAACGCAAAAGGGCAGGTCCAAGACCTGCCCTTTTTTATTTGTTCTAATTCCGGCACTCAAACACCGAAGTGTTTTCTGATCGCCGAGGAAACCCTTCAGCTAGTTATCCCTTGGTCGGCGCATAATGCGCATCAACGCGGGACATCAGATACTCATCCGCACGCACTGGCGGATATTTTGTCGCGCCTGTACCCGGTAAGGTCTCAACCACCACATGAGGATTTGGCTGAATAAACATCGCCACCGAGCGCCGTGTGCCCTTGGGCGCCAAGACGCGGTGCGGGGTCGAGACATAAATGTCGTTGGTCCACCGCATCATGCAATCACCGATATTCACGATATAAGTGTCAGGCACATGGGGCACATCCAGCCAATCCTGACCGCGCGGCTTGACCTGCAAGCCCGGTTCACCGTCGCTCATCAATAGCGTGATTGCACCGTAATCCGTATGCGCGCCGGCACCGATTGCCTCTTCGGTTCCGCGATAGGGCGGATAGTGCAAGAGGCGCAAAGCCGACAGAGACTCTTCGAATTTGTCTGAAAAATGCTCTGGATCGAGACCCAAATCCTGCGCAAAAACCCGCAGCAAATCGATACCAAGCGCCATGGTCGTGTCGTAATAGCTGAGCATCGTCTCCGAGAATTCGGGCATATCGGGCCATTGGTTCACCCCGCGAAACATCTCGCTGGCCAAGACCCGCGGATCGTCCGCCGCCAAATCAAACCCGATGTTGTAGGTTTCTTTTTTGTCCACCAAATGGCTGTTCTCGTCCAAGGCTTCCTCGCCCTCTTGGCCCCAGCCCCGAAAATGCGGCGTGTTCAGAACAGAAACTTTGGCTTTTTCCTCAACCGGCAGCGCAAAAAATGCATCGGATTGCGCAAAGACTGCCTCGCGCAGCTCTTTTGAAACCGTGTGGTTCTTTAACAAAAAGAATCCAACCTCGCGGCCAGCGCGGCCAAGCTCAGCCGTAAATCCCTTGGGATCCTTGGCATAGTCCTGCCAATCCAAAATCGGTAACATGCGTCTTTTCTCCTTGGCCTGCGCCGCCGGGCCATCCAAATCGGGTGTTAGCCTCGCCTAATGGCAAAAGCGTGACGCGTTTTTGGCAAGCCAATAAAATGAAAGAAGAGCCGCGAAAAAGCGGATAGCGGCATTTGGCGCCCCCACGCCCCAGCAGCTCTTATCGTCGCGCGGAAACTACCCCCGCGCGCGATCGAAAGTCAATGTGCGCGCGGCCCGCTCGGAGAAACCGTGATCGCTTAGAAAAACCGCATATAGCGCTGGGTTTCCCAATCCGAGACATGATTGAGATAGCTCATCCATTCTTGGTCCTTAAACGCGGTCCATGAGTTGAACATCGCGGTGCCAAAAACCTGCTCGGACAGCGGGTCTTGCTTAAAGGCCAAAACCGCCTCTTCCAAGGTGCGCGGCAGCATGGCGATGCCCCGCTCTTGGCGCTCGGCATCAGAGACCAGATACATGTTGTCGGTGTTCGGCTCGCCGGGATCGAGGCCCTCTTTGATCCCTTCAAGCCCCGCCGCCAAACACATGGCCGCGCCCAGATAAGGGTTCACAGCACTATCCGCCGCGCGCAGTTCAACGCGCCCGCCGCCTTTGGGGATGCGCATGGCGTTGGTGCGATTGTTATTGCCATAGCAGGCAAAGACCGGCGCCCAAGTGAAGCCGGACATGGAGCCTTGTTTGACCAGCCGTTTGTAGCTGTTCACCGTCGGCGCAACCACCGCCATGATCGCAGGCAGGTGACGCAAAATTCCAGCGAGGAACTGATAGCCAAGCTGGGATAGCCCACAACCCCGCGGATCATCGCTTGATTTAAACAGGTTCTCACCGCTTTTTGCATCCGCCAGCGACATGTTGAAATGCGCCCCCGAGCCGGTGCGCTCGCCGAAAGGTTTGGGCATGAAACAAGCATAGGCGCCGTGCTTGCGCGCGATCATGTTGGACATCATCCGCAAAAGCACAAAGCGGTCGGACATGGTCCGCACATCCGCATAGGCAAAATCAATCTCTACCTGACCGATGCCGTCCTCATGGTCGAAGGAATAGACATCCCAGCCAAGGGTGTTCATGGCGTCGACGATCTCGCTAAGCCAATGCATATTGTCCAAAAGCCGCGTGGTGTCATAGGCGGGCTTGTCCAGATGGCTGAGCGCCGAGACCGGCTGGGGCGTGCCCGGCTCGTCGCGAAAGACGAAAAATTCGGCTTCGAGGCCTAGGTTCATCCGGTAGCCCAGTGCCGCCGCCGCATCCACTTGGCGGCCCAGAATGTTGCGCGAGCAGGCCTCAAAGGGCTTTTTCTCGGACCATAGATCGCAGGAAAAATAGGCCAGTTTCGGGTCCCAAGGCAGCACCGAGACCGAGGCCGGATCGGGCATGCAGGCGACCTCTTCGTCGTTAATCTCTTGGGGCACCCCATCAAGCGCCGCGCCGGTGAACATCTCTGAGCCCGCCATCATCTGATCGAAATGCGTGATCGGGACGAATTTGGATTTCGAGACCCCGTGCATATCCACATAAGAGGCGATGCAGGTCGTCACGCCCTTGGCGGTGAGGTCTTTTTTCAAGGCGGATAGATCGGTCATGTGTGGCCCCCATTTGGTTCGGCGAATTTGTGGCTTTGACATAAAGAGGGGCCACCTAAGCGGCAGCCCCCGTAATCGTTTATCCCTACAGGTCGCGCTTACTTGTGCTTTTTGTAGGCTTTCTCTTCGAGGGTCGCGCCGTAGACGATCGCGCCCACGCAAACCACGAGTGATAGGATGAGGAAGATCATCGGTGATGAGCCGCCTGCGCCGGTGAAATAGGCCTCAGCGCCGTCCCAGCTGTCGATTGGTGATCCCATTGTTCAGTCTCCTGTTGATTGTCGATTGTCAGATTATTCGGCTGGGGTCGCAGCGTAAGTTCCGCTGGTTTCCATACCTTCGGGATAAGCCGAGATCGCCAAGATGAAAGAAGGGAAGCGTAACCAGTACTTACGCTCCTACT
>CAYLLD010000074.1:0-13576 GCA_964384315.1 uncultured Rhodobacterales bacterium | reverse complement strand
TCCTGGCAGCTTCCATAATGAAAAATGCAAGAAAGGCTGTGGCGAATTGTGGGGCCACGCCATTCAAAGCCCCGCGCATAATAATCGTTATAAACCCCATGGCGATGGCATGTAGAAAGAATGAAGATGCCGCTGGCACGGCTCCCTTTGCGACCACGGCGAGGCGCTCAATTTTAACAACGGCAATCGCCAAAAGTCCAAACACGAGAACGGGCCCAATGAGCCCGAAACCCATCAAAGCCTCGGCGGGTAGCGGGCTTGAGACATTGGTGTAGAAGAAATTAAGCCCGGTAGATACAATCTCGCCCGTATCAATCGGCTTACCGGGCCAGAGGCCGCGCGGCACAAAAAACAGAAGCACCCCTAAAAAGTTGTTGCCGTAGCGAATTGAGCCAAGGCTTTGGTCGAGGAATTCGATGGTTGATGTGATCTGCATGAATCCATCGAAATCGACCCGGAGCAAGTAGTAGCTGATCGAGTCAAAATCAGCGCGCAGGAACAAGTCGGCCCAATAGACCTGACCTGTTGCGAGTGATTTTATGAAGGGGAAAAATACAAACAGCCCAAAAATCGAGGCCACCATCACTATGGTTTTGGTGACCGGGCTGAAGTAATTCACAAAGGCCGTGCTTATCGCCAGAAAAATCCCGAACAGGACAAATCTGGGCAAAGCTGGCAGGTAGTTAATCACCAAAAACGGGACGACAAACAGCAATAATGCGATCATTGTAAATCGCCTGATCTTTGCGCTTTTGCCGTGCAAGATGAGGTACAAAAGGATGATGATCGCCAAGAGGCTGATCGATCGACACATAAACAAAAATTGCTGCGTCAACCCGCCAAAATCAGCGACGCCGCCCCCTAATCGGGCGACCAACAAATTTGATGGGCCCGCAACACCTGCCATTGCGATTGACAGCACAGCAAATCCAACGGCCCAACCGAGATAAAATCTCTCTTCACGAAAGCTCAGACCGCTTTTGTCGGGCCGCAGCTTGGCCCCTGCCCTGCGCCGGGTCATCCAATAAGACCACGCCAAGTTGAACGACACATGGCTGATCGCGATGATGCTATAGGCGCTGACCATGTAGGCTGGCTGCAGGTTCGCATAAAACGGAAATACGCGGGCGTCGATTTGCACATGGGCAGGCAGCGCGATGAAAAACAGCATGAAGAACTCAAACATGTAGCTGACGCCGCCCTTGCGATCATCAACAACCATGGTGGCGAACCTAATCGCCGCCGCTGCCAAATAGATCAGCGAGATGTTGTAAATCTCTGTCCAGTACACGTTTGTTAGGGGCGATAAAATGACCCCAAACATCAGCGCATAGGACACGAAACTGGCAATTCTGGCTAATATGTTGAGGGGCATTGCGCTATCTGTTTTGCGCGGCATCAATCGCCGCAAGCCAGTTTTTGGATATATCGTCCAGCATATAGGCGTTTTTTACACCGCTTTGCTGCGAATACAAAGCATCCAACTGCGACCGATCCTGTGCCAATGTCGCCAAGTAGTCGCGCACTTGCGCCGTTGCCGCTTCGTCGAACAGCCCCGGACCACCTACGGGGTCCAGAATGCCTTGAGGTCCGACGTGATTTGAGGCGACCACCGCCAAACCACTCGCCAGTGCCTCAATCACAACAATCCCGAAAAGCTCTTCCCAGGTTTCAGTGCGCTGCGAGAGCAGTAACAGCACGTCATGGGCGCTCATGATTTGCGCCAGTTTTTCCCTGTCATAAACAGGCCCATCATAGCTGACATTTGGTTGCGAATTTTGCCGCAGCTCATCGCTCAAGGGACCCGCACCGACAATGGTCAGCGTGACGTTTTGGCCCGTCAAATCCTGCATAATGCTAAGCATCTGCGGGATGCCCTTTTTGGCGGAAACTTCGCCCACATATAGCAGCTTAAGCGTCGAGCGGTTCTCGGTATCGCGCTGCGCACCATGTTTGTAAAACACATCCGGCACCGCATGGGGGATCACCTGAACAGGCACATCCGCGAACCTCCCCACCGCATCGGCGACCAAAGGCGTCACCGCAACAACCGAGACATTGTCTTGCCGCAAAAACGCGCGCCACTTTCGCATCAACAGGGATTTCATAAAGCCCAAACGCGGTTGGCGCGGCGTCTTATCCCGGCCCCAATCATGCCATGACGTATGATATAAAACCGTGTTGTGACGGGCCAAGCGGCCATAGAGCAAAATCCGCCAATCCCACGGCGCAAAACCCAGAACAATCGTCTCGCCGCGCAAAAAGATGCTCGACACCCTAAACCGCAGATCCGACCAAGCGTTCAAACTGCGGGTGCCCAGCGGGGTCCTGTCCTTAAGCCCAGCGCGCAGCCACTCTTTAAAGACGCTATAACGATGCGCCCCGGCCAGTGTAATTTGGGCGTTCGCCGCTAGACCAAACAGGGCGGGAAAGTATTTTTTCGGGTTGGTCTCATGAACAATTCGAACGCGCCGGGGCATCACAGCGCTCTTTCACAAAGCGAGATCAGCTCTTGGGTTTGGCGACGCCACGAATAGGTCCGCGCATGTTCGCGGGCGGCCTGCGAGCGGTCCTGCCAAAACCCTGCGTCCTCGGTCAAATTGCTCATGGCCGCGACAATCGTATCAATGTCATCCGCATCGCAATAGACCGCCGCATCACCGCAACGCTCTTTTAGGCTGGGAATACGCGATGAAATCACCGGGCAGCCCAAGGTCATTGCCTCAATCGGGGGCAACGGGCTGGCCTCGTAAAACGATGGAAAGACCAAGAACTGCGCATTTCGATAAGCGGCATAAACCTGATCTGGGTCATTGATCTGACCCCGCATTTCTAAACGGTCCTGAACATCTGCAGGCACATCAATATCAATGCCTTCAAAAACCGAAGAGCTCGCGCCAATCACCACAAACCGCCGCTGCGGGTATTTGCGCAGAAATTCGATGGCGGACTTTATGATGCCCACTGCATTTTTCCGCTTGCTCAGCGACCCGACATAAAGCCCGTAAGGCCTCTCATCAAAACCGGGCAAACTCTCTGCCTGCAACTCTTGCGCCACGTCATCGGGCAAGCCACCGTTTTGCACTGGCACAAGCCGCGGCGAATCTTTCAAAAACGGATAATGGGTTTCAATCGCCGCCTTTTCCGAATGCGAAACCGTCGCGACAAAGGCACTGCGTCGTAAAACGTAAGGAATAAGCCGCTCGTAAAGCGCTTTGAACGACCAACTATAGGCATCGGGAAAATACCGATAGGAAAGATCGTGAACCATCGTGACAACAGGGGTCTTTTTCGAGCGCAAAGAGGCAACAGGCGCCGTATTCCCCAAGCACAAAAGCACATCGTTATCGATTTGTTTTGGCAGGTCTAACTGCTCCCACAAATGTCCGCGACGCTTGCCAATAACCTCGGGTTCAATGGTTTGAAGCACTGGCATATTCTTTAGCGTTTCGGAGGAAACCAGCAGCCTTGGCGTCTCAATCGCCCGCTCTGTGGCAAGCTTGTCCAATTCCCCAAGGACCTCGCGCGCCACCCTTTGTACGCCGGTGACATCTTGCGTCAAAAACCGACCATTCAGCACAATTCTCATAAAAAATTCCCGCAACCCAATCTTGGTAACGGTACGTTCAAAAATTACAAAAAGCAAACCTGTGAGGCATCTTTATCTACCGATCTACCGACAAATACAGGTCGCCAATTTAGCTAGATCTTGGCTGTAACTTGAAAGGAAGCTCTAGGTGCAATTTTTAAGGAATTTAAACTGATCAATCATATATTTTTTATGTGTTTTTTGCATCGCGCGGTTGACGAAAAGCGATGATCTTTGCGAGTGTTGATTTAAATTAATACCATTAAATTAGCCATTAGAAGAAATTTGCACATCCATGCGAAATGAAAACCTAAAAAGAACCGAGATTATCCATGTCGCAGCGCAAGAATCAGATGCTGACGGCGACCTTTTCGATATTCGCGGCTTAGTTCAGACAATTTGGCGCGGCAAATGGATAATTGCGATTTGCGCGGCGATCGCGGTGGTGATGGCGGTGCTGATTATTTCGCAGTTGGACCTGCGCTATAAGGCAACCGCATCGGTTATGTTCGATCTGCAAAAGACAAATGTCGCCAACGTGCAGAATGTTCTGGTCGATCAAGAATTTTCAAAAGACACGCTGCAAAATGAGATCGAGGTTTTGCGCTCTACGAATTTGATCGAGCGCGTGGTGTCGGACTTGAGACTTGAGCGCGATCCTGTGTTCAATCCCAAACTTCGCGCCGAGAAAAAGACGATTTTGGACAGTATCCGAAATCTCGTTTCCATGCCCCCAGAGGTGGTTGATCTGCTGCAAGGGCTTGGGATCATGTCGCCGCCCCCGCCTCCGGTGGATGCCGAACGGGCCGCGCGCAACGAACGCTTGGTCGTGATCGGGAATGTGCGCTCGGGCATGACCCTTTCGCCCGTGCGCGGCAGCCGCGTGATCAATATCTCTTTCACCTCTCCGAAACCTGAGCTTTCGGCGCGGATCGTGAATTCGATGGCGGATAATTACATCGTCGACCAACTTCAGGGCAAGCTTGAGGCGGCGCAATCCGGGACAGACTGGCTAGCTGGCCGGGTGCAAGAGCTTGAGGACGCAGTTAAAACCTCGGAAAATAGGGTTGCGGCGGCGCGGCAAGAGTTGAACGAGGCCGCAGGTCAAAGTTTGGGGATCACCAACCAGCAACTTGAGGCCCTCACGGGAACGCTTTCGGTTACCCGCGCACGGCTATCTGAATCGCAGGCCCAATTTGAGCGGTTAACCTCTGCGATTGAGGATGGACTAGACCTTGGTGCCATCCCGGAATTTCGTGACAGTGCGTTGATCCAGCGGTTCCGTCAGACCGAAAGCAAGCTTCTGTCGCAAGAGGCAGTGTTGAAAGGCACGGTCCAAGCCGGTCACCCTCAGCTCGTGCGGTTGCAGGCACAATTGGATGAAACGCGCCGCAACATTACCGCCGAAGCAGAGCGTGTCGTGACGGCGATCGAAATCGATTTCAACGCGCTCACATCGCAAGAGGCAAATTTGACCGCAGAGGTCCGCGACCTCGAAGAGCGGGCGATTGGCCAGTCCAAGAATGAGCTGCAGTTGCGCCAACTAGAACGTAAGGCGCAGGCAAGCCGCCTGCTCTATGAGAATTTTTTGAGCCGCCTGCAGGAAACCAATGCACAAGAAGGGCTGCAGTCCGCCGATGCCCGGATTTTGTCGCCAGCCGAGCCGCCCTTGCAGGCCGTATCGCAACGCAAAAACCTCATTCTTCTTATCGGGGCCGTGCTCGGCAGCAGCATCGGGACCGCGCTTGTTTTCCTGATGGACCGGCTCAACAATACTTTCCGCGCGCCGCAGCAATTGTCGGATATGACGGGGCAAACCGTGCTGGCAACCATACCCGCGATGGGAAAGCGCAACGAGCGCGCAGAAATCATTCGATATTTGCGCGAAAAGCCAAATTCCTCGCTGGCTGAGTCTATTCGAAACCTGCGAACCAGTATTTTGTTTTCGAACGTTGATAACCCCCCCAAAGTCGTCATGTTCACATCCTCAGTGCCGCGCGAGGGCAAGTCGACGACCTCAATGCTAATGGCACTGACCAGTCGTCAGATGGGGAAGTCGGCGATCATCGTAGATTGCGATTTGCGCATGCCAGCGGTGTCTAAGCTATTGAATGTCGACAACGATAAGCCCGGCCTTTTGTCACTTATGGATGGCACCGCTGAGATCAACGATGTGATCCATAAGGACGAGGACACGGGTCTTCACGTGCTGATGACCCGCAACTCTGAACGCCAAGCCCAGATCAATGCCGCCGATGTTTTGTCGTCGCAACGGTTCAAGGATCTCATCAGCGCACTTTCAGAGCACTACGAATTGGTAATTCTTGATACCCCGCCCACATTGGTCGTCACAGATGCGCGGATTGTATCGCGGCTGGCCGATGCCATTGTCTATGCGGTGCGGTGGGATGCGACACCGCGTGATGCGGTGAACGAAGGCCTCAAAGAGCTGGCAACTGTGGATGCGGATGTAACCGGTGTCGTCATGACAATGGTTAACGAAGCCCGCGCGTCCTCTTATGCCTATGACGGCTATAGCTACTACAAGGGCCGCTATCGCGACTATTACGATATTTCTTAACTCGAAACGCGGGCCACTTATTTTGCTGGCATCGCAAGGGCCGTCTCAAATCCATCGGGGATGTGGGGCAATCATTTAAAACCTTAAGGCAAGAGCATTATGTTTTCAAAATGGGACCAGACAATTAAGGCCACCGCCATTGCGACTTTATTGGCGGTGATGTGGCTTAGTTTTAGCCCCGATCCTCTGCAGGGGACGAAAATTTCACCACTGATGACGTCGCTTGCCCATGTCGTTATGCACTTCGTGCTCGCCTCAGTATTTTTGATCGCGTGGAGACGACGAATAGGCGCTGTTTTGGTATTTCTTGCAGCTATTGCCGTAATAGCTGAGCTTGGTCAGCTATTGTCACCGCAAAGAACTGTCGAAATGCTGGATATTATTGGCAATTTCGTGGGCTTTTCTCTTGGGTATTTCTTTTTTACATCACTGCGCCAATTTGCGCGTCGGGCGCCCTATTGAGTTTACATATATGACTGAGACTTTATTGTTCTGGTTTTACAAGAAAAGATACGACAATTTTTGAAGGACAGCCAAGAAGAGCGACATCAAGTCATAGGTTTCAGGCTTGGTGATGGTCGATCAGACCACAGCCTATTGGTTAATTGGGACAAGGGGACAAGTAATGAGTGGTGGGGAAGAGCGCGGGGTTTTGTCGCGCATACAGTTCTGGGTCGGGGTACTTACGCTTGTAGCCATTCTAACATCGGTCTTGGCTTTAGGCGCAAACAGGCCCGCAGCATGGTCCGCTTTGGCAATTTGTGTCACTGCATTGTTCGCGGTTCAAGCTGTCATAGATTTTTCAACCACCGCAAGGCACTCAAACAAATTATGGCTGCCTTTCGTGTTGTACCTCTGCGTTTTGATTTGGATGATTGTCCAGACAATGCCGGGGCTTCCCTCAATGTTGCACCACCCGTTTTGGGGGTTTGTCGATAGCGAACATGCCGCAATTTCAGCCGATCCGGCGATCGGGCGCCATATCGCGCTGCGAATGGCAACTTACGGTATGATTTTCTGGATTGCGGTCCGCAGCGTCGAACTTGGCAACGCGCCCGCACTGTTTTTGCGCATGATCGCGATTTTCATCGCGGGCCTCTGCGCATTTGGCATCTATGTCTTTTTGACCGGGGTTAACCCCATATTGGGGGATGAATCGTCCTATGACGTTGTTAGGGCAAGTTTCATAAACAGAAACTCTTTCGCAACTTACGCAGTGATCGGGGGGCTCGCGAATATTGCGGTCTATTTCCAAGTGACAACCAGCGAGGGCAACCCCAGCTCGGCCAGTCGGTTGCGGAACTTTCTAGAGACGTTTTTCTCGGGCGCTTGGATCTATTTGCTAGGGATCATTTTGTGCTTTGGCGCGGTGGCCCTGTCTGAATCCCGCGGCGGTGCGGGCGCGGCGATTGTCGGTGTTGGATTGTTTTTCTTCTTCAACCGGGAAAAGAACTCATCGCTGTCCTGGATTGGACCCGTTTCGATTGCAGTGGTTGGCGGGTTGATCATCCTCACCAGTAGCTCAACGGTCATTAGCCGATTGCTGTCCACCACCGAAGAGGAAGGGCGCTTTTTGGTCTATCGCGTCATTATGTCCGCAATCGGCGAACGCCCCCTGCTTGGCCATGGCATTGGGGCATTTCACGAAGCATTCCGCCCCCTGACCCCCGCATCCGTGGCGCAGGGCGAGTGGGATTTGGCCCATAATTCCTATCTGGAAAACTTCTATGAGCTCGGAATTCCTGCAGCTCTGGCGCTCTATGTCGCCATGGGGCTTGTGGTATTTCGCATTAAGCGAGGTACGACTGAACGTCGGCGGCATCGTATTTTTTCGGTCTTTGCTTTGGCATGCGTGGGCGCGGCCGGATTTCATTCTTGGTTTGACTTCAGTTTGCAGATGCCAGCCACCGCTGGTTTGTTTGCCTTCATCTTGGGGCTGGGTTGGGCCATGAGTTTTTCGGCAGGACGAAGTCGCAAACAAAAGCAGTTCGAGATGCCGCACTTATCCGCAGAACCGAGCCGTATCGAATTTAGCTCATCCAAGAAGATCGGAGCTGGTCAATGAAACTTCCTATTTTGGCTCTTTTGGGTACCAGTCTTTACTTGTTCGGTACGACGTATCGCGACGCGCCAGCGGTGAACGAGGAGGCACGGATCGAGAATGTGGCTGGGGATTGGCGGATGCCCGAAAGCCGTTCAATGTACAATCCCGGCGAGTATCTCTTTCAAATTGGCCACAGCTATTTGATGGGCGGTTTGGCTTTGGATGAAGAGGGTCTTCTTGAGGCTGAAAGTTACGACATCGAAAGCGAGTTGGAACGCATGGTCTTGGGCCAAGAGTTATTGCTCGAAAGTCTCGCCTATCGACCCGGCAACGCGCATGTTTGGACGGCTTTGGCTTGGATGCGCTCGGCGGATTTTGATTTTGACGCAACAAGTGAGGCCATGCAGATGTCTTGGCAGCAGGCCCCTGCGCATTCTCAACTTTCCATTGAGAGGTTGATGCTCGTTGAGGCCATTGCCTCTTTGGAAGAAGAGGATGTGATGCAAAAGTTTTTGGATGCGAACAAAGCCTCTATCAAAACCGATATCGAAGTTGCGCGGGTCTATCAGGCACGTCAGTTGCGCGATGTGCTGCAGTTTGGGACGTATCTGGCACCGCTAGTGGAGAGCATTGCACCCAAAGACGAGACGCCCAAATAGAAACGGCGCCCATGAGGCGCCGCTAAAATCTTTATAGGTCTTACAGTCGATTAGTGACTGCTAACAACGAGCTGTGCTTTGTTGAAGTAATAAAGCAGCGCGAAACGCTTATTTGTGTACCGCAGGCGGATCTTGTTCTTGTTCAAGAAGAAAATCTCGCGGCTAAGCGCACGATACTCGATCCGAGCCTCCCGCCACTTTGCGGAAAACTTCGGAAGTGTGAACGACAAACGGTTGGCCGCACGACGTTTAGCCGATAGGATGTCCAACGCGTCTTGCGTTTTCTCAGCTGTATCCATCCGCAATTCAGCGAGCGACGGATTTGGCTTAAAAGCAAACGCAGATACTTGTGTTGGCGCAGCAATCGAAAATGCAAGACTGGCTGCTACCGCAATAATTTTGATGTTCATTTTAAAAAACCCCAAATCTGATACGTCAACGTTATACGATTTTGTGCACTGCCGCAAGACGGCCAAATCGCGGTTCATTGGTCTTTTACATGAAAAGTACTAACAAATTTGCACGAAATTTGTGCATTTTGTGTATTCAGACGCCAATACTACAAAAATCACAGAACAACTGGTCGATTACAATCGAATCACTAAGACAACATAAATGCCAAAGAAGCGCCGCCTGCAAGTTCCCACCTGGTTCGGTCTTTGCAACATCCAGATACAGCAGAAAAAGGTGGAAAAAGTGGACCACATCCACTCAACCGGAACCCTCGTTTATCAAAACGACAAATTCCGAAACTTTGGTGCCCAGGAGAAGACTCGAACTTCCACGCCCATACGGGCACTAGCACCTGAAGCTAGCGCGTCTACCAATTCCGCCACCTGGGCAGGCAACGTAGAGGCCCGTCTATTATGACCGTGGCGGCGCTGTCAACGGCCCTAGCTCATCAAAATCGGATTTGAGCAGGTCATCAGATTTGGACAACACAACTTTATCTTTAATCCTTGGCCAGCTTAGTCGATACCACACAAAAAGTTTGTCACATTTTCATGTAATCATGCGAAGACCCCGCGAGAGTTCGGGCAAATCAAAGAGAAGGCCAATGAGCAGTACCTCCCTTGATATTACGACCGTCGCGACCACGCGATTTGACGACCAAAAACCCGGCACTTCGGGTTTGCGCAAAAAGACCGTTGTCTTTCAAACCCCGCATTACCTCGAGAATTTCGTCGCCGCGATTTGGCAGGCCATCGACGGCATGCGTGGCAAAACCTTGGTCGTGGGGGGCGATGGGCGCTTTTATAATGACGTGGCAGTGCAGACGATTTTGCGCATGGCCGCTGCTGAGGGTGCCGCTAAGGTCATCGTCGGCCAAGGTGGGCTTTTGTCGACGCCCGCGGCCTCAAACCTGATCCGCATCAATAAAACCGATGGCGGGATTATCCTCTCGGCCAGTCATAACCCCGGCGGCCCCAAGGCCGACTTTGGGATTAAGTTCAATGGGCCCAACGGCGGCCCCGCGACCGAGGATGTGACAGATCAGATTTACGCTGCCACCAAATCCATCGATAGCTATCAAACGCTAACCACCCCAGACATTGACCTGTCGCGCATCGGCGAAACGCGCCTTGGCGATATGGTAATCGAGATTGTGGACCCGGTTGCCGATTACGCAACGTTGATGGAGGCGCTTTTCGATTTCAACGCGATCCGCGCCATGTTCGCGGCAGGCTTTACCATCCGCTTCGACGCCATGCACGCGATCACCGGGCCTTATGCCCATGAAATTCTCGAAAACCGCCTTGGCGCGCCCAAAGGATCGGTGGTCAATGGCACGCCTAGCCCCGATTTCGGCAAGGGCCACCCGGACCCGAACCCGATCTGGGCCAAAGAGCTGGTGGATGCGATGATGGCCGCGAACGGGCCGGATTTTGGCGCGGCCTCCGATGGCGACGGCGATCGCAACATGATCATGGGCCAGGGTATCTACGTCACCCCCTCTGACAGTCTTGCTGTGTTGACCGCGAACGCGCATCTGGCCCCGGCCTATGCAGGCGGCATCGCTGGTGTCGCGCGCTCCATGCCAACATCCCGCGCTGCCGACCGCGTGGCCGAGGCTATGGGCATCCCCGCCTTTGAAACCCCGACCGGATGGAAATTCTTTGGTAATCTGCTCGATGCAGGCCGCGTAACGATTTGTGGCGAGGAAAGTGCGGGCACGGGATCGGACCATGTGCGCGAGAAAGACGGGCTTTGGGCGGTGCTGTTGTGGCTGAATATTTTGGCAGCAAAATCCCAATCCGTGGGCGCGATCATGTCCGATCATTGGACGAAATTCGGGCGCAATTACTATTCGCGCCATGATTTTGAGGCTGTCGAGACGGACAAAGCCACGAGCCTTATGACCGAGTTGACCGCCAAACTTGCCGATTTGCCCGGACAGGTTTTCGACGGGCGCAAAATCATCAGCGCCGATAGTTTTTCCTACGATGACCCCGTAGACGGCAGCCGTTCGGAAAATCAGGGGCTGCGAATCGCCTTTGATACGGGCGCGCGCGTGGTGTTTCGCCTGTCGGGCACGGGCACCGTAGGGGCCACGTTGCGGGTCTATCTTGAGGATCTTGTCACCGATGCGGATCGGCTCAACCTCGATCCGGCTCAGATTTTGGCTCCAATCGCCCAAGCTGCCGATGAGATCGCCGGAATTTCGCGCCACACAGGGCGCAATGCGCCGGATGTTGTGACCTGATGCGATAACATGCGGCAGAATACTCGCAATCTTAATAGCTCTTTGACTTGTTTCAGGACAGTGTCGCCGCTAGAGGTTCGTTGATCTTTAGACGCTCGTCGGGAAGGCAGTTATGGCAACCGCTCCTATCGTAACCATTTTTGGCGGCTCCGGCTTCGTTGGCCGCTACATCGCCCAAACCATGGCCCGCCAAGGCTGGCGCGTGCGCGTCGCTGTGCGCAGGCCCAACGAGGCGATTTTCGTCAAGACCTACGGGGTCGTCGGGCAGGTTGAACCTATTCAGGCCAATGTGCGCGATGAGGCTTCGACCGAGGCGGCGATTGCAGGCTCGGACGCGGTTGTAAACTGTGTGGCTGTGCTATTTGAGTTAGGCAAGCAAACTTTCGACAGCCTCCACATCGAGGGCGCCGAGCGGATTGCGCGGCTTTCTGCCAAGCATAACGTGAAAACGCTTTTGCATATCTCTGCCCTTGGGGCGGATGCCGATAGCAAAAGCGAATATCAGCAAACCAAGGCCGCTGGCGAAGCGGCGGTCCTGTCGCATTTCCCAACCGCGGCGATTTTCCGGCCCTCGATTATCTTTGGTAACGAAGACGAGTTTTTCAATCGGTTCGGTCAAATGGCGCGGATGTCGCCGATCCTGCCGATCTTTGGTGCCAAATCAAAATTCCAACCGGTTTTTGTTGGTGATGTGGCCGAGGCCGCTGAAAAGGTGCTTTTGCACGATGGGCGCGGTGTCTTTGAACTGGTTGGGCCTGAGGTCGCGACGTTTGACGAGCTGATCGCCAAAATGCTCAAGATCATCCGGCGGAAAACCCTTATTGCGCGGCTCCCATCCTTTATGGGGCACATCATGGGCGGCGGGTTTAGTCTGTTGCAGATGCTTTCGGGCGGTTTGATCCCCAATTCCATGATCACCCGCGACCAAGTCCGCACCCTAGCCTATGACAACATCGCAACGGGCGACATGCCCGGTTTGGTCGAGCTTGGCATCACACCCACGGCCTTGGACACGGTTTTGGAAAGCTATCTTTACGTCTACCGCCCCTACGGCCAGTACACTGAGCTGACCGAATCGGGTAAGGATTTGCGCCGGTCGTAGACCTAGGTGGCGGCTGAAAATGCCGCCAAGGCCACCGCCGCAAGCATAGATAGGGCCATGGCGATATTCACCCGCTGCTGAATTTTTGGCGCAAGGTTCATGCCTTGCACCACAATCCCCGCCCAAAGCCACAGCCCGTGGATCGCGGTCCAAATCACGCTTAGAATGATGAATTTAACCGTCAGCTCTAAGCCCAGCGCCTCGGGCCAAATCTCAAAATTCGCAAAGAGCACCGTGTTCACCGCATAGGCCTTGGGATTAACAAGCTGCAAGGTGATCCCATTCACCAAAGACGGCGCTTTACCCATTTCCAAAAACGCCAGCTTGGTTTGCGCCAACGCGATCCGCGCCGCGAGATAGAGCAGATAGCCCGTCGAGATCGCCGATAGCACCGTGCGCATCCAAGGCGCGCCAAGCAGGATCGCCGCAAGCCCAGTCACGACGATCAGCGCCACCGCCGCATTCCCGATATACAGCCCGGTCATATAGCCAAGCCCGGCACGCCGCCCAAAGGCCGCGCCAACCCCGGCCAGTGACAAAACCCCCGGCCCCGGCGTGATTATCAGCAGAAAAACAAAGGTGGCGAAAAGCAGCACAGGCCGTTAGCCGATCCGCGCTTCGGTGGTGGCATCAAAGCGATAGACCCGCGCTGGATCAAAGCGCACCCCGACCCGCGCGCCCGGTTTCAGCCCCGCTGCATCCCGCGCCTCAACCACTAATTTCTCGTCTGCGCCCGTGCGCAAGTAAACGTAAGCCACACCGCCAAGCTCTTCGGTCAGCTCGACAACCATGTCGTCTCCAGTGTGATCTAGGGCGATATCTTGCGGGCGCAGTCCCAAAATTTCATGCGCCGCCGCCTGCCCCAAAGTTGCAGGTGACACAAAATTCATTGCGGGC
>CAYLLD010000073.1:0-13613 GCA_964384315.1 uncultured Rhodobacterales bacterium | reverse complement strand
GTGGTTTCAGGCTCGGTGGTTTCAGGCTCGGTGGTTTTCGCAGAACTTGCGGGCAACTTGGGTTCGACCGCAGGTGCTGCGACAATCGTCGGCACGATATCTTTTTGGGCCGGGGCCGCAACGGGACTTGGCAAAGCCGCCAGTTTCAAACCGTCATCCAGCGCCACATCAATTTTGCCGCCAAGAGCCGCGGCACTCAAATTTTGGTCACCTTGAGGCGCAATCGGATCTAAAACTGCAGCATTGGCAATCAAAGGCTCAGCCAAATCGGCCTTGGTCTCCACAGTGACTTCAACCGTGGTGGCTTCAACCGTGGTGACTTCAACCGTGGTGGCTTCAACAGCTTTCGCGACCGTGGCGTCTACAGTTGTCTCCACAGTAGCTTGCCCCGGCGCAGTGGCCGTATCAATCGCAGGGGTCTGACCGCCGCCCATAGCAGAGGGCAAAGCCGCAATCTGTTGCGAAACCGGGCCTGTTTTAGGGATCTCGACAGTGCTCAGAGGCGTCAATTCGGCGGCCTCTGGCGCTTGTGGGGTTGAGGCGTCAATTTGCGCACCAAATCCGCTCGGCACATCCGCCGCAACCTGTGCAAAGCCTTGATCCTCGGCACCCAGAGCGGTGGATTTGTCAGACGACACTGATGCAAACTCGACAAACGAGCGCTGAGGCGCATCGGTAGATGGCTCAGGCATCAAAGTTGATGAGGATACTTCAATATCATAGCGCGACAGCGCAGGCGCATTAGGTGCGGCGTCACCAACTTTTGGCCCCGCTGCAACGAACTCAATAACCAAAGTTTCATCAACCAACGTTTCATCTGTGGGCGCTGTTGGCTCGTCGATCGCTGTGGTTTGCGTCGTATTTGTTTGGGTCGTATTTGTTTGGGTTGTGTTCGTTTGTGCAGTGACTTGCTGCTGAGACACCGACGTGCTTGGCGTGACGCTATCTGTCACCGTACCCACCAAAGATATGTCAGTAGCTGTCGCGACAGTGCCAGTGGCAAGCGGCGTTTCTGTATTGCCTTGCGCAGATGCGGGTTGAATAGCCTGACTAGGCGCAGGGGCTGTTGCTTCTGCGCTTTGAACAGGCTCAGCAGGTTGAGCAGCGGGCGCCCCCCCATTGGCCGAAGCGGAATTGGCAGAAGCAGTCTCACCCTGCTTTTTGACGGTATAGCTGCCAAACACCGCCGCACCGATCACCAACAGACCGCCCATCACACCCAAAACAGGCAGCAAAGAGCGGTTCTTGTTGCGGTGTGTCGCCGCACGGGCCACCACCGGCTCAGCCGCATCTTTCGCAGCCGCAACAGCCTCTTCTGGCGCAACCAAATGCGAGCTTAACCGCTGTTCGGCAGGATCACCCTTGGGAATTGAGCGGCGCGAAACCGCCTGATCAGCAGGGTTTGGGGCGACGACAGGCTCTTGCGAGCTTGGCGCAACAACAGGACCAGAAACGGGCGTTTCAGGACGTTTGCCAAATTGCGATACCGGCTTTGGCGTCCAAGGTTCTTGGGCGGTCTTACCACGCGCCGCAGTCGCCTCTGCACCGGGACGTTGACGACCGGGATTTGGCGTTAAAGCGGGCGGGAAATCTCGCTCCCAATCAACCGATGGCTGTTCAGCTTTAACAGGCGCCGCCCTTTTGGGCTCAACCTTAGCCCGAACATCTTTGTCCGAAACAGCCGCCCGCTTGGCTAAAACGTCGCGCGGGGCTTGGACAGGCTGAGGTTTTGGCTGACCGGGCATTGGCGGCACAGGAAGCACCTGCGCATCGTCAAGACCTGTCTCAACATCCGCATCAACATCAACAGCGATATCAACAGCGACATGGCGCAGCTTTGGCGCGGGCTTCGGTTCTGGCTCTTTTGTGGGCACAACGGCCGCCGGACCCGGCTCCTCAATCGGCTCAATCTCGCGCTGGCGCAACCGCATGACCTCTTTTGAAGGTCCCTCTGGGCGGTCCACAGGGGTAGAGCGATCCGCTATAGCTGCACGACGCGCAGCCCGTTTAGATGCCAAAGGCAGACCACTTGTCTCAATCGGCGCAGGCTGAAAAACAGGCCCAGGCCGGGACGCGGGCGCAGGGTGGGTCGCGTCGCCCTGCCCTGTTTGGCCCTCACCCGAACTGCCTGGCGCCGCATCATGGTCAGCAAGGGTCATCGGCGTCGTGGTCAGATCCGCCACACGGTGCGTCTCTACTGGTGGCTGAACAGGTTTTGGCTTTTGAAACGGTTTTCTGGGGTGTTTGTTCTGCGGCTTATCCAGAGATGCGGCCAAATTTTTTGCGGCGGCAGCCAGCGCAGCCTCACCTTGATCCAAATCGCCCTTTGCAGGGCCATCTTCGTCAAGATTTTCGGATTTCGCGCCCGAACCATGGGTTGGCAAATCATCTACGATAACAGTGGCCGCTTCGGCACGGGTAAAGGGTGCGTCTTCGAAAAATAATTGCTGCGGGCGCACAACCTCTTGTTCTGGCTCTTGCTCCGGAGTTTTGGCTTTAGGCGTAGATGCCGCAATCGCAGCACCCGCAGCCGCGCCAGAAGACGCCGCCATGAGATCTTGCGCGAACGTTTTCTGCCCCGCTCGATCACCCGCCGGAGCGATGTCGAACAAAAACTCATCGTTGTTTATCGAAGGCAAAGTGTCTTCTGCTTTTTCGGCCTGATCTGGTTCATCAAACTTACTCAGAAAAGACCGTGCCTTCTTTTGCTCACCGCCGAACACGTTAGAAATACCACCACCCATATATTTGTGCCCGGATTTGCACCCACCAGACACTTGCTCTTACCGAACTATAAACAGAGGCTGATCAGGTCACAATAACTTCGTTGAATTTTGCGAAATTACAACTTTAATGCGTGTTTAACGCGCGACAGTCAGCTTTGAGCCATCCGCTCAGGGCAATCAGCGTGAAATAGACATGCGGGGCCATGCTGAATGAACTGGGACGAATTCGAAGATTGGGGCCGCCACATCGCAAGCTGGGCGGCTGACTATCACCGCAACTTACACGACCAGCCCGTGCGACCCGACACCCAACCGGGCGAGGTCGCGGCCCAGCTACCCCCGACGCCGCCGCAAAACCCAGAGCCGATGTCGCAGATTTTTGCTGATTTTGAGAGCATCATAATGCCGGGAATGACCCACTGGCAGCATCCGCGCTTCTTTGCCTATTTTCCCGCCAATGCCGCGCCCCCGTCGATGCTGGCTGAAATGCTTGTAAGCACAATCGCCGCGCAATGTATGCTTTGGCAAACCTCGCCTGCTGCCACCGAGCTTGAGCAGGTCATGATCGACTGGCTTCGCCAAGCGCTGGGTCTGCCGCACCCCTTTTCGGGGGTGATCCAAGACAGCGCTTCCTCTGCAACGCTTTCGGCGGTGCTAACCATGCGCGAGACGGCCACTGAATTCACCGGGAACCGCGAGGGGCTGGCGGGCAAAGGGGCCCTGCGCATTTATTGCTCGGATCAGGTGCATAGCTCGATTGACCGGGCCTGTTGGGTGGCTGGCATTGGTCAGGCAAACTTGATCAAAATCGAAACCCAAGGCCCCAATTTCGGGATGAACCCGGACGCCCTCGCCAAAGCCATTGCAGCAGATCGCGCGGCGGGCCACACGCCTGCGGGCATTGTCGCAATCACCGGAGGCACCTCCATCGGCGCTTGGGATGATCTGGCAGCCATCGGTAAAATCGCCGCGCGCGAGAAACTTTACCTGCACCTTGATGCCGCATGGGCCGGTTCCGCGATGATTTGCGACGAGTTTCGCGCGGCGATGTGGGACGGTGTTGCCGCTTGCGACAGCATCGTGTTCAACCCCCATAAATGGCTAGGCGCACAATTCGATTGCGCCGTTCAGTTCCTAAAAGAGCCACAGCTACAGCGCGACACCCTAAAAATCGAACCAAGCTATCTGGCGACCCACGGCCTGTCATCTGGCACCCCTGACGTCACCAACTTCTCGGAATGGACCGTGCCACTGGGCCGCCGTTTTCGCGCGCTTAAACTCTGGTTTTTGATCCGGGCCTACGGGCTTGATGGGCTACAAAGGCGCATCCGAAATCACGTGGTCTGGGCACAAGAGCTATGCACCCAAATCCGCGCCCTGCCTGGCTTTGTCATCACCACTGATCCAATCCTCAGCCTGTTCAGTTTCCGCGGCCCCGGCGATGATGCCGCACAACTTGAACTGGTGGCGCGCGTGAACCGTGATGGGCGCACTTACCTTACCCAGAGCCAGCATAAAGGACGGTCGGTCATTCGCGTGCAAGTCGGCCAGTTTAACACCACACGCGATGACGTCATGATGGTTGCAAACGTCCTTGGCTCCCTCTCGAAATCATAAAACCGCACAAACACCACAAATTATGCGTATTTGACCGATTTTGTTCTGATTTTTTTCACATAGGTGAAATCTCGGAAAAATGCCCAGTTTTATTGATTTCATTATAGCAAGGCGAGAAAACTCAAGTCGATTCTGAACGCTGTTCCGTCGTTTCGATTAGAAATCTGTTTACTCCAACGCCTTAGCGCTTGCTCCGAAATTACGCGTTGGACCATATGATATGAAAAATCTCTCCCTGATCGCCGCTGGCATTGTGTTTGCGGTTTCAATTATTGCTGGCTCAAATTTTGCCATGGCCACAAGCTCGGATGCTGCGTCTGATGGCAAGCATAAAATCAACCTTGCTGGCCGCCAACGCATGCTCACTCAACGCATGGCAAAAGCTGTGTGCTTCGCGTCAATCAACGTACAAACGGCGAAACATCTAAGCATGGCAAAAGACGCTCATGCGCTCTTTGATAAGACCCTGAATGGGTTGCAAGATGGTGATGATGATCAAAGCCTCATGCCGGAAAAAAATCCAAAGATTTTGATGCAACTGTCTGAAGTTGTCAGCCTTTGGGAGAATTATGGCGACAGCATTTTGAAAGCAACGGCTTCGGCTGAAGCATCTGCCATGAATTTGCCAAAAGTGTCGGATCTAAACGTACCGACGCTCAAGCAAATGAACCGGGCCGTGGGAGAGTTTGAGCGGCACTATGGCAACTCGGCAATTCACCCTTCCCTAGCTTTGGCAATCAACATTAGCGGGCGCCAGCGCATGTTGAGCCAGAAGGCGAGCAAAGAATTCTGTCTAATCGTCGCGGGTCAGAACGTCGCCGCCAACCGCGAGGCGCTTGGCAAAACCATTAAATTATTTGAATCCTCGCTTCTGGCTTTGATGGACGGCAGCGAAGAACTGAGCCTGCCAGAAGCCCCCACCGATGAAATCTATGAGCAGCTTGAACTGGTCAACGACATGTGGGCTCCTTTGAAATCGATCCTAGAAAAGGCGGCAGCCGGACACATGATCAGGCAGGCCGAAGTTCTTCAGATCGCGGATAAAAATAACCCGCTGTTGGTCGAGATGAACAAAGCCGTCACAATGTACGACAAGCTTTGAACTTTTTTGCAAAGCCGGGCGATTATGCCCACTCAAGTAGATCTATCAGGGAATAAAAAATGTCACTACGCGCTACGTTGATCGCACTTGTGTTGGGCCTTTCACTTGGGGTCATTGCTTTGGCAGGATTACGCCTTTCAGAGGCATACGCAGAAATGAGCGCTGCAAAAGAGCTCAAAAAAGACGTTCCTGCCATCGAAATGTTGTACCAAGCCGCTGCGGAAATGGACCGGGAAAGATTGTATGTCTACGCCTTGGCCGTCTCTAGCAAACGGCTTCGCGCAAAAGACGTTCCTGAGGTTGAAGAGAGATTTGCCAAAAAAGACGAATATATGGATGGGGTGTTAGACACATTACAAGCTCATCCGAAAATTGACCGCCTACGTGCCGCTTTGGAGCAATATAGAGAGGCCCGTAAGGTCGCCTTTGTTGAGGCAAAAAAATCTGCCATGACGCGCGATCTAGACTTGGCAACTGCTTGGCTCGACATTTCGGCATCTGCCGAACACGTATGGCACGCCGCCGCCCGCGAAATGGCACGACCTGATGCCCTTACTAGCAATATTCTCGATGATATCTTGCTAATGGAAGGTGGCATCACAGACGACGCCACAAAAATTGGGCAACTCCTAGTCTCGCGCGGATATTTCAGCGCAGCCTCAGCCGCTGAGCTTGCAAAGAGCGAAGCCATTTACTCATTGGGAAAAGAGCGGCTCAATCACGCCATTTCTTTAACCGGTGATGAAGACCTAATAAGCACGCTAGAAGACTTTGAAGTCGATATGTTTGTTGAATTCGAAATGGCTCGGGAATTTATCGTCGACGTTGGAATTAATGGCGGGATTTTCCCAGAATTTGCAAACACAACGCAGTGGTTAGAGGCCTCCGATGCAACATTGGTACGCGTTGAGCACCTCATGAAAGACATTTTCAAGTGGATGGATGCCCGCGAACAGTCTTTTTATGATGAGGCAATCAAGAATGTTTTGGTTTCAGCCGGGATAATTGCCTTAGCGCTCATCGGGATGCTTACGTCATTGGGCGTTCTGTTTCTAAAAGTTCTCTTCCCCCTAAATTCTGCAGTTCGGGCAATTTCGCAACTTGCGAACGGCGAAACAGAACTATCGCTAAGCGGTTTGACGAGAAAACATGAGATGGGAACCCTGACCACGGCCATTTCCGAACTACGCGAAGCCAATCGCTACGCGCAAAAACTAGAACAAGATGCCGCAAGCGAGCGCAAACTCAAATCTGTCGCCCGTCTCGCAGCAAGAGAAGCAAACAGCCAACTGATAGAAAACGTAGATACCGTTATAAGTGCCGCAGCAGCCGGGGACTTTACATTAACAATCGAGCGTCCCGCAACAGACATCGACGAAGGTACCGCGGCACTAATTGATGGTGTCCAAAAACTATGCCACATCGTCAGTAGTTTTGCCGATGATGTGGATCAAGCCGTAGAGGCACTAAAAGAAGGGCGTCTCTATTTTGACCAAGAGCATGATCATGAAGGTCGATTTAATGATGTAATATCTGACGTCGGACAGTCAATGAACGTCATTCGCGACATTGTCGCCGATGTTCAAGCGTCATCCAACGACGTCGCGCGTGCATCCGAACAAATCACCGAAGGCGCAAACGGTCTTTTAGATCGCACCAATGAACAAGCAGAGTTGGTTGAAAGATGCAAAGAAACGATCAGTCTGATGCAAGGCGGTGTTCAAAGAAACTCAACGGCCGCGGCTGATGCAGTTTCAATCGGTTATGCTGCAGTTTCAAACACAGACATCGGCACACAAGTTCTAGTGCGCACTGGCGAAGCAATGTCGAATATTGAGAACAGCTCAAAAGCCATTTCGGAAATTGTGACCCTTATTGAGAGCATCGCGTTTCAAACAAACTTGCTCGCGCTGAACGCAGCTGTTGAGGCCGCCCGTGCAGGCCATGCAGGAGCGGGCTTTGCCGTCGTAGCGCAAGAAGTTCGTGACTTGGCCCAAAGAACCACCGAAGCAGCGAGTGAAATAGGTATCTTAGTAGACACTTGTGCCCGCCATGTGAACGAGGGCGTTTCTTGTGTTGGTGAAACCAATAGAGCTTTGGTTGATATTAAGACTGGAATAGATGATGTCGTCGGAGCAGTTGGAACAATTTCGCAATCAAGCCTAGAACAGGCTGATGCTGCAAAACAGATCGGTCAAATATTTGAGCAAATCGACCAGACGACAAATCGGAATCTGACGATGTCAAAAGAAACAACCGAAATTGTTGCGGCTCTGAATGTAAGCACTCAAGCCATGTTAAAATCCGTAGCATTTTTTAGCGCAACACGAGCCCTAAACGAACATGATATAGCTGCATAAGCCATCATTGGCTTTTGTGTTGTATTGCGGATGGCCTATAAGCCGGATTCTGTACGCTTTCGCGCGACGACCATTCATCTGGGCGCAACGTTGCCGATACGCTCGTGCAGCCAACCCGGAGTACTAGGGCAAAGGCCCCCAAACGCACTCCCTATTTGGCCTTGCTTCCGGCGGGGCTTGCCAAGCCGCCCCTGTTGCCAGCGGCGCGGTGGGCTCTTACCCCACCGTTTCACCCTTACTTTGAAAGATCAAAGCGGTTTTTTTTCTGTGGCGCTTTCCCTCGGATTGCTCCGGCCGGGCGTTACCCGGCGCCGTGCCAATGTGAAGTCCGGACTTTCCTCCCTCAAAAGCAAAATGCTTTATAAAGGCGGTCGTCCAGCCATCCGCATTTGGGCGTTTAAGCGCAAACAAGAGTATGTGCCAGCATCAAATCTATATCATCAAGCGGACCAAGATGGCCTTGTCTCCAACGCAAACGAAATGCATTCAAAAGGTCTTTGCTGGAAGACCTGGGATCGTAACCAATTTTCTCAAGGTCAAAGATGAATTGGTCTAGCGGCGACAACCTAGAATTAGGCTGTACACTTTTGGGATTCTCATGGCCTTTTGCAAAACCGGCTTTGGCCAATCTGGTCCAATCAAATTTTGCACCCGGATCAGCTTTACGCGACGGGGCAATGTCAGAATGTCCCAGCACGGACGAAGACAGAATGGACCAACGCTTGAATATATCCCCCAAAAGCGTCTCGAGAGCATTCATTTGCGCTTCAGGAAATGGGGGATAGTCAGATAGACTTCCCGGGTAATCCAACTCTATACCAATTGAACGCGAATTTATATCCGTGGTGCCTTGCCAGTAAGAATGACCCGCATGCCAAGCGCGTCTACACTCTGATACCATGGCAAAAATCTTACCCTCACGCGAAATAAGGTAATGAGCCGAGACCTCATGATCCGGATCGCAAAGACGGTCCAGTGCAGCTACGCAACTTTCCATTGCGGTATAATGTAGAATTACCAAGTCAGGTGAAGAACAACCCTTGCGCGGACCGTGATTGGGGCTTGGTCGCTCAATTAGGCTGAGGCGTTTATCAATCATCGCGCCTCTTTCCAAAAAAGTTTTCTAGCAGTGAAGCACATTCGGCCTCGGCTAACCCGCCATAGACTTCTGGCTTATGGTGTGTCTGCGAATGAGAAAACACCCGTGCGCCTTGAGTTAGCCCCCCTGACTTGGGATCGAATGCACCAAAATAAACCCGGCCAAGCCGAGCCGCAGCGATTGCGCCTGCACACATCACACAAGGCTCGAGCGTGACGTAAATATCTAATCCCGAGAGCCGCTCTTGTTTTAGCGTGGCGCAGGCCAATCGGATCGCTAAAACTTCGGCATGTGCCGTTGGGTCATTTAACTCTCTCATCCGATTACCGGTTTGCGCAACAACAACACCAGAGTTTGGATTCACGACACAAGCGCCAACAGGCACTTCTGCTCGCTCAGCTGCGCAGCGCGCCTGATGCAATGCTACATCCATAAAGCTTGTGAACATATGAGGGGTTTCGTCTGCCATTTTAGATGCTTAAAGGGAGACATGAGTGAAGATAAAGAGCGAATTGCAAAGGTGATTGCACGGGCCGGTTTGGCATCGCGGCGCGAAGCGGAGGCAATGATCCTCGCTGGGCGCGTGGTCCTGAATGGCAAGCGGCTAGAAACCCCGGCTGTAACAGTAGGCGGCGACGACAAAATTCTGGTCGACGGCGCGGCACTGCCTGCGCCTGCGGCAACGCGGCTTTGGCGGTACCACAAACCAAAAGGACTGGTTACCACGACGCGCGACGAAAAAGGTCGAAAGACCATTTTTGACGAAATGCCAAGCGATTTGCCGCGACTGATGACCGTTGGACGGCTCGATCTTAATTCTGAAGGGCTAATTTTGTTGACTAACGACGGGGCGCTTAAGAGGCGTCTTGAGTTACCTGCAACAGGTTGGCTGCGCCGCTACCGCGTGCGGGTCTTTGGCACGCCAAGCGAGGCCGGAATGGAGCGTTTGCGCGCAGGCATCGAAGTCGACGGCGAACAATTTGGCAAAATGGAAGTGACGGTCGACCGGTCTGAAGGCTCAAACGCCTGGGTGACGGTAGGTCTGCGTGAAGGCAAAAACCGTGAGGTGCGCCGCGCTTTTGGGGCGATTGGCCACGATGTAAATCGGTTGATCCGCACCTCTTACGGGCCTTTTCAACTTGGCGATTTACCAAAAAGTGACGTGGTTTTGGTTCCAGGCAAAATCATGCGTGATCAATTGGGACATCTATTGGAAGGCAGCGTCGCCCCCAAACGTACCAAAGCAATGCCCAAAAATGGTCACGCCGCACGAAAGCCTAAAGCGCCGCGTCGGCCAAACAAGTCTCGTCGGGAGTAATGGCCCGCCCGGTCAGCCGATAGGCGATAAGGCCCACATACTCTTTTGCTGCAAGATTTAGATCACGCAACGACCTTGGCAAATCGCCCCGCGCACCCAAAGCAAACCGCCCAGATTTAAAGTCACCCGGCCAAGGCACCAATCGGTTCCAGCCTGCGGCACAAAATGTCGCCACAGCGCGGCGCATATGAAAGGCTGAGGTCACCAACACCCAGTCCCCATCCACAACCGGGCGCATCGGCAAAGCCAGTCGCGCATTTTCTTCGGTATTGTCGGAAACACCTTCAAGGATCAGCCGCGCAGGATCAACCCCGCCTGCGTTCAACACATGGGCGCCGATTTCTGCCCCCGACGGCAAACCCTGCATGCGCGTTCCATTGCCGCCTGTGAGCAAAACCACTGCTTCGGGATGCGCCTGTGCAAGCTCCATCGCGGTTAAAAAACGGTTTCCGGCGTGGATCATCTGTGGCTTGTTCCACGCGATGGTCATCGCCGTATCTTCACCACCGCCAAGCACGACAATCCCTGCTACTTTATCAAGCTGAGGGGCGACGGGATAAGTCGCCTCAAGGGGGGCCATGATTAAGTCGCTAATCGGGTAGCGCGCGAGCACCGCCAAAAATAGTAGCGCAGGAAACCCGGCAACCCAAGACAGAGCATTCCAGCCCATCAAACGAAAAACCGCCGCCACGACCAGCGCGACGACGATCAAATTGCTGGGCACAATAATGGCCCAGATAAGCTTGGATGCGAAGAAAAAGAGATCGTCCATGGTTTCGATCTCCTGACCCAAACAGGATCAGTTCTTCGCGTAGAATTCCACGACCAGATTTGGTTCCATCATCGCCGCATAAGGGATGTCGGCCAGAGCTGGGGTACGGATAAACTCAGCGGAAAACTTAGAGTGGTCGACGTTCAGATACTCAGGAACATCGCGCTCTTGGCTCGCGGCAGCTTCGATCACCAGCGCCATTTGGCGTGATTTTTCGCGCACGGTGACAACGTCGCCTTCCTTCAGCCGATAGCTGGGGATGTTGACTTTTGTGCCGTTCACTTCGACGTGGCCGTGATTGACGAACTGGCGTGCGGCAAAAACTGTCGGCACGAATTTCGCGCGGTAAACCAGCGCATCAAGACGGCGCTCAAGAAGACCCACAAGGTTCTCACCCGTGTCGCCTTTTACACGCTCAGCCTCTGCAAATACGCGGCGGAACTGTTTTTCGGTCAAATCACCGTAATAGCCCTTAAGCTTTTGCTTGGCGCGCAGCTGCGTACCAAAGTCAGACAGCTTGCCCTTACGGCGTTGGCCGTGTTGGCCCGGTCCGTACTCGCGACGATTTACAGGTGATTTGGGGCGGCCCCAGATATTCTCGCCCATGCGGCGATCAATTTTATACTTGGCAGACGTGCGTTTGGTCACGGCTGGCTCCTTTCGATCGTGTGAAAGATGTTGTCCTTTGATCAAACGCCGCGATGGACGTCAGACCCGACAGGCGTCCCCTTGCGGGGGCCACCAACACCAAGAAGCTCGCGTTTAGCCAATTGCACGCATGTGTCAACCCAAATCCAGCCCATATCGGACCCAGAACCAGCAAAGAGCCAATGCCGCGCTCGGCGCGCGCCATGAATTGCTGTTAATTGTCCGAACTTCGCTCGGCTTTCCAGTCAGCCACCGCTGGATTTTTATGCAGAATTCCCTCGGAAGGTGGTCCCTGGACATCATTCGCTGGACGCAGTTTATCGATTGCGTCTCGGCTTTGGGTGACCTTGATCAAGTCTTCAAGAGAAACATTCGGGCGACGATCCCGAAAATAGTGCAACTCGCGCGCACCAAAATAGAACGAAACGATTGCCCCAAGCAGCCACCAAAGCTGCGATGGCACGAGTTGCAAGCCCTGCATCCTGTCAGCAAATCCAATAGGATCGGCCATGGCATATGCAAAAAGACCCAAAGTTCCCATCGCCAGCGCGGGACGCGGCAGTCGGTTTAGCCCGTCGATAATGACATCAAACCAACTGCTGCGTTGTAAATGAAACTCAGCCCCAAGCTGTTGCAGCGCGGCCAGATGTTCGACGTGCTGCGCCTGCGCCTCTTTACCTTTATCACCGCGCACGACACTCGTCAGATCACCTGCGCCGCGCATCAATCCGCCAATACCGGCGATTGCATTTATCCATCCCATGACGACACCCTTTCACGATGCTCGGCGGCGCTCAAATGGTAGCGCGGCGCCATGAATTCCTCGGCGCGCTTAATCCAGCCGCCCTTTAAACCGTCCCGCCGCCGTGCGAATTTGCGCAGGCGCGGGCGCTGGTCGCCCAGCCGATAGTAATAATTGCGCCGCTCAATGCCGTAAGCGTCATTAAAGTGCTGCGGCGCGATCCGAGCGACATCCGCCGCCGCGTCGATCGTTTCTGGCCCGATTTGCCCATCAACGGTGACCGGGTTGCCAAAAGCGCTTAAGAGCCGCTGCAATAGCGTCACCGCCGTCGCGCCAGCATTGACGAACATATCAAACACACTGGCCTGCACCGCTTGGGGCAGTTTTGCGATGCCTGGCTGGTCAAAATAATAGGTTATGAAAATATCCGCCGCGTCTTGCGGGGTCAGTCGGTGCAAATCCGCGATATCAACCCGGCCATCGGCGTTTTTATCGCGCCGCACGCGCTTGAGCGTCCCAAGGGTCACGCCGTATTTTGTCGCGCCCCCCGGATCGTCAGGATCATTCACAAAACCGCCCTCGCGCTGGACGATTTCTTTGGCAATGTCTGCAACAGATTTCATCTTTGGCACCCGCGTTTATCTATGGCGGAAACCTTGGTTGAAATCGTAAATTACTTACAGCAGGTGCGCGCGCTGCTCGGGGTTAGGGCGCGCGCGTCAGTTATCGCCTTGGTAGACGCCTTGCTCTTTGAGCGCGTCGATGACCTCTTTTGGCATGTAGGTCTCGTCGTGTTTGGCCAGCACTTCGCTCGCCTCAAAGACACCATTCACCAACATGCCAGACATCACAGCGCCTTGGCCTTCACGGAACAGATCAGGCAAAATGCCCTCAAACCGCACCGGGATGCTGTTGCCGCCATCAGTAACAGCAAAAGAAATCGCCGCACCTTGGCCGCGTACAACCGAGCCTTCCGCTACCAAACCGCCCAAACGAAAGCGCTCTGCTGCGCTCGGGGTCTCTGCCATAACTTGAGTGGGTGAGCGGAAAAACTCCGCCCCCTGCCCTAGGCCGTAAATCACCAAACCGCTGGCGACGATCAAGAGACATGCGCCAATGATCACAAGTTGGATGCGGCGTTTTTTTCTGAGGCTAGCCATCTGCGTTTGCCTTACTTTTCGGACCTAACTCACGACTTAGGTTCACTTCAGGCCGGAGGCAAGTCACAG
>CAYLLD010000072.1:13142-13801 GCA_964384315.1 uncultured Rhodobacterales bacterium | reverse complement strand
TGTTTGCGCAAAAAGACGGCCAGCGCGTTCATAATAATCAAAAAGAGCAGCAGCACGACAATGGCCGCTGCGGTTTTCGCCTCAAAGGCGCGTTCAGGGAAGTCGGCCCAGCGGAAAATCTGCACGGGCAACGCGGTGGCGCTATCGGTGATCCCCGTGGGGATATCGACGATGAACGCGACCATGCCGATCATGATCAAAGGGGCGGTTTCGCCCAGCGCTTGGGCCATGCCGATGATCGTCCCTGTCAAAATGCCGGGCATGGCGAGGGGCAGGACGTGGTGGAACGAGGTTTGCAGCTTTGAGGCCCCCAGCCCCAGCGCCGCGTCGCGGATCGAGGGCGGCACCGCGCGAATGGCGGCGCGGCTGGCGATGATGATGGTGGGCAAGGTCATAAGCGCCAGCACGATCCCGCCAGCCAAGGGCGCCGAGCGCGGCACTCCAAAGACGTTGAGGAAAATCGCGAGGCCCAAGAGGCCAAAGATGATCGAGGGCACCGCCGCGAGGTTGTTGATATTCACTTCGATCAGATCGGTGATGCGGTTTTTGGGTGCGAACTCTTCGAGGTAAATCGCCGCCATCACGCCGATGGGAAACGAGAGGCAAAAGGTCACGAGCATGGTCCAGAACGAGCCGACCGCCGCGCCCCAAAGACCCGC
>CAYLLD010000072.1:0-13132 GCA_964384315.1 uncultured Rhodobacterales bacterium | reverse complement strand
GCAAGCTCGGGCTCGCGGCTATCGCCAGAGCTTAGAAAGCGGCTGTTCAACTTGCGCTTAACTTGCCCGTTCTCGCGCAGCTTTTCCGCCCAAACCACCTGCGCATCGGATACTTTGCGCGCGTTCTCTGGCGTGTCGTTGATCATCAAACGCCAGTCGCCGCTGGCAAATTCCGTGCCCTCACCAAGGGGGCTCACCACCTTGCCCTTGGCGGTATTTGGGGACACTTCGGTCAGCTTCACCCAGCCCTCACCAACGCGCAACAGCCCGCTGACATAGGCCCGTTTCAGGGTCTCGGCCCCATCAGGCGCACTCGCCCGCGCCATCAGGTCATCATACTGGGCCTGAAACTGATCGCGCTTAGCGGTACGGGCGGTAATCTGGGCCTCGATGCCCTCGCGGGTCTCATCGGTGGCCTCGCCAAGGCGGCGCTCGAACTCGGTGATCCCGTTGCCTTCAAGCTCAACCCGCCGCTCAAGCCGCCCTGCCTCGCGGATCAACTCGCGTTTCACGGCGGCCAAAAGATCGGTGAAATCATCAGCGCTTGAGGTGATTTCAACGGTTTTGCCAGTGTCCACAATCGCCAGATCGCCCTGCGCTTTGGCGTCGCGCAGCTTGCCAAAATAGCCCTTGAGATAAAGATCGATCACATCCGAGGCGAGATATTCGACCTTGGGGGTCGTGCCGATAAGCGCCGGATTATCCCGCACCATATCGCGCAGCTCGGTGGCGGCGCCCACAGAAATCAGATCGTTCAGGGCCCGCCGTTCTTTGCGGTCGGTCACATAAGGAAAATTGTCGCGCACCAACTGGCGGGTCATGCCTGTGTAATCGGCCTTGCGGATCACATCGATATCGCCGGTGCCATCGGGGTCAATCGCCTGTTGCTCAAGGGGGGTCTCAAACACGATGTAATGCTCGAAAAGCGCGCCGGTGGCCTTGCCAAAAACCGACCAGAGCAGCGCGACCAGCGCCAGCGCGGCAAGGCTAATCGCAAAGATGCCATAGAGCTTTAGGCGCGTCTCAGCGGCGCGGCGGCTCTTGCGGCGCGCGGCGGCGGCAGGTGTGCCATGCACCGCTGCAAGATCAGTGATATCGACCATTGCTCTGATCCTTTAATCGTAAAGTTCGCGGTATTTGCGCACAACGCGCAAGGCGATCACATTCAAAACGAGGGTCACGCAAAACAACGTGAACCCCAGCGTAAAGGCAGGCCCCGCTGCCGTGGCCGCATCCGTATCCCCCGTGATCAGCATCACGATCTGAACGGTCACGGTGGTCACGGCCTCAAGCGGATTAATGGTCAGGTTCGCGCCCTGCCCCGCCGCCATGACCACGATCATCGTCTCACCAACGGCGCGCGAGATGCCCAACAGCACCGCCGAGACGATCCCCGGCAAAGCGGCGGGTAAAACCACCTGCCGAATGGTCTCGGCTTTGGTCGCGCCCAGCCCGTAAGAGCCGTCGCGCAGGGATTGCGGCACCGAGTTGATCACATCGTCCGACAAGGACGAGATGAAGGGGATGATCATGATGCCCATGACAATGCCTGCGGCAAGGGCGGATTCCGAGGCGACCGAAAGGCCGATGCTCTCGCCGGTGCCGCGAATGAAGGGCGCCACGGTGATGGCAGCGAAGAACCCGTAAACCACCGTCGGGATGCCTGCGAGGATTTCGAGCATTGGCTTGGCCCAAGCCCGCACCGTGCTTGAGGCAAACTCCGAGAGGTAGATCGCCGAAAAGAGACCCACGGGCACCGCCACCAGCATGGCGATGAGGGTGATGAGGAAGGTGCCGACGAACAGCGGGATCGCACCGACTTTGTCGGGGTCCATATCGCCTGAGTGAACCCCCGAAAGCGGCGACCATGTCAGGCCAAAGAGGAATTTATCGATGCGCCCGTCGATGACGTTGAAAAAGAAGTGGATCGTCTCAAAGATCAGCGACATGACGATGCCGATGGTGGTCAAAATCGCAATAGCCGCGCAGGCCATGAGAATCACCGAAATCAGCCGCTCGGAGCGGTTGCGCGCGCGCCATTCGGGGGTGATTTGCTTGATAAGATAGAGACCGGCAAAGAGCGCTGCGCCGATGGACAGGAGCGCCGTGGCGATGACGCGCAGGTTGTTCATCGAGGCGAATTTTTCCGCCGTTTGGCTGCGCAGGGCGTCTTGGCGCGAGGCGATATTGCCGCTGGCGATGGATTTGGCGTCGCTTAGGACCAGTTCGCGCTCAATGCCTGCAAGGTCGGGCTGGGTGTCGGCGATACCGTTCAAAAGCGCCTGATCGTTTAGATAACTCCACCCCAGCGACAGCACCAACAGCACGACAACCCCCGCAAGCGCCGCCCACATGGCCGCGAACAACCCGTGATATGAAGGACGCGAGTGCAGCGTTGCCAGATTGCCCTTGGCCGCCGCGACCGCGCGGGCTTGGCCGACAAAGAAAAAGCCGATCGTCAAAGCGATGATTGCGATTAATGCGATGGTCAGCATTCATTCGGTCCCTATTTCGTCGAGCCGCGCCATATGTGTCCAGCAGCTGCCGGACTTTAAGCTCTTGCGCTTGGTATCGGGGCGGCTCGGCAGAGTCCATCTACTGTGTGGCAGATGTGAACTCAGCAAAATCGCTCGTCGTGGGTTACGGAAGGTGCGAAAGGGGGGAAATCGGGGGCCCCAAACGAGGCCCCCAAAGTTTTTTGCAAGCAGCAAAGCTTACTTAAGAACCGAACCGTCCATGTTGATCAGACCAGTGATCGCCGCAGCGTTCATGTCGAACTCGGCAACTGGCAGAGGGATCAGACCTTTGTCGATGAGGTAACCGTCTTGACCAGCAGCAGCCTCAGACGCGAACTCATTCGCGTATTCTTGGATGCCTGGGATCACGCCAACGTGCTGTTTTTTCACGTAGTAGAACAGCGAACGCGACACGGGGTAGTCGCCCGACGCGATGTTGTCGAATGTTGGCTCAACGCCGCCAATGTTCGAGCCTTTGATGCTGTCGGAGTTCTGGTCAAGGAACGAGAAGCCGAACACAGCAACCGCAGCAGGGTTAGAGGCAAGCTTCGACACCATCAGGTTGTCGTTTTCGCCCGCATCAACCCAAGCGCCGTCAGCGCGGACTTCGATTTCGTCGCAATTGCCGCCAGCCATCTCACAGCCTTCTTCCATCACGAGCTCTTCGAAAGCGTCGCGTGTACCCGAAGATGGTGGGGGGCCGAGAACTTCGATTTTTGTGGCAGGCAGCGAAGGATCAACTTCGTTCCACATGGTTGGCAGAGGGCCGTTGGCAGCCAGAGCTGTCCAAAGCTGACCAACTGTCAGATCGTAAGCAGGTGCGTCGATTGCGTTTGCAACAACGATGCCGTCAAAGCCCACAACAGACTCGGTGATGTCAGTGACACCGTTTTCCATGCAAAGCTTGAATTCTTTGGCTTTCATGCGACGCGATGCGTTCGTGATGTCTGGGTGCTCAGCACCAACGCCTGCACAGAACAGCTTCATGCCGCCGCCTGAGCCAGTGGATTCGACAACTGGTGTTGCGAAATCGGTCGAGCGACCAAACTGCTCGGCAACCGCTGTCGAGAAAGGGAATACCGTTGAGGAACCCACGATGCGGATTTGGTCACGAGCAATGGCTGTGCCTGCTGTTGCAACCAAGGCCGTAGCGGCGATCAGTCCTGTCAGTTTCATGTCTATGTGTCTCCGTTCACTAAAGAAAACCCTGTTGCCTGCCAGTTTCACACACAAGCGCGGGGTTGAGCAGCGATCTAGCGAGGGTGGAAGTCACAATTATGACAGTTTACCTAATTGTTTTTAAAGGTAAAAATCCGTCTTAATTCGGGATAAAATACTTATCCACAGAATCTATAACGATTCTTTAGTAGAATCCTGTGCCAAAGGCAGCCAAGCGGTAAACTTACTGCCTGCCCCAGGTTCGGACACTATATCTAGTGTGCCTTGGTGGCGGTTGAGGATGTGCTTTACGATGGCAAGTCCCAGCCCTGTGCCGCCCACTTCGCGGCTCATGGCCGTGTTCACGCGGTAAAATCGCTCGGTCAAACGCCGCACATGCGCCCGATTAATCCCCGGCCCGGTATCGCTGATGCTGATCCCGATTTTCTCCGGCACAGCCTCCAGCGCAATGGTGACGGTTCCGTCTTTCCCGCCATATTTGATCGCATTGTCGATCAGGTTCACCGCCACCTGCAGCATTTGATCCCGATCCCCGCGCACAAAAACATCTTTGCCGGGCAGCTTGTTCACAATAGCACAGCCGCGCTTTTGGGCGACAGGCTCTAGCGCCGAGGCGGTCTCTGAGAAGACATCAACCAGATCGACAACCTCTTGAGGCAAAATATGCGCCTCAAGCTCAATCTTCGAGAGCGACATCAAATCATTCACCAGCCGCTTCATCCGCTGTGCCTGTTTGTCCATGATCCCCAAAAACCGCTCTTGGGCCTCGGGGTCGTCGCGGGCATGGCCGCGCATGGTTTCGATATAGCCCAAAAGCGAAGCCAAAGGCGTGCGCAACTCATGGCTGGCATTTGCCACAAAATCCGTGCGCGCGAGGGCATTTTGGCGCGCCTGTGTGCGGTCCTCGATGCGGATGATCGCGGTCCAATCGCCTCGATCAATCCGCGCGCCGCCATCAATCGGTGAGACCAGCGCCTCGTAGAATTTCTGACTGCGCGCCATTTCAAACGCGACCTCGCGCTCCTGCCCATCTTCGAGCACATCCGCCACGGTTTCAAGAAACCCCGGCACCCGGATTGCCAGCGAGATATGAGCCTCTTCCAAAAGCTGCGGGGCCAAATCGAAGGCGGCACGATTGGCAAAACTCACTTTGCCCTGCGCCGAGACCACAATCAGGGGCACCGGCAGATGCCTCAGCAGCGCTTGGCCGACCCCCTCAGGGAGCTTTTGGGCGGCCTGATCCCCCGGCGTTGCGCCAAGCTGACGCGGCCCAGATACGCTCTCTTGGGCCGTAGCAGGACCATGCCCAGCCAGAGCAAACAAGCCAAGAATCGCCGCGCCACCCAGAAGCCCGACGGCCCAAAATGGCAGCCCAACCCCCGAGAGGGCGGATATGCCGCAGGCTAGGGCGAGGCAGAGAATAACGAAAAATACTTGGCGCATGATAGATGCGTTGATTGCACGTCCTTTGCGACAGTTGAATAACAAAGCAGGGATTAACCACTGATTTGTTGGTTTCGTGGTAAAACTAAGCGCGACGACGACTATGGGCGTGACTGCAAACTTGACCTTACGACACCTATGGGTTGGTGAATGGAATCGGTTCAATTTAGGACATCAGATCCGCACCGCTCATGTCTTTGTTGGTTGAATCTTTGCAAACTTCGTCTAGCAAGCAGGAAACGACCAAAACTGAAGTGACGCAATGACCCCAAAAGATGCTACGGCCCCTGCCCGCGAACATGTCGCGCGTGATTGGGTCAAAATTCTGTCGGCTTATCGCGAGCCTAGTAATCTCAGAAGTGGCTTTGAACTAGCCGTAACCGTGGGGGCATTCGTTTTATTGTGGGTGCTGGCGTGGCACGCCATGGCGATTAGCGCTTGGCTAACCCTTGCCCTGTCGGTTTGCAACGCGGCCTTCTTGCTGCGGCTCTTTATTATCCAGCACGATTGCGGCCATAGCGCATTTCTTAAAAGCCGTGTGCTTTGCGATTGGCTGGGGCGCATCATCGGTGTGGCGACACTGACCCCTTACGATGTGTGGCGGCGCTCCCATGCGATGCATCATAGCTCTTCGGGCAATCTTGGGCGACGCGGCATGGGCGATGTACATACGCTCACTGTGGCGGAGTATCAGGGGCGGTCATCCATGGGGCGTCTTCTCTATCGTTTGTACCGCCATCCGCTGGTGCTTTTTGGCCTTGGGCCGGGATATGTCTTTTTGCTGCAAAACCGACTGCCCTTGGGTCTGACAAATCATGCGCGCTATTGGGTGAGTTCTATGGGCACCAACGTGGTGATCCTGATCGCCTTGTCGCTGCTATATTATTTTGGCGGCCTTATGCCGATCCTGTTAATTTTTCTGCCATCAACCCTGATCGCTGCGACCGCTGGGGTCTGGCTGTTCTATGTGCAGCACCAATTCGAGGAAACTCATTGGGAAGCCGAGAACGAATGGGATTTGCACGATGCCGCGCTCCACGGAAGCTCGCATTACATCATGCCACCCGTGCTGCAGTGGCTTAGCGGAAACATTGGCATTCATCACGTCCACCACCTTTATAGCCGCATTCCGTTTTATCGGCTGCCCGAGGTGTTGCGTGAGCATGATGATCTTGCGACCAGCAATCGCATGACGATCCGAGAAAGCATTCAGACGGCGCGACTGCATTTGTGGGACGAAAACTGCAAAAAGCTTGTGTCCTTTAGAGACGCCAACAAAAAAATGGGCGCCCTCGCGGTTTAAAGCTGAACCTAGCAAATTTTAGCAAGGGCGGCGTTGAATAGCCCTCGCTCAGCCCCTAGTGTTTAACCCATGATTAGATATGCGCTCAAATGTGCCAAGGGGCACCAGTTCGAGAGTTGGTTTCGCGACAGCAAAGCCTATGACGATCTAGCTCAGGCCGGGCGCTTGTCTTGCGCCATTTGCGGGATCGAGACAGTCGAAAAGGCGATTATGGCACCGCGGGTGAATGTCAGCGACGAGGCCACGCCCCGCAAAAAAGCGGCCAATGATCCAGCTGATAACGCGCCCAAAGACAACACATCGAACGACGGCCCCCTATCGCAACCGACCCATCCCGCTGAAGCTGCACTGCGCGAATTGCGCGAGCATATCGAGAAAAACGCCACCGACGTTGGCGATAATTTTGCCGATGAGGCGCGGGCGATCCATGATGGCGATAAGCCGGAGCGGGCGATTTTCGGACAGGCCAAACTCGAAGATGCAAAAGCCTTGATCGAGGATGGTGTGCCAGTTGCCCCGCTGCCGTGGATTGGCAAAACGCGAAACTAGGCCGCGCAAGCTGGTTTCACCTGCGCCCTAGCCCTTGCGCCGCCCCGCCTTGCCTTCTAAGTAGCGCGCGATTTGGCCGACACCTCTTTGACGGCCACCTGTTAGGACAAAATAAACAATGCCGCGCCTCGTGATGAAATTCGGCGGAACTTCCGTCGCCGATCTGGACCGTATTCGCAATGCCGCCACCAAGGTCAAAGCCGAGGTCGAACGCGGCTATGACGTGACCGTTGTGGTCTCTGCCATGTCGGGCAAAACCAACGAATTGGTGGGCTGGGTCCAAGAGGTACAGTCGCTTTATGATGCGCGCGAATACGATGCGATCGTCTCGTCGGGTGAGAATGTCACCGCTGGGCTGATGGCGCTGACGCTGCAGGAAATGGGCGTGCCGGCACGGTCTTGGCAGGGCTGGCAGGTACCGCTTTACACCGATGATGCCCATGGTGCGGCGCGCATTGAGCGGATCGAGACCAAAAATCTGGACCAAAAATTCAAAGAAGGCATGCATGCGGTGATCGCTGGATTTCAGGGCATTGGCCCCGATGGGCGGATCACGACATTGGGCCGAGGCGGCTCGGACACCACCGCCGTGGCTTTTGCCGCCGCGCTGGGGGCGGAGCGTTGCGACATTTATACGGATGTGGACGGGGTCTATACCACCGATCCGCGTATCACCGACAAGGCCCGCAAACTGGATAAAATCGCCTTTGAAGAGATGCTGGAACTGGCGTCTTTGGGGGCGAAAGTGCTTCAGACCCGCTCGGTCGAATTGGCAATGAAATATCGTGTGCGCCTGCAGGTTCGCTCAAGTTTTGAGGATCTGCCTGGCACTTTGGTTTGCGATGAGGAGGAAATCGTGGAGAGCAATGCAGTCAATGGTGTCGCCTATAGTCGCGACGAAGCGAAGGTCACGCTTGTCTCGGTTGCGGATCGGCCCGGCATTGCGGCGGCGATTTTCGGCCCCCTCGCTGAGGCCGGGGTGAATGTGGATATGATCGTGCAAAACATCTCGGAAGAGGGACGCACGGATATGACGTTTTCGTGTCCCGTGGGCGATCTGCCCAAAGCGCGCGCGGCGATGGAGGCGGCCAAGGCCAGCGAAGACATCAACTATCGCGACATGCAGGCGGACGCAGATGTTGCAAAAGTGTCAATTGTCGGCATCGGAATGCGCTCTCACGCAGGCGTTGCGCAGAAAATGTTCAAATCATTGGCGGATGAGGGCATCAATATTCGCGTCATCACCACCTCCGAGATCAAAGTCTCGGTGCTTGTGGACAGAAAATACATGGAACTTGCGGTACAGGCGTTGCATGATGCCTTTGAACTGGAAAAAGCCACGAGCTAGCGCATTCTGCCATGACTTTATCATGACCTCAAAAAGCCATGACCCAGCTAACCGGCGTTGAATCGAGGGTGCTTCTAAAGCGCCTGCGCGATGCGCTGGCCGAAGCGGGCGAGGGTCAAGAGCGCCTCGACCGGATCGTGACGATGATTGCCGAGAGCATGGTCGCCGAGGTTTGCTCGATCTATTTGCGCCGCGACACGGAAACTCTTGAGCTTTGTGCGACCCAAGGGCTGAACCCGGATGCGGTTCACGAGACACGTCTCAAGGTGGGTCAGGGTCTGGTGGGGCAAATCGCCAAAACCGCCGAGCCAATTGCCGCCGCCAATGCCCCGGCACAAAAGGGTTTTCGCTTTATGCCCGAAACAGGCGAGGAGGTGTATTCCTCGTTTCTAGGCGTGCCGATCCAGCGCCTCGGCGATATTCTGGGCGTTTTGGTCGTCCAGAACAAAGCCGCGCGCAACTATCTGGATGACGAAGTTTACGGCCTAGAAGTCGTCGCGATGGTGTTAGCCGAGATGGCTGAGCTGGGCGCTTTTGTTGACAATCACGCGGCCATGCGTGCGCCGCATAAAATGGCGGTCAGTTTCCAAGGGCTGTCTGGCCAAGAGGGCTCAGCCGAGGGCATTGTTCTGTTGCACGATCCGAATATCGTGGTGGCGAACCCGGTTGCGGATGATGTGGAAAGCGAAAAGACGCGGTTGGGCGAGGCGATGACCCGCCTGCAAGGGCGCGTCGATGAGCTGATGCAAGGCAATTTGGCCAGCCCGGACTCCGAAGCCGGTGACGTCATGAAGGCCTATCGGATGTTCGCCCACGACAGGGGCTGGATGACACGGCTCATGGACGGGGTGCAAAGCGGTCTGGCCGCTGAGGTTGCGGTGGAAAAGGTGCAATCCGCAACCCGCGCGCGCATGGCCCGTGTGCCTGATCCTTATATTCGCGAGCGTTTGCAGGATCTGGATGATCTATCGAACCGCTTGCTGCGCATTCTAACCGGCAATGACAGCCCCAGCGAAATCCCCGAAGGCGCAATTCTGGTCGCGCGCAACATTGGGCCAGCGGAATTGATGGAATACGGCAAGGCCCTGCGCGGTGTGGTCATGGAAGAAGGCTCTGTTGGCAGTCATGCGGCGATCGTTGCCCGGGCGCTGGCGATCCCGCTTGTGATCAGGGCCGAGCGTGTCATTGCCGAGGCCCTGCCCGGCGATACGGTCCTGATCGACGGCGATGCGGGGCTGGTGCATCTGCGCCCCGACGACGCGGTGCGCGCGGCGTTTCGCGAAAAGGCCGCGATGCTGGCGCAAGAGCAAAAAGCCTATGCCGCCCTGCGCGATGAGCCTGCCACGACCACCGATGGCATCACCATTTCGCTGACCATGAACGCGGGGCTCATGGCTGATTTGCCCAGCCTGCCGACTTGCAATGCCGATGGTGTGGGCCTGTTTCGCACCGAGCTACAGTTTTTGATCCGCTCACGCATCCCCGGCCGGGACGAGCAGGCCGGGATTTATGAGCACATCATGACAGCGGCTGGTGACAAGCCGGTGGTGTTTCGTACGCTGGATATCGGCTCGGACAAAGTGCTGCCGACCATGAAAAAAGCCGATGAGCCGAACCCGGCAATGGGCTGGCGCGCGATCCGTCTGGGTCTTGATCGCCCCGGCCTGATGACCATGCAACTGCAAGCGCTGATGCGCGGGGCCAAGGGCCGCCCCTTGCACATCATGTTCCCTTTCATCGCGCAATTCGAAGAATTCACCGAGGCCCGCGACATGGTCATGCGCGTTGAGGCCGCTGAGAAAAAACTGGGCCATAAAGTCCCCAGCAAGCTGCGTGTGGGCGCGATGCTGGAAACCCCCAGCCTCGCGTTTTCGCCGCGGCAATTCTACGAAATGGCCGATTTTATTTCAATCGGCGGCAACGACCTGAAACAGTTTTTCTTCGCCGCTGATCGCGAAAACGAAGCCGTGCGGCGGCGCTATGACACGCTTAATGCCTCGTTTTTGGGCTTTATCGAGCGGATCGTGCAACGCTGTTCGGGCACAAGCACCCCACTAAGTTTTTGCGGCGAGGATGCGGGCCGCCCCCTAGAAGCCGCCTGTCTGGCGGCTATGGGCTTGCGCTCTTTATCGATGCGCCCCGCCTCAATCGGGCCGGTCAAACGCCTTTTGCGCGAGATTTCTCTGGCAGATTTGCGCAGTGTGATCGACAGCGAAACCCGCGACGGCAAGCAAAGCGTCCGCGATGGGGTGGTGGCGCATTTGCAGGCGCAGGGCGCGCATTTCTAGGCGCTAAACCTGCCCAAAGGCTTCACTAGGCGAAAAACCGCAAAACCAATATGCGTGGAAAGCCGCCACGTAACGGCCCCGTTACTTGTGTTAATTAACCGTTTACGATTGTTTAATCCCACACACACAGTCAAACGGATCAGCCAATGTCGCCGCTCGATTTCGACCCCAAAAAATCAACGCTAAACCTCGATACAACAGTCTTTGCCTATGCCAAAACTGGCACCGGGCTGGATACGCTGGTCGAGGCGATTTTGATCAATCCGGGGCTTAATCAGACGATTAAGAAGCCCGAGATTATTGAGGGCGCCAAGGCGGCTGCGGGGATGAACGCGCTGATTATTGAGGCAGTGCGCGCAACCGGGGCGGCCAATGACGGTGAGATCACCGGGGCGGATGTGCGTGATGTGGCACAGTGGCTCAAGGCCAACCGCAAAGCTGAATGGACGCGGCTACACGGCGACGATGAAAAGGGCGTTGAGACCGGGTTTCACTACGTGCAAGGCGATGGCGACGGGCTAAAGCTTTTTGGCGATGCGGCCGTAGATCAGGTAGCGGATGGACTTTATCATCTGGGCTTTGGGCATAATGGTCACAACCTCATCAACGAGGACGGCAATGCCAACGCCGAGGTGACCAAGGCCGCGTTTTGGCTGAATGAGTTGCTCAAAGATGATCTGGCGCGCGGCACATTGAAAAACGGGGCGGTGGACAAACACCACGCGCCCACGTCGGGCACCGGGCTTGATACAATCGTCACAGCGATTACCGAAGATCCGGGCCTGGCCCAGCGCCTGACGCGCGATGAGATCAATGAGGCGGCGGGCAATGCGGATACGTTGAACGCGCTGATGATCGAAGGCATCAAGGCCACTGGCATCGCCAATGATGGTCATTTCACGGCGGCGGATATGCGCAGCTTGGGCGACTGGATCAAGGCCAACCACCTTGCAGAATTTCGTGCGCTCCACGGGCGCGGCGAGGCGGGGATCAATGGGATCGAATGGCAGGGCGGCGATGTGCGGCTCTTTGGCAAAAGCCTTGCGGAAAACGTAGCGACGGGCCTTTACGATCTGGGCTTTGGCGTCAAATTTGGCGCGGCGTTGAATATTGACGGCAAGGGCAGCGCTTCTCTTAATGAAATCGCCCATTGGCTCAACACGCTTTTGGCCGATGATCTTAACGCAGGCAGTTTGAAGAATGCAGCCGTGGAAACCGAGCCTAGGGGCACCACGGGCACCGCTCTTGATGGGTTGATCGGCGATATTCTGAACGATCCTCGGCTAAATGAAGACATGACCACAGGCGAGCTGGCAATTTTGGCGCGCAATGTGAACGGGCTCAATGGCATCGTTGTTGAGGCGATCCGCGAGACCGGCGTTGGTGCGGATGGCGAGATCACGGCGCTTGAAATCGATGTCATCGGGCAGTGGATCGGCGCGAACCGCAAGGCTGAATGGGTGGCCTTGCGCGGGGACGACGACCGTGGCGACGGCATCATGGGCCTCAAGTGGGAGGGCGGCACGGTCGATGTGGCCGGGGTTAACCTGTTCAACAACTTCGGACCTGCTCTCTACTCGCTAGGGTTTAAGCAGAAATATGGCGGAATTTTTGATGAGGACGGCGATTGGTCGGGCACCTCAAAAGATCTATCGGCTTGGCTGAACCATCTGCTCAAGGATGATCTGGCGGCAGGCGATCTTGCCGGGCGCGCGCCTGCGGATGTGACCCCCGACAGCTTTGCCAAAGACGCGGTATTCACTGCGCCTCAAGTGGTGAATGTCCGTGAAAAGGACGGCACCGCCGAATTCGATCACTCGGGTGCCTTGGCGCTGAAAGAGGGGACGATCACCCTCACATTTACCGCCGATGATGTGGATGGACGCGGCGCGCAGGTGCTTTTTGCCAAAGATCACAACGGCAAAAACACCGGCGACATGCATCTTTATTTTCACGACGGCAAACTATGGCTGCGCGCGGCTCAGGGCGGTGAGAACAAATATTTCGAGATCAAGGCGGATTTCGAGAGCGAGACCGCTTACGATCTGGCGATTAGTTTCGGGCCGCAAGGTTTGGCCGCTTGGGTCAATGGCGATCTGGCGATGTATACCTCGGATGCTAAGCTGGATTGGACGCAAAACGACAACAGCCTGATCATCGGCGCGACCAATGCGGCGCGCACATCCGCCAATGACGACAAACTGAATTCTTATTTCGAAGGCGAGATCGCGAATTTCGCGATTTATGACCGCGCGCTCGATTATGGCGAGGTCGCTGGGCTGGCCAAGGGTGTCACCGTGAAGGCGGCTGATGGCAATCAGGACATTGCGGGCACCACAGGCGCGGATGCTTTGATGGGCGGTCTGGGCAAGGATGTGATTGCGGCGGGCGCGGGCAGTGATGTGATCATGGGCGGTTATGGCGCGGATCGCATCGAGGGCGGCGCGGGCAGCGATCTGATCGACGCGGGCCACGGCCAAGATGTGGTGGATGCAGGCGCGGGCGA
>CAYLLD010000071.1:0-14155 GCA_964384315.1 uncultured Rhodobacterales bacterium | reverse complement strand
CAGCCGCCCGCCGATGGGCACGTCTTTGTCGGGGCGGGCCAGCACAACCGCGCCGTCCTCATCGGGAAAGCCCAGCACCAGCACCTCGGAGATAAACGGGCCGATTTGGCGCGGAGGAAAGTTCACCACGCCCATCACGCGCATACCCACTAACCCTTCGGGGGTGTAATGTACGGTAATTTGCGCAGAGGATTTGCGGGTGCCAATCTCTGGCCCGAAATCCACCCAGAGCTTGATCGCAGGCTTGCGCGCCTCAGGGAACGCCTCAGCACGGATCACCTCGCCCACACGAATGTCGACCTTTAGAAAATCGTCAAACTCAATCAAATCGGGCATGTTCGCTTAGGCTGTACCGTAGCTTTCGGACATGGCGATTTCCATCGCGTCCACGGGGTCTTCGTCACCCCAACACACCAGTTGAAACGCCGGATAGAACCGCTCGCAGGCGAAAACCGCCGCTTGCACCATAGCGTCGATCTGCTCAGGCGAGGCACTTGCGCCGCCCACCAGATTAAGCCCGTAGCGATAGACCATCAGCTTTTGTTCGAGCCACAGAGTGAAGGCGCCGGTCCAACATTTGTCATTCGCCCGGTCAAGCGCTTGGTAGAGCGCGCCAAGACGCGCCTCGGGCGGGTCCAGATCGAATGTGCACATAATGCGCAGGGTTTCGTCATAGGCCGACCACGCCAAAGAGATGGAATAGGTGCGCCACGTGCCTTCGATGGCCATGGCGATTTGCTCGTCGGAAATACGGTCAAAATCCCAAGCGTGTTGCTCGGCGAGTACCTCTACAATGTCGATTGGGTCGCTGTCGTCTACTACCAGATCCCGGTCCATGCCTGCTCGTCCCGTCTTGGTTGTTGTTGTCGTTATCTGAGCAGCCGCAAGGCCATGAGGCGAACCCCCATTTCTTGGCGAACGGTGCCGCTCAACTACGATATATGGTGCTTGCTATTTGTGACTCTGTAAAGACTAAACTTACGATTGTACGCATTTTCTATGGGGGTCGTTTTACCCCTGCTTTTCCTTGGCCTTTATGCTCGTGCCTTGCCCGAACCGACAAAGGCCACTATCGTTTTGCGATGGATGTGAGTTTTGCATGTAGTGAATTGGGCCCAGAATCGTGTTGGCAATTGGGCTGGCGCGCGCTCGGGACGCCCTATGGCAAAACACAGGAATGGTGGCCACCACCGCAGGGCTGATCCGCCTCCCACAGATCAGTTTCATCACTTTAAGGATAGCCAATGATCATCCGTGACCTTTTGGTGCGCGAAGACGCGCTTGTCGTGACTTGGGCGGATCGCTCGACGTCGCAGTTCCCGAGCATTTGGCTGCGGGACAATTGCCCCAAGGGGCTGCACCCGCAAACCCGCGAGCGCCTGTTGGATTTGCTTTCACTCGATGAGAGCCCCGTATTGAAAACGGCGACGGTTGAGGCCGACGAGGTGGTTTTGCACTACGCGGACGGTCACATCAGCCAGATGCCGGTTGCGCTGATCAGCGCGCATCGCCCCGGCGCGCGGGTGCAAGATCCTGCTGCGATCCCGCCCAAGCATTGGCGCGCCGAGATGACCGCACAGAACCTGCCGCGCCACGGGGCCAGCGCGATCATGAGCGATAACAGCGCTTTGAGCCTGTGGATGCATGAGGTGGCGCGGCTCGGCATCACCATTGTTGAGGGGCTGGATGATAGCACCGAGGCGGGTATGGCGGTGGCCAAGCGGATTGGCTTCCTGCGTCAAACCAACTTTGGCACGACCTTTGAGGTGATCAACAAGCCGGACCCCAATAACCTCGCCTATACCTCCGTGGCCTTGCCGCTTCACACGGATTTGCCAAACCAAGAGGTCCCGCCCGGCTATCAGTTTCTGCATTGTCTGGCCAATGAGGCTGAGGGTGGCGGATCGATTTTTGCGGATGGGTTTGCGATGGCCGAAGACCTACGCGTCGAGGACCCCGAAGCTTTTGCTTTGTTGTGCGAGGTGCCAATTCCCTTTCGGTTTCACGACGAGGAGGCGGATATTCGGGTCTATGAACCGGTGATCACGCTTGGTGTTGGGGGCATGGCCGACGGCGATGTGATCGAAATTCGCTTCAACGCCCATCTGGCCGGTGTTTTCGATATGCCCGCCGAGGTGATGCCCGCCTATTACCGGGCCTATCGGGCCTTTATGGCAAAGACGCGGGACCCGAAATATAGGCTGACCTTGAAGCTGAAGGCGACGCAGATGGTGGTCTTTGACAACCGCCGTATCTTGCACGGGCGCGACGCTTTTGACCCTGCTACGGGCTATCGTCACTTGCATGGCTGCTACGTCGATCGCGGCGAGTTCGCCTCACGGCTGCGTTTGCTTGCGCGCGGGTAGCCGAGCGATCTGTGCTTGACTGAAACGAATTATGGCGATCCCGGAAGGACTCGAACCCTCAACCCCCTGATTAGAAGTCAGGTGCTCTATCCGGTTGAGCTACGGGACCGCGTGACCTCGGTCTATATCAGCTTAGGTCAGCTCGTCAAAAATTTCCTCAAGCCATGATTTGCGGCGCTTTTTCCTACGGCGCTTGTAGCGTCGATCGTCATCATCGTCGTCGTCATCATCCTCATCGGCTCGACGACGGCGGTCCTCAATCGGTTGCGGCTCCGGTGTTGGTGTTTCGAGGGGCGGCGCTTCGGCCAGCGCGCGCTCGATGATCTTGTCCAGTTCGCCGCGATCCAGCCAAACGCCGCGACACGTTGGGCAGTAGTCGATCTCAATATTGGCCCGCGTGGACATGGCCAGCGTGACCCTGCAATGGGGGCACAGCATGCCCTGCGCCCGATTGCTACCGATATCCAAAACCATAGATCACCTCGCTCAAGTCTGCCCCATAATTTGGGCGTGATCCGATGTGATTTCAAGCGGGGCCTTGCCCTGCGTTAGCAGCTGCACCCACGAGGTTTCATGGGCAAGGGCCGCTGTGTAATCCTCTGCCCCATGCGCTGCTTGCCACAGGCAATAGGCGGCGATGCGGGCATGAAATGCGGCACCGTCAGCCGCGTAAATCGCCTGCATCTTCGGGTCATAGCCGTCAAAGAACGCGGTCAAGTCGGCAGTGCTTAGGGCGGCGGCCCCATAAAGATGGCGCATGGCTGGCGAGATGAACTGCGCGACGTCCTCAAGGGGGTTGCCCGCGCCCGGGCTTTGCCAGTCGATCAGATGGGGTGCGGTTTTGGTCACAACGAAGTTGGCGGGCACCGGGTCGCGGTGCAAAAAGACGGCTGGCCTGTTCTTTGGCGGGATCAGCCCCGAAAGATCAAGCTTTGGTGCCATGCGCGCCGCCTCTTCGAGCACCTGCGTCCCTTGCGCCGCGCGCGGCAACCAGCTTGGGGGTGCAATGGCGTGAAGCCGGGCGAGCAGCGCACCAGCGGCGTGAGGCGTTAGCGTGCTTTGCTGCGGCAAAGCCTTGTAGATCAACACGGGCCAAGGGCCGATTTGGGTCAAATTCATCGGATCAGGCGTAAAGCCGCGCCCTTCGAGGGCCTTGAGCGTCGCAAATTCTGCCTCTGGGTCATTGGCGAAAAGCGGCGAGATGCGGGTCAGGTCATAGGCTTTGACAATCACATCGCCGCCAAGCGCATCGGCGCTGCGCCAAACAAAATTGCTGCGCCCCCCGGTGAGCGGCTCAAGCGGGGCCGCGAGCCCTAGAGCTTTGGCAAGATGTTGCGGGTCTGGACCGTTCACGGCGCGACAATCCACGCGTTTACTGCACGATAATCCACGCGCCTATTGCACGATGAGCTTAACAAGATCGCCGCGCTGCATTTCTGCCCCTGAGGCCATGCCGTTCATCGCCACAAACCGTTCTTGCGCCCGCGCCATCGGCGGCATTTGCCGCACCAGCGCCTCAAGGCTCTGCCCGCGCCCGACGCTTAGCGTATCGATGCGATAGGGCTGAAAACGGCGCGCTTCGCGGTCTGAGAGCGCCGCAAAGCTGCGCACCGCATCGGCCAGCGCGCGCTGCAAGCTGCGATCCCCGGCAGGGTATTGCCCGGTTAAGCGGAAAATCCGGTCGCCGTGACGCACGGCCCCCAAAAGCGCCACCCAATTCTGCCCGTTGCGCCGCAGCGGCAGCAGGGCAATCGCCGTCTCAACCCCGTTCTGTTTCGAGCGCTCGATCCGGCTTAGCTTGCCCGTTTCATGTTGTTTTGCCAGCGCCGGTGCCCAGCGGGTCTGGATAAACTGCGGCAAGGTCATATCGGCCTTTGCGCCGCCCTCCAGCGTGAACCGTGCCCCATTGGGCCCCCGCGCCACCACCGCTTTGGCGGAGTTGGTGATCACAAAGTTCTTGGGGACCGCATAGCGAAATTTCATCTGCGGATGAATAAAACTGCGTCCACGGACAAAGCCCTGCGCCGGGCTGTCGCCATAGATCATCCCATCGATGGCGCGCATGTAATCGGCCTCACCAACCTCAAGAAGCCCGCGCATCTCAACGCTTTGCGCAAAGCGATTGGCCTTGGCGACCCGGTCAGCGGTGGCGGGATGCGAGGCGAAGATGCTGACCTGGTTGGGGTTGTATTCCTTACCCGCAATCTGCGCCTCAAGCTTGTGCTTTTGCGCCATCGAGGCAAGAAATTTCGCCGCTTCCATCGGGTCATAGCCTGCGGCGGTCATCATGCGCATGCCAATGATATCCGCGTCGAATTCCTGCTTTTGGCTGTATTGCGCTACATAGCCGCTCGCGAGGGTCGTGCCCAGCTTTACGCCTTTTTTCAGCCCCTCTTTGCCGTCGGTCAACCCACCGAGCACCGCGCCCAAGAGCACGCCGATCCCGGCTTTGTCGCTACGCTTTTTGCGCCCCTGCACATGATTGGCGGTGATATGTGCCATCTCATGGCCCAAAACGCCGGCCAGTTCGGCCTCTGAATTGGCCAGAGCCAAAAGCCCGCGCGTGACGTAGACATAGCCTCCTTGCGTCGCAAAAGCGTTGACCGTTGGCGTATCTAGCACCGTCACAACCCAAGGCTCATTGGCCCTAGGACCGCGCCGGATCAGCCGCGCTGCGACCTGACGCACATAAGCGGTAAGCGCCTTGTTCTCGATCTCGCCGCCAAAGCGTGCAAGGATCCCGCCATGGGCGCTTTTGCCTGCGTTCAATTGGTTCGAGGTCCAAGCAAAGGCCGCACCGTTCATGCCACTGCCATTTATCCCCCAACTGTGCAGACAAAGCGCAACTACCGCAAAAAATCGGCATAACTGACGTCTTAGATGCATCGAACCCTCCGTATTCTTTGTGAATCTATTTGCCACAACCCACCTAGCTGGGCAATTCTAACGCTAACAAGGTTTCTTAGCCTGCGCCTGATAGGCTGCAAAAGAACCGGCAAAGATAAGTTAGGGAGATCAATATGGACGGCTTGCCCACATTGGAGCGGATCAAGGCTTTTGAGGCACAGATGCCTTGGGAGGCGCGGGTGCCGCAGCGCAGTGTCTACCAGCTTTTGGAAAAGAACGCGGTCGAATGCGGCGACAAGGCCGCTTTGAGTTTTCAACTTAAATCGGGCGTCGGTGATCCGGCTGAAACCCTGACGTGGCACAATCTGCGCGCCAAGACTGCGCAGACCGCCAATCTCTTTCGGTCCCTTGGCATCCACGAAGGTGATGTGGTGGCCTATATTTTGCCCAACGCCAATGAAACGGCCATGGCCTATTTGGGCGGGGCGACGGCGGGGATTGTCTTCCCCATCAACCCGACGCTCAGCGCCGATCACATTGGCGGCTTGTTGCGCGAAACAGGGGCCAAGGTTGTGGTCACGCTGAAAGCCTTTCCCAAGGCAGAGGTTGCTCAACTCGCCGCAGCAGCAGTGGCGCAGGCCCCGAATGTCGAGACGGTGCTTGAGGTTGATCTGTGCCGCTATCTGAAGCCGCCCCTAAGCTGGATCGTGCCGCTGATCCGTCCCAAGGTTGCGGACCGACATGGCGCGCGGGTGCTCAGTTTTAACGCCGAAATCGCGAAACAGAACACCACGCTCGATTTCGAAGAGCCGGCGGATGATCGGGACTGCGCTTATTTTCATACTGGCGGCACCACGGGTCTGCCCAAGATCGTGCGTCACCGCCAATCAGGCACGATTTATAACGGGTTTATCGGCCATGAGTTTTGCATCCAGCGTGAGCACACGCTTTTGGTGCCCTTGCCGCTTTTTCATGTTTTTGCCGCGCTGCCTTGCCTAATGGCGGCGGTCTACTCGGGGGCGCATCTTGTGCTGCCGACCCCGGCTGGCTATCGCGGGGACGGGGTTTTCGACAATATCTGGCAGTTGATCGAGCGCTGGCAGGTCAATTTTCTCATCACCGTGCCCACAGCGATTTCCGCGATGATGCAGCGCGAGGTCAATGCGGATGTCTCGTCGCTCAAATTCGCTATGTCGGGCTCGGCGCCCCTGCCAATTGAGCTGTTCAAACGGTTCCAAGACGCCACTGGCGTAAAAATCCTAGAAGGCTATGGCATGTCCGAAGCCACCTGTCTGGTCTCAGGCAATCCGCCCTTTGGCGAGCGCAAGATCGGCTCCGTCGGGATGCCCTTTCCCTACACGAATGTGAAAATCCTAAACTGCGATGACAGCGGTGCGGTGCTTAAGGCCTGTGCGACGGGCGAGGTGGGTGAGATCTGTATCGACAGCCCCGGCGTGAACATTGGCGAGACTTATATTGAGCCGCAAAAGAACGCCGGGCTTTATGCCGAAGAGCGGTTTTTTCGCACTGGCGATTTGGGCAAGCTGGATGAGGATGGCTATCTGTGGATTACCGGCCGGGCCAAGGATCTGATTATTCGTGGCGGTCATAACATCGATCCGGCGGTGATCGAAGAGGCGCTGGCGGGGCATCCGGCGGTGGCCATGGCCGGAGCAATCGGCCAACCTGATGCCTATGCGGGCGAGTTGCCTTGCGCCTATGTTGAGCTTGTGGCGGGGGCTGAGGTGACGCTGGACGAGCTTACGGCACTGGCCAAACGCGAGGTGAAGGAAACGGCGGCGGTGCCCAAGCATATCGAAATTTTGGAAGAACTGCCCAAAACCGCCGTTGGCAAAATCTTTAAACCGGATTTGCGGAAATTGGCGATCACCCGTATTTACAATGCGGCCCTGGCCGAGGCTGGGATCGCAGCGCAGGTTGACCATGTGGTCGACGACAAAAGTCGCGGCCTGATCGCGCATCTGGCGAAAACAGGCGATGTCGACGACGCGGCGGTGGTCGCGGTTTTAGGCCGGTTCATTCGCCCTTGGGTTTGGGCGGATGTCTGAACTCTGGGCGGCTATCGTGTAAGCGGTCGCGGGCTTAGTGAAAATCGCCTGAGTGAATGCGCGGAATGGCCGCAAGGGCCGCAGCACGGGGCACAAAGTTGCAATTGGCCACACGGGATGCGCGCAGCCGCGCCATTTCCATTTGTGCCAGCAAAATCTCGTCGAGCAAATCCTCGCTCACCGCAGCCATCTCAGGCTCGGAGGGCTCACCCGAGATATCGCGCAAGAATGCGTCGATGCGATCTTTGGTAAAATCTGCGTACATGAAACTAACCTCGCCAAACTCAACACAACTGTCATCACCCAAGAGGGCGATTAGGACAGTAAGCCCTGCAAGTTGGGCCGAAATTTGGCACAAATTGGTTTGCTGCGCCTAAAAAAGCAGCAGGCTTAACAACAGATGAAGACGATAAAGCGGATTAATCGCGCGAAACTTCGTAAAATGACTCGGTGTAAAACTCTTGCGGCCCATCAAGACTGAGGGCCTTTTGGTAGGCCGGGCGCGCCGCAACCCGTTCTTTATAGGCCTGAATCGCCGGGTAGGGATCAAGGTGGACAAAATATGGCACCGCGCTCAAATTAAAGCCCAGCATCAGATCAGCCCCCGAAAACCCACTCGGCAGCAGATACTCCTGATTGCTCACGGCCGCTTCAAGCGGGTCGAGGGTCTTAGCAAGCCGCGCCGCTTCGATCTTGAGCACCGTATCAGAGCGCATGGCCGGGTCACGCAGGAACACCCATTGCAGGTTGAGATTGGCAATCGGGTTCGCCATGGTTTCGGCATAGTGCAGCCATGTCAGGTAGGGCGCGCGCTCGGTGTCGCCCGGGGGGCGGCCAAGGCCATGATTGGGGCGCGTCTCGCACAGATATTCGATGATCGCGCCGCTTTCGAACAGGACCTGCCCATCAATCTCAAGCGCTGGCACCCGCCCCGCTGGCGAGCGCGCCAGATAGGAGGGATCACGCAACGACCCATCGGCGATACGATAAGGCACGACCTCGCACTCGATCCCCATTTCGCAAAGCGCCCATAGAACCCGAAACGAGCGGGAATGGGCGACATGGTGCAAAATGGGTTTCGTCATTTGGGGGCTCGTTTTTTTGGCTAATTGCCGCGGGCATCGCTAAGCACATCGACCATGCGCTTCAAGGCCCGCGCGCTGGACAAACGCCACATGGCCGTCATTGCACTGCAATGCTCTGCTGGGGCGTTTTGAGGTGCGTTGCAAACCAAAAGTGGCAAGGGGTCCGAGACTTTGCTGTGGCGCTTTTCGTAAAAGGCTGCGCCAGTGGCATCGGGCGCAAGCGTCTGGGGCAGGGCTGTCATAATGACATTGGCGGCCCCATCGCTGGCCTCGGCCAAGCCCACCAAACACGGCCTGCGCTCTTGGGCAAACTCACAAACCCGCATCGCATCTTGCATGCAATCATTCGCCGCCGCCGAGGGGCGTTTTTCAGCCTCGGCCGCAATCAAGCAGCGTTCAAGCCAACCAAAGGCAAAACTGTCCTGTGCAAAACCGGGCGCGGCGCTCAGGGACAAGGCAAGGCAGGCGAATGCCAAAGGGCCAAGCGCAGTGGCTCGCATTTTCAAGCGGCTTAGTTGCAGAAATCTCATTTTAGGCCTCGATTGCGTCGCAACAACCCTACTGGGTCACGGGCGTGGGCGCAATTCGTTGTCAGCTACGGACCGTAAAGACCTTTGTGCCCAAGGGCACACGCTCATAAAGATCGACAACATGCTCATTGATCATCCGAAAGCAGCCGTTCGAAGCGGCTTGCCCAATTGACCACGGTTGGGTCGTGCCGTGAATGCGGATCATCGTGTCGCGCCCGTTTTCGAACAAATAGAGCGCCCGCGCGCCCAGCGGATTATCCGGCCCACCGGGCATGCCGTCTTTCCATTGCTGATATTTTGGCTCGCGCGCCAGCATCTCATGGGTCGGGCGCCAGTTTGGCCATTCCACCTTACGCTCGATGGTGCCAGTGCCGTAGTAGGCCAGCCCTGCCTTGCCAACCGCAACGCCGTAGCGGATTGCTTTGCGCCTCGCTGTGATGAGGTAAAGGAAACGGCCCGGTGGCCAGATGACGATGGTGCCGGGCTCAAACTCTGGGCGCACATTCACCCATTGTGGCAAATAGCGATCCTCGGGGGCGAAGGGCGTGGATGCCAAACCCGCTGTTGGCACCATTGTTGGCACCGTTGCTGCAGCACATCCCAAAACCGTTTTACTCAAAAATACACGACGCGACAGCATGACAAGAGACCTGAATATATCGGCTAGGTGATGATGTCGCCTAGACTTTGATTGAGACGGTCTATGCACAGGGATTGTGGCCTCGTTTTGACAGGTATCCACAGCTTAAGTTGGTTGATTGGCCTTGGTAAAATCAGGTTCCCCTTTGCCGAAGGGCGCACTAACATCCGCCCATGCTTGATCCGATTGTTATTCTCACTGGTGCCGGAATTTCTGCGGAAAGCGGGATCGATACGTTTCGCGACGCGGACGGGATTTGGTCGCAATATGACGTTGAGGATGTGGCGACACCCCAAGGGTTCGCCCGCAATCCGCAGTTGGTCTACGACTTTTACAACATGCGCCGCGCGCGGGTGGCGCAGGCGCAGCCCAATCCGGCGCATCTGGCGCTTGGTCAGCTTCAAGGCGCGCGTGATGTGACGATCGTGACCCAGAACGTCGATGATTTGCACGAGCAGGGCGGGGCTGAGGTGATCCATATGCATGGCAGCCACAAAGAGGCGCTTTGCGGTGGTTGCGGGCATCGTTGGCCTGCGCCCGCCACCATGAGCGCGCAGGATGAGTGCCCTGCGTGCAATGCGCGGGCGGCGCGTCCGGATGTGGTGTGGTTCGGCGAGACGCCCTATCATATGGACCGCATCGAGGCGGCGCTGCGCAGATGTGCGACCTTCGTGTCGATTGGCACCTCGGGGAATGTCTATCCGGCGGCGGGCTTTGCGCAGGCCGCGCGGCAGCAGGGGGCCTATTGCCTTGAGCTTAATCTAGAGCCGTCCGAAATTTCGCGGCATTTTGACCAGCGCCGCTATGGCCCGGCCAGCGAAATCGTGCCCGCTTGGGTCGCTGAAATTCTAGCGGGCTAGATAATCGCCCAGCGCCACGGTCCCACTGGCCACCACAAGCGCCCAACCGAAAGACATCAACGTGCCGATAATAACGTATTCGGCTGCCGATTGCTGTTTTGAGGCCTCAAAGCGCAGAAATGATTTGGCCGCGATCAAAAAGCCGATGCCCATAGGCTGGCCGATGAGGATCAAGAGAAACACCATTGCGCGCTCAAGCTGGCCGATGACTTTGCCCGCATCAGGCAGGCCCGTTGGGGCGGGATCTTTACTTTTCTCGGCTTCTTTTTTGACATCGTCGGCATAGGGGGCAAGCACCATCCCCACTAGAAACCCGCCCACCGCAACGGTGATGATGAAGCCGGTCAAATAGATCACTAGCGTGACCAAAGGGGGCGCTGTGCCCACGACCCAGTTCCCCCAAATGCCGAGCGTGACGGCTTGGGGCATTGCGGTTGCAGCCAAAAAAATCACCGCAATATGCGCGAGTTGATCCGCGCAAAAGAGTGTCAAAGGGCGGCCTTTTTCGAGGGTGTCTTCATCGCGGCTTAGCATTAGCTTTAGCCCATCAATCGCCAGATGTGTCGCGGCGATAAAACCCGCAAGCTTCCACGCGCCGCCCAGCGCCGCCACGCTGACCGCAAAGACAATGGCGATGTGCAGCAGCAGCACCCACGGCTTGCGCTTGTTCTGCACCATCCAGTCGTTTTGCAGCAGAAAATCCGCCACCACATGGGCAAAGATCAGCGCGATGACCGTGTGAATGGTCTCTGGAAAAATAATGGGTTGTGTAAGCATGAGCAGCCTTTGCCAGATTAATCCGGCGTTTCCACCGCTTTTAACGCGGCGATGATTTCAGTGAAACCGGCGGACCACAAGGCGTCGTTGACCGCCTGCCGCGTGATGCCCAGCGCCTTGGCTGTGGCGTCGCGGGCGGGGGCGTTCGGGGGCAGGTGCAGGGCCATGGCTTGGGCCTGCGCGCTGGTCCAGCCATCGGCGATGTAGCCTGCCAGCATTGCCGCCGCCGCCCTCGTGCCCCCTGCGGCATCCGAGATGTGGCAAGGCGCGGGCAGAGCATCAAGCAGCCGCCCCGAGGCGGTGAAGGCCGCGCCATGGGCCTCGTTTGGGTCTTGGGCGGGCATGGTGCCTATCCCAGTGGCGATGGCAATGCGGGTGCTGCGGGTTTTACCCAAGCGCCGCACATTGGCCTGCACCACAAGCGCCGCGCGCAAGGCGTAATCCGGCGCATCAAAAGCGATTTGCCACGCATCACCGGCGCGCCGTGCAAAGCCGATTTGGGTGACATTTGGCCAATGGGCGATGCTTTTGGCCGCATCCCCGATGGTCTCAAGGGTTTGGGTCAGAGCTTTGGCGTCCAGATCGCTGGAGGCCACGATATCGCCGGTTAGAACAGTGAACATAAGAAGGTGATAACGCTTTCTTTTGGGAAAAGAAAGTTAAAACGCTTTCTTTACGGTAAAGAAGGTGAAAAGGCTTTCTTTTACCGATAGAAGGCGAAAACGCTTTCTGTTCATGGGCCCTCAAAGCACCCTAAACCGGCCCAAAAACGAAAAAACCCCGCACGAACCGGCGGGGCTTTATCAGCAGGGGCACCCGAAAGGCACCCAAAACGCTAAGGGCTTAAGCGGCCACTTGCGCCTTTTTGATCTCTTTTTTGACCTTCAGCGCATTGGCCGACAGCTCGCCGTCCTTGGCTTTCATCAAAAACGCATCGAGACCGCCGCGGTGATCGACCGTGCGCAGAGCAGCGGCTGAAATCCGAAAGCTAAAGCCTTTGCCCAGCGTGTCGCTTTTGAGCGTCACCGCGTTCAGGTTCGGCAAAAACCGCCGCCGCGTTCTGTTTTTCGCGTGGCTAACATTGTTACCGCTCATCGGGCCTTTGCCCGTCAATTCGCACACTCTGGACATCGTCATGATCCTATCGTCGGGCGGGCCTTGGAAACATCACGAATGGAATCGTAACGGGCCCGCTAAATCTAGAGCGCGCTCCTTAGCCAAGCCCACCACACACGTCAAGTGGGGGAAGCGGCGGATCGCAGCGCAAAGCCACTAAAGGACCTCTAATCGGGCCCTAATCGACATGAAACTGTCATATCCGCCCCTTAAAGCCGCGCTCATGAACATTCTAGTCCTTTGCACGGGCAACTCCGCCCGCTCGATCCTGCTTGAGTGCATCCTGAACCGTTTGGGTCAGGACCGCCTGCAGGCCTTTTCTGCCGGTTCCAAGCCCACCGGCAAAGTGAACCCCCATGCCGAGACCCTGCTCTTGGATCTTGGCTACGAGATCGACCGGCTGGCGTCGAAATCTTGGGATAGCTTTGCCGAAGCTGACGCGCCTTTGATCGATCTGGTGATCACCGCTTGCGATAATGCGGCGGGCGAGACCTGTCCGCTGTTCTCCGGCCCCGCCACCAAAGTGCATTGGGGCATCCCCGATCCAGCTGCGGCGGATGAAGCGGAGATCGAAGGCGCTTTTGCAGAGGCCTACGATAGGCTATACGAGTTTGCGCAAAAGCTGTTGGCCCTCGATCTTGAACGTCTGAGCGCCGGTGAGCTGCGCGATCAGGCACAAGCGATCCGAGGTTTCGTTACCGCATGAACAGATTAATTGCCGAGGCGCTGGGCACCGCCATTTTGCTGGCCACAGTCATCGGCTCGGGCATCATGGCCGAGACCCTCGCAGGCGGCAACGTCGCCATCGCGCTTTTGGGCAATACCATCCCCACAGGCGCGATCCTCGTGGTGCTTATCACCATCTTTGGCCCCATCTCGGGGGCGCATTTCAACCCCGCAGTCACACTGGCCATGCGCCTGACCGGCAATATCAAGACCCGCGAGGCCGGCCTGTTCGTGATCGCCCAGATCATCGGCGGTCTCATAGGCATGCTGGTTGCCCATGGCATGTTCGCCGAAGAATTGATGCAGCTCTCAACCAAGGCGCGCACGGGGTCGGCCCAATGGCTCTCGGAGATCGTGGCAACCTTTGGCCTTGTCCTCGTGATCTTCGGCGGCATCCGCCACGCGGCCCACACGGTCCCGATGCTCGTGGGCCTCTATATCACCGCCGCCTATTGGTTCACTGCCTCCACCAGTTTCGCGAACCCTGCGGTCACCATCGCGCGCTCGTTTTCGGACACATTCGCGGGCATCAACCCCGCGCATATGCCCGGCTTTATCCTAGCCCAACTCATCGGCGCGCTTTTGGCCGTGGCCGTGGCCAAGCCGCTGTTTATCGACGCCAAATGAGCCTCTTGATGCGCCGCTAAAGCTGCGGCACATCTGGGGTCATGAGCGATCTTGCGATTTTTCAAGAGGGGGCGCCGGAGCCTTGCGCGCCGGATTTCAATCTGGTGGACTATGTGCTGCGCCATGCCAAAACCACGCCCGATAAAACCGCGCTGATTGAGATTGCGCCCGATCTGACCACCCGCAACATCAGCTATGGGGCGCTTGAGCAGATGGTGCTGGGCAGCGCGGCGGGGCTGCGCGCGCGGGGGCTGCGTGCGGGGGACAAGCTGGTTCTGCGCCTTGGCAATAGCCTCAATTTCCCCATCGCCTTTCTGGCCAGCATCGCCATCGGCGCGATCCCCGTGCCCACTGCGGCGGGGCTAAGCGGGCCTGAACTGGACAAGGCACTGGCGATTTTGGGTGAGGTCAAAGCGCTGATTTGCGATGAGGCGCTGGTCCCGCAAAATAGCAAAACCCCCATCATCCCCGCCCAAGAGCTTGCGGCCCAAAATCAAGTGGCAATGCAGGAG
>CAYLLD010000070.1:3414-14724 GCA_964384315.1 uncultured Rhodobacterales bacterium | reverse complement strand
CATAGCCCACGGCGACCTCGGATTTATTACCCGTGGTCAAAAGCATTTCGCCAAATTTATTCGACAAAGCCATCAACATCAGGCCGCGCAGGCGCGATTGGATGTTTTCCTCGGTCACATCCGGCGCCAGTCCAGCGAAAAACGGTTCAAGGGTCGCAGAGACCGCCTCGCGCGCGGCGCTGATCGGAATGGTATCGAGTTTCACGCCCAGATTGGCCGCCAGTTCCGCCGCATCATCAAGCGAGGCCTGCGAGGTATATTCCGAAGGCATCATCACGCAGCGCACGTTCTGCGGCCCCAAAGCATCCGCCGCAATCGTCGCCACAATCGCGCTATCAATCCCGCCAGACAGCCCCAAAAGCACCTTTTTGAAGCCGGTCTTGGCCATGTAATCGCGCAGACCCTCAAGCATGACGCGGTAATCTTGCTCCCACTCATCGACCAGTTTGGCCTTGGGACCATCGGCGCAAACCCAGCCGTCCGGCCCACGCGAGAACGTCACCGTCTCAAGCGCCTCATCAAAGAGCGGCATCTGAACCGCCAGATGATGATCGGCGTTGATGACAAATGAACCTCCATCAAAAACCTGATCATCCTGCCCGCCGACAAAATTCAGGTAGACCATCGGCAGGCCCGTCTCGACCACCCGCGCCACCATCGTGTTCATGCGCCGCTCGAACTTGCCCCTGTAATAAGGCGAGCCATTGGGCACGAGCAGGATTTCTGCCCCGCTCTCGGCCAAGGTTTCAGAGACATCGGGATGCCACGCGTCCTCGCAAATCGGAATACCCACCCGCACGCCGTTGATGGACACCGGCCCTTGGGGCTCGGCCGAGGCAAAGAGACGCCGCTCATCGAAAACCTGCACATTCGGCAGCTCTTGTTTTAGCACATTCGCCACTTCTTTGCCGCCTTGAAGAATGCGGTAGGTATTGTAGCAAAGCCCATCCCTGAGCCAAGGCGCACCGACCCCCAAAGCTGGGCCATCGGCGCAGTCTTTGGCCAACGCCGCAAGTGCCGCCTCGCAATGGGCCACGAAAGCTGGGCGGATGGTCAGGTCTTGGGCCTGATAGCCTGCCAGAAACATCTCGGGCAGCATCACCAAATCGGCACCAGCCGCCTTTCCGGCGTCCCATGCATCTTTGGCGCGCGCGGCATTTTTGGCAACATTGCCAACCGTTGGATTGTATTGAGCGAGGGTAAAGCGAATTTTATCTGTCATGCCGCGCTAATTAGCGCCAAACGCTGTCCGGGCCAAGCCCGCAACGTGCCGCAATGGAGCAAACATGGCGGCAAACTACTGCGCACGTGCTAAAGGCAAAAAAACAAATTGAGCATAGGGCGCGCTTTCTTTACATTTGCGCCGATATGCGAAGACAACTTCATGGACCGGGAAGCCTTTAACTGGTGGTTCCGGCTGGGATTTAGGGTGAGAGCACAGATATTGGTCGCGAGCGCCGCAGCGCTGATTGCGTTTAGCAGTGGAAACACCGCTGTTTTGGCGCAAAATACCACAATTCAAACCAAAGAGTACGACACAGGCGGGGTCTATCAAGGTGAATTTCTTGATGGCAAACAGCATGGCGAGGGCACCTATACGCTGCCGTCTGGCTATGAATACGCTGGTCAATGGGTTGATGGGCGAATCGAAGGCGAAGGCCGTGCGCGCTTTCCCAATGGCTCGCTTTATGTCGGCAGCTTTGTTGATGGCCGCCCAGAGGGTCAGGGTAAAATTACCTTTGCCGATGGCGGTACCTATGAAGGTGAATGGCGCGAAGGCAAAATCACGGGCACAGGCATTGCGACCTACGCCAATGGCTCTGTCTATGAGGGCGAGTTCAAGAACGCGATCCACGATGGACGCGGCCGCCTCGCCGCCCCGTCGGGTTACGTCTATGACGGCGTTTGGGTGAACGGAACCAAAGAGGGCAAAGCCACGATCATCTACCCCGAAGATGGGGCAGTCTACGAAGGCGAAGTGCGCGCGGGTTTGCGCGACGGCTCTGGCACGCTGACCATGCAGGACGGTTTGACCTATGCGGGCCTTTGGACCGGCGGCCAAATCGATGGCAACGGCGTCCTGACCCAATCAAACGGCGACAAATACGACGGCGCTTTCGTTCAGGGCAAACGCACCGGCCAAGGCCGCGCAATCTATGCCAACGGCGATGTCTATGAAGGCGCATTCCTCGACGACCGCCGCCATGGTTCGGGCACCTTCACTGGCGCTGACGGCTACAAATACACCGGGACTTGGGTGCAAGGCCGCATCGAGGGCACCGGCGAAGTGGTCTATCCCGATGGCTCCGTCTATGTGGGCGAACTGACCAAGGACCAGCCAAACGGTTCAGGCAAAATTACCTATGCCGACGGCTCTAGCTACGAAGGCACATGGGTTGAAGGGGTCATCGAAGGGCGCGGCATTGCGCAATACGATGAAGACCTGACCTATGAGGGCGAGTTCAAAAACGCGGAGAGCCACGGTCAGGGCACCATGACCTCCAATGACGACGGTTATAAATACGTCGGCGCTTGGGAAAATGGTTTGCGCCATGGCGAGGGCATCGCCACCTATGCGGACGGCACGACCTATGATGGCGCGTTCATCGATGGCCAACGCCAAGGCTCCGGCAAAATCACCATGGCCAATGGCTTTTCCTATGACGGCCAATGGGTCGCAGGTGAGATTGATGGGCAGGGCCAAGCCACCTATGCCAACGGCGATGTCTATGAGGGCGCATTTGCCCGCGGGCAGCGGCAAGGGCGGGGCTTGATGCGCTATGCATCGGGCGAGGAATACGACGGCTTTTGGGCACAGGGGCGTCAGGCCACTGCCGAAGAAGCTGCCGCCGCTGAGGCAGCCACGATCTCGAACTGATCTGGCAAAATATAGGGCGGCGCGGTTTGTCACAGCCGCGCCCCCCAATTTTCCGTGTTTATGCCCTAGGGCAATACCTCTGCGCCCTTCCAGTCAAAGAACAAACCCGTTTGTTCATGAGACAAGCCACCTAGCACCGTTAGAATATTCTTTGCCGCCGTCTCGGGCTCAACGGTCTTATGTCCGCCTGCGTATTTGCGGGTCAATTCAGTCGCCACCGTGCCGGGATGAATACCCACGCAAAGGCTCTGTTTATGGGTCCGGCTCAATTCAATCGCCGCGCATTTCACAATCTGATTAAGCGCCGCTTTGGCCGCGCGGTAGCTGACCCAGCCCCCAAGACGATTATCCGAGATCGAACCAACCCGCGCCGATAAAACCGCAATAGTGGCGGCCTCATCGCGAGGCAAAAGCGGCGCGAAATGCTTAAGCACAAGCGCAGGGCCAATGGCATTCACCGCATAATGGCGCGCCATATTCTCAGGGCCCAGTGCGCGCATGGTTTTTTCGGGGGCAATGCCGTCTAGCTCAAGCCCCCCGGTGGCCAAAAAGATGAAATCCGCCGCGCCAACCCGCTGGGCGAGGGCCTGAATGCTAGGCTCGTCGGTTAGATCGAAATCCCCTGCCCTGCGGCTAAAGGTCAGAACTTCATCCGCGCGCACAGCAGCAGCTAACGCGCCGCCAATACCACCAGAGGCCCCAAGAATTACCGCGCGTTTTAGCGTTCCGCCCATCCTGCAAAAATCCGTTCTAATGCAACCACAGCATAATATAGAACGATCCCTAGGAAGGCCAAAGCGATGAGAACCGCGAACATCAAAGGGAAATCCGCATTGGTCTTGGCGCTATCAAACAGCGCGCCCAGACCGCGCCCATGGGGCGAGACGATTTCCATCAGATTGGTACCGATAAAGGCGAGGGTCACCGCAACTTTGAGCGCGCCGAAAAACTCGGGCAGCGTCTTGGGCAGTGCGATTTTCCAAAATATCGTGGCTTGGCTGGCCCCCAGCGCCCGCAGGATATCGCGATACTCCGGCTCAAGGGTCGAGAGGCCAATGGAGATCGACACCGCTATGGGAAAAAACGAGATCATAAAGGCGATGAGCACCGTGTTGAAATCATGGGCGCCCACGAACATCAGCGCCACGATGGGCACCACGGTGGCTTTGGGGATGGCGTTGAACCCGACAAGCAAGGGATAAAGCGCATCGCGCATGGTCTTGGAAAACCCCATGACCATGCCAAGCCCGATGCCAAAGACGATCGCCAGCACAAGCCCCAGCACCGTGCGCCATAGCGTTTGCCAGCCCATTTCGAGAAAAAGCGGCCAATAACGCACATAGGCAGGCCAAAGATCGCTGGGCGCCGCCATTTTGTAGTTGGGCCAGCCGTTCGCCCAGACCAAAAGCTCCCAGAGGAGCAAAAACACCACGATTGCGGCCATTGGCACCGCGACTTGCTTAAGCTTTGCCATCATGCGGCGCGGCCTTGAGCAATCCGAATTTGTTCGCGCAAAACGCCTAGCATTTCAGCGGCCTCAGGGGTGTATAACTCTTCGATCTCACGTGGTTTCCCCTGCGGTCCTTTATTCGGTACATCGAGCACAAATTGAGTATGGGCAGGGCGACCAGAAAGCACAACGACCTTATCGGCCAGAAAAATCGCCTCGCGCAGATCATGGGTAATCAAAACCCCCGTGAAGGGCTCGCGGGCTTTAACCTGATGCAAAGTTTGCCAGAGATCCTCGCGGGTAAAGGCATCCAACGCCCCAAAAGGTTCATCCAAAACCAGCACATCGGGCTGATGGATCAACGCCCGGCACAGCGAGGCGCGTTGGCGCATTCCGCCCGAGAGCGCCGAGGGGCGCGCGTCTTCGAACCCTTCAAGCCCAACAAGTTTCAACAGCCCGAAAGCACGCTCGCGCCGCGCAGCCCGGCTTAGGGCGCTTGGCACAATCTCAAGAGGCAAAAGCACATTATCCAAAATGGTGCGCCACTCAAGCAGCACAGGGTTTTGAAACGCCATGCCCACGGTCGATCGCGGCCCACGCACCCGCTCACCATGAAGCCACACCTCACCCTCATCGGGCATCATTAACCCGGCAATCAGCCGCGTCAGGGTGGATTTTCCGCAGCCAGAGGGCCCAACAACAGCCACCAATTCGCCTTTGGGCACCTCTAGGGCCAACCCATCAAGCACCTGCAAGTCGCCAAAAGCATGGCGTACGGATTTCAGCTCAACCAATGGGGTGATGTCGTCTAGACTCATGGCAGTAAACTCATAGCAGTAAACTCATGGCAAAAACCTTGTAGGGCAAATTATTTTGGGGTGGCCACGCCGAGGAACACCCCGGCGCGGCTCATTTTAACTTCTGCGCAATTACTTCAGCATCACGCCGCCCTCAGGCAGGTAAGCGTCGGTGAAATACAAGCTGGCATCCGCCTCGCCCTGAAAATCATAGACCATTTTGATCTGCTCAAGCGCGGTACTCATGCGCTCCGCGTCAATGCCCCCCATGCCATTGGCCAGCGTGTATTCAGTCACGACATTGCCGTCGATGGCCAGTTGCAAACGACGCTCTTCAAGCCCCGCGTCGGCGGCAGGGTTGCGCGAAAGTAGGCTTTCAATCGCCACGCCGGGCTCAGCAATCGCAGAGGTCCAACCCTTGCCCACAGCCCCCAAAAAGCTCTTGATCTCATCGGGGTTCGCGGCGGCATATTCGGTGTTGATGATCACCGCATTGCCATAAAGTTCCAGCCCGTAATCGGCCATCAAAAGCGTGGTGATATCGCTTTCCTCAACCCCAAGGCGCACCAGATTGAGGTAGGAAGAGAAACTAAAGCCAGTGATCGCGGCCACATTGCCCTCGGCCAACATCGGCTCGCGGGTCGGAAAGCCCACCGGCTCAACGGTGATGGCGTCGATGTCCAGATCGTTGGTGGCAGCAAAAATCGGGAACTGCGCCCAAGCGCCATCGGGTGGCGGTGCGCCCAGCACCTTACCCATCAGATCCGCCGGTGCCTCAATGCCCAGCGACTTGCGCCCGATCACGGCAAAGGGGGGCTTATCATAAACCATCATCGCCGCGGTCACCGGAGCGCCAGGGTTTTGATCAAGGAATTTGATCAGCGAGTTGATATCCGCAAGGCCCACGGGAAAAGCGCCCGTCGCCACTTTGGGGATCGCATCAAGCGAGCCCTTGCCTGCTGCAATTTCCACCTCAAGGCCCGCGTCACCAAAATAGCCCTTATCAATGGCCATGAAATAAGGCGCCGCTGGCCCTTCAAATTTCCAATCAAGCGCGAAAGGCAATTTCGTTTGCGCCTGCGCAAAGGTCGCGCTTGCAATCATCGCAGCGCTCAGCGCCAAAGTCCTGAACATTGGGGATCTCCTTTAACCTATAAACCGTTCATTCGTCCGCGAGCTTTTGGTAAATATGCGGGCAGTGCAATGAGAATGTGCAGTTTACGTGCAGACAGGCGGGGATTGCGCCGCCGAACAAGGCACATCTGATGCAAAAATGGGCAGCGGGCAAAGGGCGCGCACGGTGGCAGCGGGCAAGCAAAGCCTCGACTTGGCCCGACTTCACGATTGCATTCGCGCAAACCGGCGATATAATCGCGCTCATGAGACGTTCGGTTATCAGCCTTAACCTCCTTCTACTTAGCAGCCTCTGAGCGTGCCGAGACTGCGGCGCGTGCGCTCAGGGGATCAAGGCAGCGCCGGAACTCTAAAGTCTCATCAATAGGATCTTCGACATGACTGACAAAACCACGGCGCCCTCGGGTCAGGACCGCGTATTCATCTTTGACACAACCCTGCGCGACGGCGAACAATCCCCCGGCGCGACCATGACGCTCTTTGAAAAAATCGAGATTGCGCGGCTCTTGGACGAGATGGGCGTCGACATCATCGAGGCCGGATTTCCAATCGCCTCAGACGGCGATTTCGAGGCGGTCTCCAAGATTGCGCAAAACGCCAAGACCAGCGTGATCTGCGGGCTTTCGCGGGCCAAAACAATGGATATTGACCGCTGCTGGGAGGCGGTGAAACACGCCGCCCGCCCACGCATCCACACGTTTATCGGCACCTCGCCGCTGCACCGCGCGATCCCGAACCTGACCAAAGACGAGATGGTCGAGGTGATCCACAACTCCGTCAGCCACGCGCGCAACCTCTGCGATAATGTGCAATGGTCGCCCATGGATGCCACGCGCACCGAGCATGATTATCTGTGCAAAGTTGTGGAAACCGCGATCAAAGCTGGTGCCACGACGATCAATATCCCCGACACCGTGGGCTATACCGCCCCGCGCGAGAGCGCCGATCTGATCCGGATGCTGATCGACAAAGTGCCCGGCGCCGATGAGGTGATTTTCGCGACCCATTGTCATAACGATCTGGGCATGGCCACGGCCAATTCGCTGGCGGCGGTCGATGCGGGCGCGCGTCAGGTCGAGTGTACGATCAACGGTCTGGGCGAGCGCGCGGGCAATACCGCCCTTGAAGAGGTGGTCATGGCCTTGCGGGTGCGCAACGATATCATGCCCTATCAAACCCAGATCGAGACCACGAAAATCATGCAGCTTTCGCGGATGGTCTCGAATGTCTCGGGCTTTGTGGTGCAGCCGAATAAGGCGATCGTGGGCAAAAACGCCTTCGCCCATGAAAGCGGCATTCACCAAGACGGGATGCTGAAAAACGCCGAGACCTTTGAGATTATGCGCCCCGAGGACATTGGTCTGTCAGAGACCAATTTGGTGATGGGCAAGCACTCCGGGCGGGCGGCGCTGCGGGCCAAGCTGAAAGATCTGGGCTTCGAGCTGGCGGACAACCAGCTCAAGGACGTTTTTGTGCGATTTAAGGAACTGGCGGATCGCAAAAAGGAAGTTTTCGACGACGATCTGGTCGCGCTGATGACAGGAATTGGCACCGATGACGCGATTTCGATCAAATCGCTGCGGGTGGTTTGCGGGACCGAAGGGCCGCAAACGGCGGATTTGGTTCTGACCATCGATGGGGCGGATCATCAGGTAACCGCCCATGGCGATGGTCCGGTGGATGCGGTGTTCAACGCGATTTGCGCGCTGGTTGAGCATGAGGCCAAGCTGACGCTTTATCAGGTTCACGCGGTGACCGAAGGCACGGATGCGCAGGCGACGGTGACCGTGCGCATGGAGGAAAACGGCAAGATCGTGACCGGCCAATCCGCCGACACGGACACGGTTGTCGCCTCCGGCAAGGCCTATACCCAAGCGCTCAACCGGTTGATGGTCAAGCGCAAGCGCACGGCCCCGCCCAATGAGGCGCTGCGTGCCTAAGGCAGAAAAAGAGGCGGCCATTCGTGCCGCCTCACCCTTGCTGGGCGGGTCACAATGATCTGGCTTTTGCGCATGAAACGCTGGGTTCAGCACCCGCCGTCTAAGCGGCGGATTTACCTGATCGGCGGCGTTGTTTTGATTTGCCTGAGCATCGGCTTGATCGAGCATTATCTCGGCTGGCCCGAGTGGCTCACCACCGACCAGCGCCGCTTGCGCACGCCTTTGATAAGATAAAGCTGACAATATTAGGTACCGGGAACACCCCGGAAGGATTTAGACCAACAGTCGCCTTGCGGCGTCCCCTTCCTGATGGTCTGAGCCTCTCACGACTGCCCCGGTACCGTAGAAACCTGCGCTTTCGCAGCAAGTTGCCACCAGTTTAGCGTGAATAGTCAGGCCGACGCAGTGGGAAACTGGGCCAGAATTTCCCGCCCAATTTGTTTAAGGCCCAGCCATTGAAACTCAGGAAATCGACGCCAAGCGGTTGGCCTTGAGCTTCGCAAAATCATCGCCCGCATGATAAGACGAGCGGGTCATCGGCGTGGCCGACACCATCAAAAAGCCCTTACCAAAAGCCGCCCGCTCATAATCCGCGAAGGCCTCGGGGGTGATGTAATCCGCAATCGCGTGGTGCTTTCGGGTTGGCTGCAAGTACTGACCCACGGTCAAAAAATCCACATCCGCCGCGCGCATATCGTCCATGACCTGATGGACCGATTGGCGATCCTCGCCCAGCCCGACCATGATGCCCGATTTGGTGAACATCTGCGGATCAAGCTCTTTGACCCGCTGCAACAGCCGCAAACTATGGAAATACCGCGCACCCGGACGTACCTCGGGGTAAAGGCCGGGCACGGTTTCAAGGTTGTGATTGAACACATCTGGCTTTGCCTCAACCACCGTCTCCAGCGCCCCCGCGCTTGAGTGGAGAAAATCGGGGGTCAGAACCTCGATGGTTGTATCAGGCGCGCGGTGGCGGATGGCGCGGATCGTTTGGGCAAAATGCAGCGCCCCGCCATCTTTGACGTCGTCGCGATCCACGGAGGTGACCACCACATGGTTCAACCCCAGTTTCGCAACCGCATGAGCCACACGGCCCGGCTCAAAGGCATCCAACTCGCCCGGCGTCTCGGGCTTGCCGGTGGCCACATTGCAAAAGGTGCAGCCGCGGGTACAAATCTCGCCCATGATCATCATGGTGGCGTGGCCTTGGCTCCAACACTCGCCGACATTCGGACAAGCCGCCTCTTCGCAAACGGTCACAAGATTGTTCTCGCGCATGATATTGCGCGTCTCGTGATAGCCCTCGGATGTGGGCGCGCGGGCGCGGATCCACTTGGGCTTAGGCAAAATCGGCGTGTCGCCCTTGTGGGCTTTTTCGGGGTGGCGCGAGGCGCGATCGGTCAAGTCTTTGGTCACGTCGTGATCCGTCACTAGATGGTTTGGGCATGGTCTATAGACATGGGCATTAAGAATGTCTTGGGCAAGCCTAAGAGTTTTTCAACAAATCCTGAACGCGCGGCCCAAATACGCCACCATGCCAAATGCGCCACTATGATAGCGATTGAACGTGCGCTCGGTTTGTGGCTAGCATCCGGCGCGCGACACTCGCAACAAGGATGATCCCATGGCCCACGGTCCCAAAATCGCATTTATTGGTGCAGGCTCGACGGTGTTTATGAAAAACATCGTTGGGGATATTTTGCAGCGCCCTGCCCTTGGGGACGCGCATATCGCGCTCATGGACATCGACGAGGCGCGGCTTGAGGAAAGCCAGATCGTGGCCCAAAAGATCATTTCGACTTTGGGCGTGGGCGCGCAGCTTAGCGGTCACACCTCTCAAAGGGCGGCGCTGGAGGGGGCGGATTTTGTCATCACTGCGTTTCAAATCGGCGGCTATGAACCTTGCACCGTCACGGATTTCGAGCTGCCCAAGAGCTTTGGCCTGCGCCAGACAATCGCCGACACTTTAGGGATCGGAGGGATCATGCGCGGCCTGCGCACGGTGCCGCATTTGTGGTCGGTCTGCGAGGATATGCGCGCGCTTTGCCCCGATGCGATCCTGCTGCAATATGTGAACCCGATGGCGATTAACACTTGGGCGATTGCCGAAAAATTCCCTGACATCCGCCAAGTGGGCCTGTGTCATTCGGTCCAAGGTACCGCCGAAGAGCTGGCGCGGGATTTGGAAATTCCGACCGCCTCCTTGCGCTACAAGGTCGCGGGCATCAATCACATGGCCTTTTTCTTGCGCTTTGAGCAGATGATGGAGGATGGCCAAGCCCGCGATCTTTATCCTGATCTATTTGCCGGTTACGCCGCCGGAACGATCCCCAAGCCGAGCAGTTGGAACGCCCGCTGCCCCAATAAAGTTCGTTATGAAATGATGACGCGGCTTGGGTATTTTGTCACCGAAAGCTCCGAGCATTTTGCGGAATACGTGCCGTGGTTCATCAAGCGCGACCGGCCTGATTTGATCGAGCGGTTCGAAATTCCCCTCGATGAATATCCCAAGCGCTGCGTGGAGCAGGTCGCCGATTGGCAGGCGCAGGCCGAGGCCTTTCGGACCGCCGAGACCATCGAGCTTGCGCAAAGCCATGAATATGCCTCGGATATCGTCGAGAGCGTTTGGACCGGTAAGCCTTCTGTGATTTACGGCAATATCCGCAACGATGGGGTGATCCCGCAACTGCCTGCGGCGGCGGCGGTCGAGGTGCCGTGCCTTGTGGATCGAAACGGCATTCAACCTACCAAAGTCGATGATATCCCGCCGCAACTCATCGCGCTGATGCGCACGAATGTGAATGTGCAGGAACTGACCGTGGCGGCGCTTGTCAACGAGGACCCCGCGCATATTTATCACGCGGCGATGCTGGATCCGCATACGGCGGCAGAGCTTGATCTCGACCAAATCTGGGAATTGGTGGACAAGCTGCGCCTTGCCCATGGTGACTGGTTGCCCAAATGGGCGCGTGGAACTGCGCGGCGTAAGGTGGCATAAGCCGCCCGCTGTCTAACGGACCGCCCGTGCCTCAAGTGTTTCGAAGAGTTTGCGCGCTTGGGCCAAAAGCGCCGGATCAAACATCTCATCTGGCTGTTTGTCCGGCGTGG
>CAYLLD010000070.1:0-3404 GCA_964384315.1 uncultured Rhodobacterales bacterium | reverse complement strand
GGTTCCGCACAATGTCTCCTTGGAGGTCCTGCGGCACCCGGGAGGATTGTCTCTCGGAGAGCGTTTGTCGTGGTGCGGAAATGGCTCGCGAAATCGCGCCCTGCTTCTTGCGGCATCGAAAGCCGCTCCATCAAAGCGCCCATGGTGCCTTGGGGATTGGCGCGCAAAATGTCTTGGCTGACCAGATGGGCCGCCTGCCCTTGGGTCTCAAGATAAGCAAAGGCGGTGATCCAATAGGCGAGCCAGTAGTTTGGATCCGAGGGCTCATAGCCCGTGAGGGCCGCAGGATCAAAGCCGATGGGCCGTTGCAGCGCACCGAATTCCAGATGGCCAATGTCACGCATATAGCGTTTCACAAAGTCATCCTCGGCGTGGATTTTCTCAAAGTTGATGTGCTGACGATGCAATGAGGCCGCATGGGCCGCCGGGCCGCGCAACGGCACCACGATATCGCAGCCTTCAAACATAATAGGCAGCACTTCAAGCCGGGCCAAATTGGCGTTGTTCTTCGACAGATACCGCACCGGGGTCTCACCGGACTTTGACCGCTCGGGCTGACGCAAATGGGCAATTTTCGCCATCTGCCGCTCAAAAAACGCCGTGGCCTTCGGGTCCAGATCACTTTGGGACCACAAATCAATCTGCTTTTTTGAGTATTTGCTCGGCCAATGAAGCCGCCAAAAAATCTCGTCAAACGCCTCGGGGCTATCAAGGCTGATTTTCATGCCATCGCCATGAGCCCGCTCGCGCTCGGCCATGTCTTTACGCCCGCCTGCAAAGCGCGACCAAAGGATCGGCGCGGCCACGAAAGGCATATCTCTATATAGATGTGTGGCGATGCCATCCATTTCATGCATCGAATTGAGGATCGCCGTGGTGCCACCGCGGGCCAGCGAGGTGATGAAAATCGGTGGTTGCGCCGCGACCTGCCTAATCCGTTTTTTGTGCAAGCTATCGTCGATGCGGGCTGCTGTGCGCAGCGCGCCGCCCCCGGCAAAAGCAAGCGCATGGACGAATTTATCGCCCGCCCCATAAGCCGAACTATCGGTGATGCCCGCCTCAGACGCGCTTTTTGCGCGGCCTTTGAACCGCGAAAAGAGCCACCACACGATCATCGCCACAACAGAGATGATGACGATGAAGTCGATGCGCAGCAGCATACCAAGCGATGCGCTTTGCGGCACCAACCCAGCAAAATCAAAAGCATAAATCACGGCAAAGACAGCAGCAAAACAGGCCAGAAACCTAAGGCCAACAGCAAAGGCCCCGCCCAAAAGGCTGATCCCAGCCTTGCGCACCGCCGCCTCTTTTTCGCGGTCCGACAAAGATGCGTCCAGCATCGCCACCACACCGCCCATTGCCACGTTGGCGAGTTTACTTGCCCGCGCAACGACCCCGGTCATTGTCAAAACAACAGCAAACGCAACGACGCTAAGCGTTGCGACCAGTAAGGCACCCATGATTTAGCTCAATTCGTTTAACGCCAGAATGCTCTGGCAAGTTAGTCTTGCGAGATGTCGTCTGATTTTTTGCCCAGCATACGCTTTAGCGGGTACCACAAGAACCCGACAACCAGCAGAACGAAGCCAAGAATCAGAGCTACGGTCACAAGGATCGCACCTAGACCCGCGCCCGGACCAACGTAAGCGTGAGCAGGCGAAGCCGCCAGCATAAGACCAAGAATAAATAATACACGCGCCATGCGCCTACCCCCATAAACAGCTTGGAAAACGGGCCTAGCGCCCGAATGTCGCGTCTCTAGCGTCTTTTTTGTCATTAGAAAACCATCAAGGCGTCTCTGCGTTAACAGTGGTTGCAAAAAAAATCTGTTATTGGCAAAGGCACCACAGTTTTTCCGCGTGCTTTGGCCACCTCAAGTGTTGGTCACTCCTTAGTCGCTCACATCTAACGTCTGGTTTACAAATGGCTGAAAAATTCGCAAAATTTGTCTCGCTCATCTCTGGTTTGCTCATCCTTGCGGTATTTTTCGCAGCCATAGGGTTTTACGTCGGGTTCCGGAAAGTCTGGCCTTTCGATCAAATCCGTTCCACCGCTGACATTGCCGTCTCTTTCATGAAATACGGCGAGATCGTTGCATCTGGCCGGCGCAACACTGCCCCCGAGGGGGCACAGCGGGTGCCGGCCTTTGTCCATGACCCCAGCCGGGTTGACCCTGAGGGGCATTATGCACTGCTGGCGTGGGATGCGACTGCTGACGGCTATGCGATCAAGCTGTATAACGCCGCCGCCGAGCAGGTTCACAGCTGGCCGCTTAAGCCGTCAGACATTCTGAACCAGCCGATGTCCAACGAAAATTCGCCTCACGCAATGGACGTCTTGCCCGATGGCAGCGCAATTTTCAGCCTCGATCGATTTGGATTGATTGCGCGGATTGACGCTTGCGGCGATGCGATTTGGCACCGCGACGGCTTTCACCATCACTCTTTTGCGCATTCGGCGGATGGCGGCATCTGGACGTGGTTTGGCCAGAACACGGGCTATGGTCAAATTCAGGACCTGCTGAAGTTCGATCCGATGACCGGCGAGGAAATGGCGCGCATCAGCTTTAATGACGACATCATCAAACGCGATGAAACCAGCGCCCTTGCCTTTTCGCTCTACCCCGATTTCCGCTTTACCCCGGACGACGAAAAGCCGGTGGATATTTTCCATCCCAATGATCTCGAAGAGCTTTTGCCCGAAATGGCTGATGATTTTCCGCAATTCGAGGCAGGCGATTTGATGTTTTCGCTGCGTGAGACCAATCAGGTTATGGTGGTCTCCCCGCAAGGCGAGATCAAATGGAACGCACAAGGGCCGTGGATCAAACAGCACGATCCAGATTTCGAACCAGGCGGTGTGATCTCGGTTTATAACAACGCCACCCCCTATGATCGTTCGGGCATCATCACGATGAACCCGCAAACCCGCGAAGTGCGCAACGCGCTGCCAGGGTATACTGGGCCGTTCCACTCGAATTTCCGGGGCAAGCATCAGTTGCTGCCAAACGGCAACCGTCTGGTCCTGATACCCGAGCAAGGCCAAGCCTTCGAAATCGCACCTGATGGGGCGGTCGTGATGGAGTTCAACAACGTCCCGCCGCACCAGCCCGACTACAACGAAGACTTGGGAAATGCGAAATGGCTCCCTGGTGGGTTCTTTGAGACATTTCCGAGCTGTAGTCAGTAGTCAAACACATGACGGCCTGACCTAACATTGTAGGGCCCGCTTCGAGCACCTATTCTTTTCAAAAGAGATAAGGTGGAGCGGGCCTAGACCAGCCAAAACACGCTTTGCGCGCGCCTAAACCTACCATGTTTTCAATGCTGATGAGGATTAAACCAAGCCGGATTTGGTGCGGTCGAGAAGACTCGAACTTCCACGGGTGTTACCCCACAGCGACC
>CAYLLD010000069.1:0-14776 GCA_964384315.1 uncultured Rhodobacterales bacterium | reverse complement strand
TGACTTTTGAACAGCGGATGCGCCAGATCGCCGTGGGCAAAGCGCAGCGCGCCGCTTTGCCTTTGTCGGTTACGGGCGCAATCTGGCGCGGCTATTGCTGGCGGCACTGGTAGGTTACGCGCTGGTGCTGGCCCTGCGCCAAGCCAATCCCGGCGGTCTGCCCTTAAGTTTTGGTCGAAGCGCTTTGCCCAATGCAGCCATGTGGTTTGGGGCGGCGTATTTTGTGGCCCACGGGCTTTTCGGCGAACCTGATACGGATTTAGCTTTGATCAATCGCGGCAGCCGCGAAAATCGCCGGGCGCGCCGTTTGATCGAAGGGCTTGGCGCGGTCTTGGCAGGGTCGATCCTGATCGACGGGCTCACAGCCTCGGTGGATTTTGACGACACCTCCCGCGCGGTCTTGTTCTTTCCGCTTTGTCTGATTGGTGTCTTTCTGCTTTGGCCCTTGGCGCGTCTTTTGCAAACCACCCCCGCAGGGGCCGCGGCGGCGCGCTTTGGCCCGGACAGCACCGCCATGCTCGTGCTGCGCTGGTTCGCCCGGATCGCCACCATCGCCGCTCTGGCCAGCCCCGTGCTCGCGGCAATCGGTTATCTGAACCTCGCTAAATTCCTCTTTGTCCCAACGATCTCGACCTTCGTCTTTATTGGCGGGCTTCTCGTCATTTTTGGTATCCTCACCGAAACCCTCGACCAATTCGCCGCCGTCGAGGGGCGGGTTAGCGAATTTGCCACCCGCAGCTCTTACCAACTCTTGCCTGTGGTACTGGGTATTTTGACCATCGCCTTTTCTGTGCCCATGCTGGCGCTGATCTGGGGCGCGCAGACCACTGACCTGCAAAGCGCTTGGGCATGGATGAGCGCCGGGGTGCCTATTGGCGAGGCGCGGCTGTCCCTAACCGATTTCCTGACGTTCATTGTCGTCTTCGCCATCGGCTATGCGATCACGCGCTCGATCAAGGCGGCGGTCCGGGGCTCGGTTTTGCCGCGCACCACGATGGACATTGGCGCCCGCAACGCGGTTCTGGCGGGGATCGGCTATATAGGTGTGTTTATCACGGCGCTTGTGGCGATTTCCTCTACCGGGCTTGATCTGTCCAATCTGGCGATTGTTGCAGGGGCGCTCTCGGTTGGTATTGGCTTTGGCCTGCAAGCGATCGTCTCGAATTTTGTGTCGGGCATCATCCTGCTGATTGAGCGGCCCATCAAGCAAGGCGATTGGATCGAGGTCGCGGGGCATGCAGGGTATGTACGTCATATCTCGGTGCGCTCGACGCTGATTGACACGTTCGACAAATCCACCGTGATCGTTCCCAACGCCGAACTGATTGCAGGCACGGTGCTGAACCGGACACATTCTAATATGACCGGGCGGGTCGTGGTGACCATCGGGGCAGGCTATGGCAGTGATCCCAAGGTGGTTGCCGAGATTTTAAAAGAGATCGCCGCAAGCCACGAGCAGATCATCCAGATGCCGCCGCCCTTTGTGATGTTTCGCGGTTTTGGCGCTGATGCCCTCGATTTTGAGATCCGGGCGCAAATCAAAGACGTGAACAACGGGCTGGGCGTCACCTCGGACCTGAATTTTGCGATTTCAGAGCGTTTTGCCGCCGAAGGGATCGAAATTCCCTTTGCTCAACGGGATGTCACCATCAAAAACTTGGGCGAATTGGGTGAGATCATCGCGCGCGGTTAGGGGTTTGATCGCAATTTTCCTAAGTTTTGCAGCTTTGCCCCGCTTTGGTTAATGTTTCATGGCGGGGCATGATTTTTAAAAATATATATAAAACAGTATCTTACAGTCTATAATTACATCATATTTGAGGGTTATTTGTGGTTTTTGAACACCCCGGCCCGGCGCTTGGATTCGCGACGGATTGATATGTTCTAAAATTTTAGTAAATCACTGTTCAACGAAGCGGCCGAGTGTTCCGAGTGTATGGAGATGGCCTCTTCTTCAAGTTGTGTAACGATCAAACTGCGAGTAGCAAAATGACATTCTTCTTTTTCAAATCCTACAAGTTCTGCGGCAACAACTACAAGTTCGGCGGCGGCGTTGACTACAAATTCGGTGGCTACGCTAAAAAGACCTGCGACCTTAAAGTGAATGTAGCAGAGGTTTGCAAAAAGATCGAAGACACCAAGCCAAAATGTGATTTCAAAAAGGTCTGGGACGTTAAATCCTCTTTCACCAGCAAGTTCTCTTGGGGCTGCAAAACACCGGCCAAAAAAGCTGAAGACGCTGCCGAAGCTGGTAACGACGGTATCGAAATCACCGCTTTCTCTGCAGCCGCTCTTGGCAACCTGTGCCGCGGCGCAAAAATTGATCTGCCAGCCGACGCCGATGTGCGCCTGACAATCACAGACAACGACACACGCCTTTCTGGCGACCGCTGCGACAACGCAACTGACCGTTCGGGCCAGACAGCAACCATCGAAAACGCCACTGGCGAGATCGGCAACGGCGGTCAGGTTTACGCCGAGCGCATGATCAAGCTCTACGGGTCGGACAAAAAATGCTACTACCTCGTTGAGATCGAGCAAGAGGGCAGCGCGGCCAAATTCTATACCTTCAAAGGCGATGTGCCTGCGGATGGCGTGACCCTCAAAGTCAGCTACTCTTGCAACACCCGCGGCGTGAAATACGACGATCTTGGCGCAGGCGACATGGCTCCGGCTCCGGCGAATTTCTGTGACAACCTGCCAACTGGCGAGTTCACATTCCAAGTTGAAGACGACTTCATCTACGGCGACGGCGTTGACGCATACACCGTGAACCTTGACGGCACTGGTGTCGCTTGTCTCGACAATGCTGAGTTCACAATGGCTTACTGTGTATCGGCCCGCGCGCCTTTGGAAACTGGTGCGGAACTGGCTTCAGCGCCTGTCATCAAAGCGACTATGATGGCCGCCACGGCTGAGAACGCTGCGGATATCCTGACAACAACAGGCATCAACGGCAAAACAGCCGCTGAAAACCTCGACCTGATCACTTGGATCATGAACCAGGACTTCACAGCGCAAGACAATGGCGACGGTACTGGCGAGACTTACACCGACGCAGAAATCCAAGGCGCGATCTGGGGTCTGACTGACAACGAAGGCACAGCGCTCAACGGCGGCACCCATGCCAACGTCCATGAGCTTATCGAATTGGCGCTTGAGAATGGGTCCGGCTTTGAAGCTGGCGCAGGCGACATCCACGCCGTTCTGATCGTGCCAACTGCTGACGAAGCACCAGACAACACCCAACCATTCATCGTTGGTGTTGAACAGACAGACTGCATCTGCTGATCCAGTCGCCTGATCCAGTCGTTCGGGGGGACAACTGAAAACTTAAGCGCGGTGCCTGTGGGGAGGTGCCGCGTTTTTTTGTGTTTGACGCGGCCCCAACCGATGAAAGCTATTGATCTTCCGAAGCCATTGTCGCTATAGAGCGCGCACCCCGCGGAGAGGTGCCGGAGTGGTCGAACGGGGCGGTCTCGAAAACCGTTGTGCCTTTACGGGTACCCAGGGTTCGAATCCCTGTCTCTCCGCCATAATCTTTTCGGCAGAAAAGATGGCTCCCCAATAGTTATGTTTAGCGGCAATCGTTCCAAAGGATCGATGAGAGCTTACGGCTTTTCAACAATAGTCCGCTCTTTTCGCCATAATCTTTTCGGCAGAAAAGATGGCTCTCTTTCCTTTATGGCGCTTAGCGGCAATCGTGACGAAGTGACTTATGAGAGCTTGCGGGTTGCAAAAACGTTCTGTCTTTGCACTAATCCCTGTTGGATAGGATTGGCCAAATTCCCCTAAGAGGGCCAAAGCGGCGTGGCCTCGACTTTCCGCAGCAGATCGATAAACCCAGCCACTTGATGTGCCGCCGTGGCCTCGCCTTTTTCAACCGTCGCAAGGCTTGCATTGCCCACGGTCCCCTCCGGGTTCAAATCCTCGGCAGTCCAGCCGTAGGACACCGGGCCAATGGGCGAGATCGCCGTTCCTTGCGCCGTTGAGCCAAAGTCCTTGGCCTTGGACATATCCACCGTATCAGGCCAAAACGCCCGCATCAGCGAGGTTTCAACATCACCGCCGTGAATGCCGAATTTCAGCTCATGGGGCGTGTAAAGCCCCTCAGGATGCCCAAAAGCGCCCCATTGGCATTTGATCGCAAGCATATGCGCCTGCACCCGCAACTCGCGACTGAGGATTGAGATCAAATCCAGATTGCCGCCGTGGGAATTGATGATGACGATCTTGGAAATTCCTGCGCGTGCCACCGAAAGACCGATCTCGGTCCAGGCGCTCAGGGCGGTTTGCGCGGTTAAGGTGATCGTGCCCTTGGCCCATAGATGCTCGTTCGATTTGCCCACGCTTTGCACCGGCAGCACCCGCACATCCATATCCGCCGGGCAGGCCACCGCCAGCCTATCCAGCATGCCCTGCGCGATCAGCGTATCGGTGCCCACAGGCAGATGCGGCCCGTGCTGTTCAATAGCGGCTGTGGGCAGCACCGCAATGGTGCGCATGGGGTCGCAATTCAGAAAATCGGGGGCGCGCAGATCAGCCCAGTTACGATAGCCGCTCATGTCAGGGCCTCCGGTTTATAGGTCGCGTCAAGGCGCATGCGTAGGTAGTCCGACGCCAAAATAGGCGGGTAGGCGGGGGTGTCCGTCCCCAAGACGGTACCTGGCAAAGCCGCAATCACCGAGCCGGGATTGGGATCAAGGAAAAAGGCGATCGAGCGCCGGGGCCGTTTGGGCGGCAGGACCCGGTGCGGGGTCGATATGTAGAGATTATTGCTCCACCGCATCAGGCAATCGCCGATATTGACGATAAAGGCCCCCGGCACATGGGGCACATCAACCCAATCCAAGCCGCGCGGCTTGACCTGTAGCCCCGCCTCGCCGTCCGTCATCAGCAGGGTAAGCGAGCCGTAATCCGTGTGAGCCCCCGCACCGATCTCGCCCGCTTGGCCTGTGGCCGCCGGATAGGACAAAAGGCGCAAGGTGGCCATTGGCGCATCGAAATGCTGATCAAAGTAATCCTCAGCGAGGCCCAAATCCCGCGCGATGGCGTGGTGCAACGCGACGCTAAGGGCCCAGACCGCTTGGAAATAGCCGTAGGTCGTCTCTTTAAAGGCGGGCAGCTTAGGCCAGAGATTTACGCCCCGAAATGGCTCTCCTGCTAAAACGCGCGGATCGTTTTGGGGTAAATCCAAGCCAATGTTAAACGCCTCTTTGCGGTCCATCGCCGCGCCCGTTTCATCGAGCTTTTCGCTGCCGATTTGCGCCCAGCCGCGGTTGTGCGGGTTGCTAGAGATTGCCATGCGCCCCTTGATCGTGGGGTCTTGGGCAAAAAACGCATCGCCAGCGGCAAAGGTGTCAGCAATCAGTTTTGGCGCGATGCCGTGGCCCGTGACCAAAAAGAAGCCATGGTCGCGGCAAACCGCCCCTAGCTCTTTGGCCACCGCTTCGGGCTCAGAGCTGAATTTCGCCCAATCAATTACAGGGATCATCGCGTGGCCTCCTGTGGCAATTGATGCGGGGCACCCACAAAGCGCTGCATTTTTTGCGCAACCTGCGCCAAATGCTTGGCGCGGCTCTTGGGGGTTGAGGCGTCCATTTTGTAATGCGCCGCAAATGCCGTTTTGCACCGCGCCGCCAAAATTGACCGCACACCGCGCATCAAAGTCCGCTTGCCCGGCGCGCCCATCATCTGCGTTAGACCCCAACTTGCCCCGCAGGTCGTGAAGACCCCCAGCCGGGTGATGTGGGTGAGGCCACGGGTGATGTTTTGGGATTGATCCTTGGGCATCATAAAGGCCACATCGGGCAGCAAAACCCGATCAAGCCAGCCCTTCAGGGTGGCGGGCAACCCGTACCACCACGTTGGGTAGACAAAAATCAGCGTGTCGCACCATTTCAAGTCATCAACGTCGCTTTGCACAACCGCCTGATTGCTTGGGCTGTCGTGATAGGATTCAAATTCCGACGGGCTAAGCGCCGGGTCAAAGCCGCTTTGGTAAAGATCCCGCACGCGCAGTTGCGCCCCCGCATTTTCGAGCGTCTCTTGCACCACCCCAAGTACCGCCGCCGTGAAACTTTGCGGCGATGGATGGCAGTAGACGACCAAGGCGCGCATCACAGCGCCTCCATTTCGGCGGCAACTTTGGCGTTAAAGGCCTCGCGTTTGGCGAGGTCGGCGCGGTTCATGTCGTAAAGTGCCAAATAGCGCATTTTTTCGGGCCGACAGACGTGCCAGACCGCACGGCGCACGCATTTGCGCGGCGGATCACCCGCCATGATCGCGCGAACTCTTGAGCCGCCATAGGTGGTGACGGCTGCGAGGGTGCGGATGTGGGTTAGGTTCGGTAAAACCTTACCGTTTTCCAGTCGGAACGAGACGCCGGGCAGAAAAACGCGGTCTAAAAATCCCTTGAGGATCGCAGGATAGCCGAAATTCCACACGGGAAAGACCATCACCAGAGCCTGCGCTGCACGCAATCGATCCACATAGTCTTGGACCGGCGCGATATTGCCCGGCTCTTCGTGATAATCGCGCCGCTCGGCCTCGGTGAGAACCGGCGAAAACCCTTCGGCATTCAGGTCACAATCGTCGACCTCCCAGCCCTTGGCAGTCAGCCGATCAACCACGGTGGTGTGCAGCGCCGCCGAGAAACTCTCGGGGCAGGGATGGGCAAATAAAACAAGCGCGCGGGTCATTTAGTCGGCGCTTTGCAGACGTGCAAATTCATACATCTGATCATAGCTAAACTCAGGCTCATCCCAAGCAATCATCTTGCCGGGGTTCAGCAACCCCTTGGGGTCAGCTTCTTTTTTGAAGGCCAGTTGCCGATCATCGACGCTCTGCCGCCCGCCTTCCTCTAGGGTGTAGCGATGCGGGTTGAAAATCATTGCCCCGGCCTCTTCGTGCAGGGCGACGATCTCATCGAGCCGTGCCTCGGTGGTGAATTTCACCAAAGACAGCCCCGCGAACATGATCTTACCGTCGGTGCGGATGACTTCGAGGTGGTGCAACACTTCGGGGCTCAGGACGTCGCGCATTTTTTCGACCAATGCAAGGCCACCGGGCTCGCCATAGCGAATTTGTAGGTAAGTGACTGACGGATCGACCTTCAGCGCGCGCAAGGTGGTATGGTTCCAGCCATATTCAAACACCGAACCGGGGCCGCGCGCCCAATCATTGTCATCCGAGCGATAGACCATCTGCGCATTCGGCGAGCGGCCCATAAAGGTCTCGAACCCATCCATCGATTGAGGTGCGACCATCAGCCCAACCAAATTTGTGTGGGGCTCAACATGGGGCGCGATGCGCTGGAAATAGGACTTGGCGATGGGGGCTTCGAAAACGGTGGCGAGTTTCAAGAGCACACCATCGAGATTGCCAAGACCTTCGGCAAATTTGGCGGCCTCCATGAAGTCATCAAAGCCCACGAACATTTCAACCCAGTCATAGGCCGGGGCGAGGGGCATTTCGATTTCGGTGATGATGCCGTTGGTGCCATAAGCGTGGCTGACCCGCGCCAGCTCTTCGCCGCGAAATTCTAAAACCCGCGGCTCGGCCTCCATGGTGACCACCCGTAGGCGGATGATATTGCCCAAATCGCGCAGCGAGCCCCATGTGCAAGAGCCAACGCCCCCCGAGCCGCCTGCGATAAACCCACCGATGGTCGCGGTGGCCCAAGTTGAGCTGAACATGCGAATTTCTTGGCCCGAATGGGCCTTGGTTGCTGCATCCAAATCCTTCAAAAGGCAGCCCGGCTCGACGATGACGCGCCCCGGCAGCACCTCTTTGACCGCCGCCATATGCTGCAAATGCATCACGCAGCCCCCCGCCAGCGGCATGGCCTGCCCGTAATTGCCCGTGCCTGCGCCCCGTGTCGTGACCGGCACGTCATGGGCGTAGCAGGTTTTCAGAATTTCGATAACCTCGGCCTCGTTGCGCGGCGAGACAACGAAATCCGCAACAACATGGTCAAGCCGTGGCTTTAGCACTGGCGAGTACCAGAAAAAATCGCGGCTTTTGGCCTTGATCGCGGCCTCTTTGGTTTCGAGGTTCAAATGGCTCAGCGCCGCTTTGGCGGCGGCGATATTGGCTGTCATGTGGTCCTCATTAGATCATCAAGTTCACTATATTGCGGTAGGGTTCGGTCGATTTGTGTGCCTCCACGCAGCACGATGCGGTCCGATTGGGGGCGGGCAAAAAACTCGGTCCAGCTACGGGCATTGAAGATCACCAGATCAGCCGGAGCGCCGGGGGCAAAGCTGGGGGCGGCGAACCCGCAAGTCTTGGCCGGGGTGTGGCAAAACGCGAGGGGCCAATCGGTGCCCGTGTGATCGAGATGGCCGATCCGGGTGGCCTCGCGCATCACCTCGACCATATCCAGATCACCATAGGCGTAAAACGGATCGCGGGTATTGTCAGAGGCAAACGAGACATTGATCCCCCGCGCGCGCATCTCATGAACCAGCGTGATCCCGCGCCCGCGCGGCGTGCGGCCCGGATCGCGGTCTTGCAGATAGAGATTGCACATAGGCAGGGACACCACATTGATCCCGGCCTGTGCCACCAGATCAAGCGTATCAAACGCGCGCGCCTCGTCTTGGGTGCTCAGCGAGCAAAGATGCCCGACGGTGATGGGCGCATCAAAGCCGATTTCCAGCGCAACCTCAGCGATCACCCGCAGGGTTTCAGAGGCCGGGTCCATGGTCTCATCCACATGAAAATCCGCCTCAAGCCCGTGGTCTATCGCGAGGGCAAAAAAGCCCTTAACGCGGGATCTCAAATCTTCGATGGGGTAGGTGACCATGCCCAAAATGCCCCCCGATTGGGCCACAAGCCCGGCTGTGTGCCGAAACTTGCCGTCGATCTCCATCCGGTCCACGCCGATCAGGCAGGCCCCTTGCAGATCAATGCGCCCGGCCCAATCGGCGCGAACCTCTTGAAACACGGGCCAAGAAATATCGTCTTGGGGGGGGATCGAATCTAAATGCGTGCGGATCGCGCGGGTGCCATGGGCGTAGGCGCACCGCAGCGAGAAATCCATCCGGCGGCGCACATCATCGGCGGACCAATGTGCATGGCAATCAGCCCGCACAGTGGTCAGCGCGCCCATAAACGTGCCGTCAGGATTGGGGGCGCGGCCCCAGATATGGCCCTTGTCCAGATGGGTATGCATGTCAACAAATGCGGGCAGAGCCATCGCGCCCTTCATATCAATCACATCGCCCGGCGTGTCCGAGATTTGCGCGCCATCAAGATGAAGCTGCGTGAGCACAAGATCAGAGGGCTCGCCCAAATAGCAGCCCGGCACCGCAACATTCGTGAGCGTCTTGGGGTCGGGGGGCAGCTTGCGAAAATCCATCAGTTTTCCCTCTTCAGTGCGCTTTCGTGCCATTTGCGTAGCAATAGATGGCTCAACAGGCTCAATCCGGCAAAGATGATCACGCCGGTGATCGCGATCAAAATCAGCGCGGCAAACATGCGCGGGATATTCAGGCGGTAGCCCGCTTCGAGGATGCGAAATGCAAGCCCCGATTTCAGCCCGCCCGTGCCCGCCACATATTCCGCGACCACCGCACCGATCAGGCTTAGGCCGCCAGCGATGCGCAGCCCACCTAGAAAATAGGGCAGGGCTGAGGGCAGTTGCAAGAACCGCAACCGCTGCCAGCGCGTGGCACCATAAATCCGAAACAGATCGCGCAGGTTATGATCCGCCGAGTTCAACCCAAGCGTGGTGTTCGAGAGCACTGGGAAAAACGCCACCAACCATGCACAAAGCAAAAGCCCCGCAATCCGGCTGTCGACATAAATGAAGATCAGCGGGGCAATGGCCACAATCGGCGTCACCTGCAAGATGACGGCAAAGGGATAAAAGCTCATCTCGATCAGCCGTGATTGGGTGAATAGCACCGCCAGCCCGACACCGCCGATCACCGCAACCGCGAGGGCCATCATGGTGATTTGCAAGGTGACCAAAAGGGCCTCAAAGAGCATCGCCCAGTCTTTGATCAAGGTCTCAAGGACCAAACCGGGACCGGGCAAAATGTAATGCGGGATTTCGTTGATCGCCACGACCCGGTCCCAGGCAAAAAGCGCAAGGCCCAGCACGATGAGGGGCATCAGCCATTTGCCAATCCGCTCTAGCTTTTGGCGTTTTAGGCGGGCGTGTTCATCGGCATCGAGAACCGGCGCGCTTGCGAGCGTGTCTTCGATCGCGCTCATGCTGCCACATCCTCCATCGCCCGGTGCAGCGCATCAGAGGCTTGTCTGGCGGCGGCGGCATAGGCGGGGGAGGTGCGAAACTCTTCGCCGCGCGGATAAGCTTCATTGACGCGCAATTCTTCGATCACCCGGCCCGGTCGCGCGGCCATAACCACGATGCGGTCCGAGAGGAACACGGATTCAAAAACAGAATGCGTAACGAAAACCACGGTGCAGCCGATCTTGTCCTTTAGCATCAACAGATCGTTGTTCAGCTTAAAGCGCGAAATCTCATCAAGCGCGGCGAAAGGCTCATCCATCAAGATCAGCCGGGGCCGCGTCACCAGCGCACGGGCAATCGAAACCCGCATCTTCATCCCGCCAGACAACTCGCGCGGGTAGCTGTTTTGGAATTTTTCGAGGCCCACGAGTTTTAGCGCATCCAAAACTTCGTCTTTGACCTGATTGTAAGAGCGCCCCCGCAAGCGGAACGGCAGCCAGACATTATGCGCAACCGTGGCCCAAGGCATCAAGGTTGGCTCTTGAAACACCACCCCAAGATCCCCCGGTGATTGCCCACCGGTCCATGTGATCTTGCCATTGGTGGGGCGCAGCAACCCGGCGATGAGCCGGAGTGCCGTTGATTTTCCGCAGCCCGAAGGCCCCAGCAGAGAGACGAAATCGCCTTGATTGATGCGCAGCGATAGGCCTTTGAGTGCTGTTACGGTGCCGTTAAAGGTTTTATCGACACCGCTTAGGTGCAACAGTTCAGGGCGCCCATCGGTTGGGTGCTCGGATGGGTGCATCATCACTTACGCTCTCCTGCTTGCCGCGATGATCTGCTTATTTTTGCAGCTCGATCCCGACGCCTTTGTTAACGAAATCAAGGGTATAGGCGGCCTTCCAGTCAAGCCCATCCTCCAGAACACCAGCATCCACCATGGATTGGTAAAACCCGCCAATCGCCTCATCGGTCATGGCGCCAATTCCCAACTCAAGCGCATCGCCGCTGTTCACGATGCCTTTTTCGAGCATCATCTTTTTGGCAAATGCGATTTTGTCGGTGGTCATGTCTGGGTTGTCGGTCATGATCATCTCATCGGCAGCCGCAGAGTCGCCATAAAGATAATTATACCAGCCCGTCACCGAGCCATCGACGAAACACTGCACGCCCTCAGGATCGGTTTCGATGGTGTCAGCCATGGTCTCAATGATGGTCGCATAGGTCGAATAGCCCTGATCCGCGATCAAAAAGATGTTCGGCTCCATGCCGGTTTCTTTGGCAATCGCGTATGGCTCCGAGCTGAGATAGCCCTGCATCGCCGTTTGCTTATCCGCAATGAAAGGGGCAGCGTTGAACGTGTAGGGCACGCGCTGATCCACGGTGAACCCATGGGCGGCAACCATCCATTGGTAATAAGAGGTAAAGCCATTGTCGCCGATAAAGAGCGTCAGTTCCTTGAGCGCGTCCCATGTGTCAGCCACGCCTGGGTGCGAGATAATGACCTGCGGGTGCTTTTGGAACGAGGCCGCAACCGCAACCACGGGCACGCCGGCATCAACAGCATTGAACGCCTGCAACAAATCGCCGCCCATGTGGTAGTCGAGCTTGCCTGCCAAGAGCAGCGCGCGGTTGTTGACTTGCGGGCCGCCTGTGACAATGTCCACATCCAAACCGCAGGCCGCATAGGTGCCATCGGCCACGGATTGATAAAACCCGCCATGCTCGGCTTGGGCCAGCCAGTTGGTGCCAAAGACAACGCTTTTGAGGTGGCCATCGGCCAAAGCGGTCGAGCTCATGAGGCCAAAAGCTGCCGCCGCGTAGATAAGTTTTTGGTAAAACATATTACCGATCTCCCGTTCAGATTACCGCATGATGATGAAAGTTTAAGCGCTGCAGGCAAGTTGGAGCGGCGCGGCAGGGCGCGCGATAGAGGCATAATCACAAAAATGCTTAGATATTGGGCAAAATTTGTCAGTTAGAGATCATTTTGTGCGGTGTTTCTATTCATCCACCTAGAATCGACCCGCCCCTTGCTGCGCCGCGCCTAAGCTGGCTATCTGGGAAAAACCCTAAACGAGGCCCGCCTATGCCGCCCCTAAATCCCAAATCTATTGCCCCGCCCTTCGCCGCCTATTCTCATGGGTTCATCGTGCCTGCGGGTAAGCGGCTGATCGTGACCTCAGGCCAATTGGGTCTGCAAAAGGATGGTGTCACCCCAAAGGGCGCGCAGGCGCAGGCAGCGGTTTGTTTTGGGAATATCGACGCGATCCTTCAGGATGCGGGGGCAGCTGTGGCCGATGTTATTAAACTCACCAGCTATGTCACGGACCGGGCGCATATGGCGGGCTATATGGCGGCGCGGGATGCTTGGCTGGGGGATGTGGCAGAGCCGCCCGCCTCGACCCTCGTGATTGTGTCGGGTTTTACGCGGCCCGAATTTGTGGTCGAGATCGAAGTTATGGCGATGGTGGACATCTAAGGCGTCGCCGGGCTTTGTTTTTGTGGGCCATTGCTATTGTGGCCCGAAAAACTGGTCTGACAATGTGCGATCCAGCATCTGGGTGCGAAAATCCAACATGGCGGCGCGGTGATCCGCCTCTGCCGCCGGGTTGCGGGTTAGGCGCGTGGCCCCATGCTCTCGCTCAAGCAAAACCGAGGCATGGCCCGGACAGTGCACATAGGTCTGTGCTTGGGTGTGACGGGCCAGCAGCGTGTGATTGCCCTGATCCGTCGGTGCGCCGAAAAGCGCCCGGTAGTCGTATTCCCAATAGGCCGCATCGCGCCAGTCATCGGGCGGGGTTTGGCCTTTGGCCAGCGGGGTCAGATCCGCGCCGTTTGGGGTATGGAGCGGGGCAACACCCAAAGTCGCGGCCAAAGTGGGAAAGATATCCACCGCCGAGGTGAAGGCATCGATGCGGCTGCCCGCCTCAATCTCGGGACCGGCCATGATCAGCGGAATGTGATAGGCTTCGGGAAAGAATATGCCTTTGCCCAAGAGCCAGTGATCGCCCATCATCTCGCCGTGATCCGAGGTAAAGATAATCAGTGTATTTTCCTCAAGCCCCGCTGCCTTTAGGCTGGCAAAAATCCGGCCAAGCTGGGCGTCTACCTCGGTGATCATGCCATAATAAATCGCCCGCAGCCGCCGCAAGTCGGTCTCGCTGAGCCCCTCAATCCCGCCCGTATGGCCAGGGACAAAGGCAGCCATAGGCGTGGCCTCCAAGAAAGCTTTGATCAGCGGATGCGCGGCGCATGTGGCATCGCGGTCGCCCAATCGGTTGAAATCCGGACCGTCATCGGGATTGTACATGTCGTTATAGGGCGCAGGCACCGCGAGGGGCGGATGGGGGCGGATAAACGACAGATGCGCAAACCAAGGCGTTTCGTCCTGCTCGTCCATCCAGCGCAAAAACTCGCCGGCCAAATAGGCGGTCGGGGTCTCATCGGCGCTATAGCGGGTCGGGCCAAGCGAGATTTTTTGGCCCTGCTCGGGGGCCACCTCGTGGATGCGGCCCAACCCCGCCGGATCATGGCCGCGCGCCTTGAGCCACGAATGCCACTGCGCTTCGCTTTCGCCCAGCCGCGCCCGCTCGATCATGCCCGGTAACACGCCTTCATAGCTGCCGCCTGCCGGATCATTGGGGTGAAGATGGCGCGGATCGCCGGTTTGGTCGGTATAGCCAAAAAGCGTTGGCTCATAGCCTGCGCGCCGCCCCATTTTGGCGATATTGTCAAAGCGGGCATCCAGCGGCGTGCCGTTTTGCGTCACGCGGTTAACCTGCATGTGCAGCCCGGTATAAAGCGCCGCGCGGGCGGGCGAGCAGGGGGCGGCGGCGGCGTAATGCTGCGTGAACCGCGCGCCCTTGGCCGCCAGCGCGTCGAGATGCGGGGTTTTCACGCAGGCATGGCCCGCCACGCCGAGCGCGTCGCCGCGCCATTGATCGGCGGTGATGAATAAGATGTTGGGGCGGTTGCTCATAGTGTTGTGTTGGTCATAGTGTTGTCATGGGGTTTTTCATGCGGTGTGCCGATCAAATCTTCCGAAACTCCATCACCAAGCCGCGATCTGCCGCATGGGGATGAGTGAGCGAGCGGTCCTTGTGCTCATAAATCGCGATCTCGTGAAATTTGACCGGCGTGATGCGCCCCTGCGCCACCAGTTTTGCCAGCGCCGAGCCAAACCCCAGCCCGTCCAGAACCGGCGCAATCGTCCCGCAGACAAACAGCGCGTTCGGGCGAGAGACGCGCAACAGCTCTGGAAAACAGACCGGCCCGACGTGGCCATGGGTGAAAGTCCCGCTCGAAATCACACCGCCATAGGCATCATCGGGCAGATCAAGGGGGGCGGTCAAATCGCCTTCGTGGAGCGCGCGGTAAATGCCCTTTTGCGCGGCAATCGCCAGCATTTCGGGGGTGATATCGAAGGCATCAGCGGTCATACCCCCCAGATGCTCGGTCACCAGCCCCGTGCCCGCGCCAATGTCCAGAACCGGCTCATTTCCATTGCTTTGAGCGCCATCGCTTTGAGCCTTAAAAATCTCGGCGATCCGCTGCGGCGCGACATAGCCC
>CAYLLD010000068.1:0-14904 GCA_964384315.1 uncultured Rhodobacterales bacterium | reverse complement strand
GTCCGTTGTGGCAACGGGTATCGACGCGGCCGAGGTCGAAGGCACCGGCGATGCGCCCCAGCGCCGATCGCTGGTCGCAGCGGCCCCTGCCGCAATCGAAACGCCTGAGCCTGCGCCGGTTCGTGAGCCACAAGTCCAACAGGTTGCCGAGACCCGCGCCCCTGAGTCTGCTGCGCCAGTTCAAGTGAACGCTAGGTTCGAGGACGAACAGGTGAGCGCGCAATTTGAAGCGCCGCAAACCCAAGAAACAGCGCATTACGCCAGCGCGCCAGAGCATGACGGCATTGCCCCCGCGACCCATCGCGGCGAGCCAAGCCACGCTGTGCGCGAGCGCCTTGCACGGGCTGTTGAAAAGGACGTGAACGCCGCTGAATCCGCCCAAGCAACCGGTGAAGGCGCAGAAAACGAACAAGCTGGAAACGGCCGTTTTGCCATCAATACACTGATCCACCGCATGACTGGCGGGCGCGAAGAGCCGTTCCCCCAGCGCAAAGAGCCAGTGATCGAAGGCCGCGTTGATCCCAGCAACGATGAGGATGATCAGGATCGCGACCGCGTTGAGATCCCAGCATTCCTCCGCCGACAGGCGAATTAGCGCCGATTTTAACCAATTAAAAAAGCCGAGCTATCTCAATGGGTTAGCTCGGCTTTTTCCGTTTGTGACAGATTTGTTTCACCGAGTCATAAACGGTGATTTGAGCTTAAATCACAGGTGAGGTAACGCAGGGGAACTCCTCCGTGGGCATGACATTTTGCATGTCTTTGTGGATGGGTGAAACGGGCACGGGTGCAAAGTGCAAAGAACGATACGACATTCGGTAGAGCTTGAAGGCACGGGTCTGCACTCGGGTGCGCGCACGCGGCTACGGATTGAGCCTGCGGCGCCGCATCATGGGCTGGTCTTTCGCCGCAGCGACATCACCGATGGCCGCTCGCCTCTGATCGCAGCGCGCTATAGCAATGTTGATGAAACCACGCTTCACACACGGATTTGCAACGACGACGGTGTGAAAATCGCCACGGTCGAACATGTGCTTGCGGCAATTGCAGGCTGCGGCATTCATAACGCTGTAATCGAGGTTGATGGGCCCGAAGTGCCGATTTTCGACGGCTCGTCGCGGGACATTGTGCAGGCGCTTTTGAACGCTGGCATCGAGACGCAATCCGCACCTCTGCAAGCTTTGCAAATTCAGCGCGAAGTTGCGGTTAGCATTGGTGAGGCCACGGCGCGGCTCGTGCCGGCCGATGGGTTCTTTATCGATGCGAGCATCGAGTTTGATGAGGCCGCGATCGGCCGTCAGTCTCGTAGTCTCGACATGGCGAACGGTGCGTTTTTGCGTGAGTTATCGGATTGCCGCACCTTCTGCCGTCAGGGCGATGTTGACGCAATGCGTGCGCAGGGTTTGGCCTTGGGTGGTAGTTATTATAACGCGGTTGTGGTTGATGGTGACCGGGTGATCTCGCCGGGCGGGATGCGCCGCGCCGATGAATGTGTGCGCCACAAGATGCTGGATGTGTTGGGCGATTTGGCCTTGGCGGGTCTGCCAATTCTGGGCCGCTACATTGGCCACCGTCCCGGCCACGCGCTTTCAAATGCTTTGCTGCACAAAGTGTTTGCCACGCCTTTTGCGGCGGCGGTTGTTACCCTAGATGCAGGTCAAGTTGAAAGCCTGCCGGGCATGGTACTGACCCAAGATGATCTAGCGGCGGTCGGCTAAGGACGCCCCCTTGGGCACAAAAGCTAGGCACCTTGCGCTATTTGCGCCCAACAAGCGCTTTATCCTTCGGGGAAATGTGAGTAAACTGATGCGCGTCCGACTTGGGCCCGACGTGGGTCCGAGGTGGGCTCAGCGTGGACCAGAGGTGGGTCCGAAGTGGAAATGTGCCAGAGGCGATGACAAACGTGTCAAACAGATTTGCAGCAATCGTGCGTGTCGCGGTTCTCGGAATGGCGGTTGCTCTTACCGCTTGTGCCGAGCGCGAAGTCGCGCGCGATGACCTTGAGGCCATGTCCCCCGAGGCGATTTTCCGCATCGGCGAAGAAGAATTAGCCCAAGGCCGCTCGGAAAAAGCTGCCGTGACCTTTTCCGAGATCGAGCGGCTCTATCCCTATTCGCAGTGGTCCAAACGTGCGACAATGATGGCCGCATTTTCCTATCACAACGCGGGCGAATACGAGCAAAGCCGGGGCGCGGCGCAGCGCTATCTCGACTTTTACCCCGCAGACGAAGACGCGGCCTATGCCCAGTTCCTCGTCTCGCTTAGCTATTACGATCAAATCGTCGATGTGGGCCGCGATCAGGGCAATACGTTCGAGGCGCTGCAAGCTTTGCGCGCCACAATCGAGCGTTATCCCGACAGCGAATACGCCCAAAGCGCCCGGCTCAAATTTGATCTGACCCTCGACCATCTGGCAGGGCAGGAAATGGAAATCGGGCGCTATTACCTCAAGCGGGGGCATTATACCGCCGCAATCAACCGCTTTCGGGCGGTGGTTGAGGACTATCAAACGACCTCTCATACCGCCGAGGCGCTGCACCGGCTTGTGGAAAGCTACCTCTCGCTCGGTCTGGCTGACGAGGCGCGCACCGCGGGGGCGATTTTGGGGCATAATTACCGGGGCACCCAGTGGTACACCGATAGTTACGCGCTCTTGACGGGCAAGGGGCTTGATGCGGTGTCCGCTGGCGACAATTGGCTGGTGAGCATTTATCGTCAGGTGATTGAGGGCAAATGGCTTTAGGCGCTTGGCCCGTGTTTAAGGCGGCGTCTAAGACTTAGTGATCCGAGCGATTGGGGTGATCTGGCGATGCTTCGTGATCTGATGATCCGAAATATCCTTTTGGTGGAACGGCTGGATCTTGAATTCAAGCCGGGGCTGAACGTTCTGACAGGTGAAACTGGCGCGGGCAAATCGATTTTGCTCGATTGTTTGGGCTTTGTGCTGGGGCGTCGGGGCCGGGCGGATATGACCCGTCTGGATGCGCCTTCGGGCGAGGTCACGGCGATTTTTGATGGCGATGATCCCGAAACTCAAGCCTTCCTGAGCGAGCTGGACTTGCCCCAAAGCGATGAGCTGATCTTGCGCCGTGTGGTCTCGGGCGGGCGCAAACGTGCCTTTATCAATGATCGCCCGGTCTCGTCGGATGCCTTGCGGGGCTTGGGCGACCGGCTTTTGGAAATTCACGGCCAGCACGATGATCAGGGTCTGCTCGATGGGCGCAGCCATATCGGTTATCTTGATGCTTTTGCCGGGGCGCAAGATGCCCGCGCGGCGGTAGGCGCGGCGTGGGGCGCGCGACGCAAGGCGCTGGCCGCGCTTGATGAGGCCGAGGCCGCCCACAAAGCGGCCCTCGCCGATGCGGCGTTCATCACTCATGCCCTAGAAGAGTTGGATGCGCTGGACCCGCAAGAGGGCGACGACGAGGCGCTTGATGCGGAACGGCGGCTCTTGAAGGCGGCAGCGGCGATCCGCGATGACGTGGCCAAGGCGCTTGGGGCGCTGACCGGGGACGGGGCGCAAGCGCTGGTGCTGGCGGCGATCCGGCGTTTGAACAAGGTCGCGGATCAGGCCGAGGGGCAGCTTGATCCTTCGCTGGCCTCGCTGGAGCGAGCCGCTAACGAACTGGCGGAGGCCGAGAATTCTGTGCGCGGCGCCCTTGATGTGCTCTCGGGCGATCCCATGCGCCTTGAGGCGGTTGAGGATCGGCTGTTTGCCCTGCGGGCCTTGGCGCGCAAACACGATGTGCAGCCCGGTGACTTGGCCGCTTTGACCGCAAGGTTTCGTGCCAAGTCCGAGGCGATTAGCGGTGGCGATAAAACCCTAGGGGCCCTTAGATCGGCCTATGAGGGTGCCGATGAAACCTACCGCGCGGCGGCGGCGGCGCTGACCGCCAAACGGGTGGCGGCGGCAAGCGGTTTGGACGTGGCGGTCATGGATGAATTGCAATCGCTCAAAATGGAGCGCGCGGTTTTCTCGACGCGGGTTGAGCCCGGCGCGCCCAGCCCCGGCGGTGTGGATCAGGTCAGCTTTGAGGTCGCCACCAATCCCGGCGCGCCATCGGGCCCGCTCAATAAAATTGCATCGGGGGGCGAGTTGTCGCGCTTTCTTTTGGCCCTGAAGGTATGCCTGCAATCGGGTGATAAAAAGACGATGATTTTTGATGAGATTGACCGCGGTGTTGGCGGGGCGACTGCTGATGCTGTGGGGCGGCGGCTGGCCAGCGTTGCGGCGTCAAATCAGGTGATCGTGGTCACCCATTCGCCCCAAGTTGCCGCGCGCGGCGCGCATCACTGGCGCGTGGCCAAACGGGTGGAGGGCACGGCGACCTTCTCGGATGTGCTGCCCTTGGGTGATCAACAACGGGTTGAGGAATTGGCGCGGATGTTGGCCGGAGAGACAATCTCGGAAGAGGCCAAATCTGCAGCCAAAGTTTTGCTCGCGGGCTAAAGCGCCGCTTTTACATGTTTACATGTGCCAGCATGGCGGCCGCTTGGCTGTCACATGTGGCCAATGTGTCCCGATCCTCGCCGGGGAAAAACCGCGCCCTTAGGGCTGTTGGCATCGGCTGTGGCGTAAACTCAAGCACATTTATACCCAAAGGCGCAGCCTCGGTGGCCCAAGAGGACCAAACCGCATGAGCGGCGGCTTTCGATGCCCCGTAGGCCCCGTAATGCGCGCCTCCGGTGACCGGGTCATGGGCCGTGACGGCCCAAGCTTTCGGCGCGGCGCGTAGCAGGGGATCAAGCATGGCAATCAGCCGCGCCGTCGCCCGTCCGTTGAGCGCCATCGCGCGGTCCAGATCCTTGGGCTCGATGTGGCCCACTGGCGCGCGCGGGGCGGCATGGGCGGCGCAATGCACAAAGCCATCAAGACGTCCCCAACGCTCAAAGATCGACAGGCCCAAATGTTGCAGCCCGGTCTCATCGGTCAGATCAAGCGGGACCAGCGTGGCGCTGCCGCCCTTGGCCTTAATCGCGTCGTCCAGCTCTTCGAGCCCGCCCACGGTGCGCGCCACTGCGATGACATGCACACCGGGCGCCCCAAGGGCCGCCGCCGTGGCAAATCCAAGACCCCGCGAGGCGCCTGTGACGAGAATGAGCGTTTCGGAATTTTCAGTGTTTTCAACCATGGGCGCGGATTAGCCCCCCCGCTGCCGCAAGTCCAGCCGCGTCTTTTGTCTGCGTCAATCGGTCAAAGCGATGAGATTGGGGGGGAATTATCGGCCAGGCAGGTAAATTACGACCAAAGGCGGTGTATTTGCAGTAAACTGCAGGTTTTTCCCACTGTTGACCGCCCAAAAAATCGGGCCTACCTTACGCATCCGTAAACAAAGGGACAGAACAATGAACAAAATGATAGCCGAATTCATCGGCACGTTTACTCTAGTATTTTTGGGATGTGGCTCAGCAGTTCTTGCCACAACTAATCCCGATTTGTTGCCCGGCCTGGTAGGTATTTCCATGGCTTTTGGTCTTGCCTTGATCGGCATGGCCTATGGCATCGGCGCGGTGTCTGGGTGTCACATCAATCCGGCGGTTTCGCTGGGTGCGACGCTTGCAGGCCGTATGACCGTTGCTGAGATGATCCAATATTGGGTTGCTCAAGTGGCTGGCGCCGTTGCTGGTGCGCTGATTTTGGTTGTGATTATGCAAGGCAAAATCGGCGGCTATGACGGTGGTTATGGTGCGAATGGTTGGGGTGCTGAATATCTTGGCGGCTTCGACTTGCGCGCGGCCTTTATCTTTGAGGTGGTTGCGACTTTCCTCTTCGTGGTGGTCATTCTTGGCTCCACAGGCAAAGGCGCAGCAACAGCAATCGCTGGTCTTGCCATCGGTCTGACACTGATCGTGATCCACATCGTTGGTATCAACGTCACTGGCGTTTCGGTGAACCCAGCCCGTTCGATCGGTCCTGCGCTCTTCTCGGGTGCTGATGCGATGTCGCAGCTGTGGCTCTTCATCGTGGCACCGCTTTTGGGCGGCGCGGCGGCAGGTATCCTGTTTGCCACAGGTCTGCTTGACGCAGAAGACTAAGACTTAAGTTAAGCGCGAGCTTTACTGCTAAGAAAAGCCGCCGTCAGAGCAATCTGGCGGCGGTTTGCATTTAGGCGGTCTTCTTGGTCTTGAAACCCTTGTCGATCTGATCCGCCGGACGCACGGGGTATTCCCCTGAAAAACAAGCGTCGCAATATTGCGGGGTCAGCACATTGCGCCCCTGTGCCTCGCCAACCGCGCGGTAGAGCCCATCGAGCGAGATGTATTTCAACGAGGTCACCCCCAGATGCAGCTGCATCTCTTTCTCGGTCATTTGCGCCGCCATCAGCTTATCGCGATCCGGCGTGTCGACACCGTAAAAGCACGGCCATTGGGTCGGCGGCGAGGCGACGCGGAAATGCACCTCGGCAGCCCCCGCCTCCAGCACCATATCCTTGATCTTGCGGCTCGTGGTGCCGCGCACGATGCTGTCGTCGACTAGAATGATCCGCTTGCCACGCACCAATTCGCGGTTCACATTCAGCTTAAGGCGCACCCCAAGCGAGCGGATTTGATCCGTGGGCTCAATGAACGTCCGCCCGACGTATTGGTTGCGGGTGATCCCCACTGCGAATGGAATGCCGCTTTCTTGGGCAAAGCCAATCGCCGCCGGGGTGCCGCCATCGGGGATTGGGCAAACCAGATCAGCCTCAACCGGGGCTTCGCGGGCCAATTCAATGCCGATTTGATGACGGGTCTCATAGACCGACCGCCCTGCAAGCACGCTATCGGGGCGCGAGAAATAGACATGCTCAAAGATGCACGAGCGCGGGCTGGCAGGGGGGAAGGGCTTGTAGCTCTCGATCCCGTCGCGGGTGATCACCACCATTTCGCCGGGGTCCACATCTCGCAGATACTCCGCGCCAATGATATCCAGCGCACAGGTCTCAGAGCTGAGCACAAACCCATCGCCCAGCTTGCCAATCACCAGCGGACGCACCCCCAAAGGATCGCGCACGCCAATCAGCTTTGAGCGGGTCATGGCGACGATGGAAAACGCCCCCTCGACGCGCTTGAGCGCATCGATGATCTTATCGGGGATGTTCTGCTGAATGCTTTTGGCCATCAGGTGGATGATGCATTCTGTGTCCGATGAGGACTGAAAGATCGAGCCAGAGCCGATCAGCTCTTTGCGCAGGGCCAGGGCGTTCGTCAGGTTGCCGTTATGGGCAATCGCCGCGCCGCCGATGGTGAACTCGCCGAAAAACGGCTGCACATCACGGATCGCTGTGTTGCCGCGGTTGCCCGAGGTCGAATAGCGGACATGGCCGATGGACAGCGCACCGGGCAGGGTCTTCATCAGGGAGGATTCGGTGAAATTATCGCGCACATAGCCAAAGCGGCGCACAGAGTTGAACCCCGGCTCGTGATCTGGCGAATAGGCAACGATGCCCCCGGCCTCTTGACCGCGATGCTGCAAGGCATGCAGGCCAAGGGCGACAAAATTGGCTGCATCGACAACGCCGACGACACCAAAAACCCCACATTCTTCACGTAGTTTGTCGTCATCCAAATGATGCCGGATACCCGGCTGCTCTTCTTGCGCCATGAGAATCGATGCCCCTTTTGCGGATGTGACAGAATGATGTCTATCGCGCCGCATCCGCGCGTCAAGCTATAGCTGCAAGGTTTTGCTGCACTGCGGTAAACAAGGCCGCAAACAGGGCGGTAAATAAGGCGGCAAGAAGAACGGGCGCGGCCCGTTGCACAAGCTGATATCTTGTTGCACAAACGCGCATTCAACACCCAAGCCGGGTGCCCTGCAAAGTGTCCTTGCGCTTTGCAACTCGGCTTTGCCGAGCTAGAGTGATGCAAAAAGGGGGCGCGGGACCAATTCCGCCTGCTCAGAGGACCAATGCCGCTAAATCTTCCTAATATCCTTACCATCGCTAGACTGATCGCCGCGCCGATGCTCGCGCTTGTTTTCGTGCTCGTAAGCAGCCCATTGGCCGATATGATCGCTTTTTTCCTGTTTATCACTGCGGCGTTCACGGATTTCCTCGACGGCTATCTGGCACGCAAGTGGAACCAGACCAGCGCCTTTGGCAAAATGCTCGATCCCATTGCCGATAAGGTGATGGTGGTCATTGCGCTCGCGCTCTTGTTGGGGCTGTGGCACGGCAATGTCTGGATCGTGATCCCGGCGGTGGCGATCCTGTTCCGCGAGGTGTTCGTCTCGGGGCTGCGCGAGTTTTTAGGGGCCAAAAAGGATCTTTTATCGGTCACAAAACTGGCGAAATGGAAAACCACGGCCCAGATGCTGGCCATTGGGCTGATCCTTTTGGCCGGGGTGTTTCAAAGCGATTTGCAGGGGCTTTACTATCAGATGCCGCCCGCAACCTATGAGGCGATCCTCGCAGGCGAAATGGCCGACGACTACGGGTTGCGCCAGACCCATCTGCTGGCCAATGGCCTCAGCGGTGCGGGGCTGGGCCTTTTGTGGATCGCCGCTGTCTTGACGCTGATCACTGGTGCCGATTACTTTATCAAAGCGCTGCCGTTTTTGAAGGACGAGGGCGAATGAACCTTTTGTATTTTGCTTGGCTGCGCGAGCGCATTGGCGTCCCGCAAGAGCCCTATCAAGGTGACGCCGCCACGGTGCAGGCCCTGATCGACGAGCTGCGCGCGCGCGAGCCGCGTTACGAGGCGGCTTTTGCGGATTTGGGCGCGGTGAAGGTGGCGCTCGATCAAGAGCTTGCGGGGCTCGATGCGCCGCTCACGGGTGTGCGCGAGGTTGCGTTTTTCCCGCCCATGACCGGCGGCTAGCCTATGCGGATTTCGGTGCAAACGGCGGATTTCGATCTTGGCGCTGAGCTTGCGGCGTTGCGGGCGGGCCGGGTAGATGCGGGGGCGCTGGTGAGTTTTACGGGGATCGTGCGCGATGAGCGCGGCGATTTGACCTCGATGACCCTAGAGCATTACCCCGCCATGACCGAGGCCGCGCTGCAAAAGATCGCCCAAGACGCCGCAGAGCGCTGGGGGCTTTTGGATGCGGCGATTATCCACCGCTACGGCACGCTTTACCCCGGTGATCAGATCATGATGGTGGCCGCCATCGCGGGGCACCGGGCGGCTAGTTTCGAGGCGGCAGACTTCATGATGGATTTTCTAAAATCCCGCGCGCCGTTTTGGAAAAAGGAAACCCGTGGTGGCAAAAGCGCATGGGTTGAGGCCAAAACCGCCGATGACACGGCGCGGGAGCGTTGGGACAAACGATAACTTAAAGTTATCGGGACCCGCCTTGCGTTTAACTTGAAGTTATCGCGTCAGGCCCGCAACCGCTCGACCTCAGAGCGCAATTCCTCAGCTTCGCGCCGGGCATTGCCCAAACCATCCATCACCACGCTTAGCTCAGCTTCGGTCTGATCCAGTCGGTTGCGCATCTCGCCAATGGCCCGGTCCCGCTCGGCAAAAGCCGCGTCACGGTCCTGCTCGGCAGCATGCAAATTCGACGCCAATTCGCTGGTTGTGCGCGGCCCGGAGCCTGCATTGGTCATCCGCTGATAGGCCCACCGCATGATCCATCCCAAGAACATCGCAAGCACCAAAGTCCCGGCGATCAAAAGTGTTAGCTCCGTTCTATCCATCGGTGGAAGTCCCTGTTTGATTTGCGGGTTGATCGGCTGGTTGCGTCGGTGCGGGGGCCGGTGTCGGTGTTGGTGTCGGTGTTGGTGTTGGCGCAGGTGTTGGTGTCGGCGTTGATGTTGTAACCGGGGCAGGCTCAGGCTCAGGCGCTGGAGTAGACGCAGGCGTTTGGGCAGGTTCATCAACCGCTTCTTTGCCATAGCCAAAAATATCCACCAACTTAAAGGCAATGCGTCGGTTCTTGGCGCGCCCCGCCTCCGAGTTGTTCTCGGCAATCGGCTGGCTCTCGCCATAGCCTTTGGCAATCATAAGTTCGAGCATCACATCACGCTGCAACAGCGCATCAAGAACCGCATCCGCGCGCGATTGCGACAGACCGAGGTTCATCTGCTCGCGGCCCTGACTATCCGTATGTCCGCCAATCTCAAAGGTCGCGTTCGAACAGGAGGTGATAATCGCCGCGATCCGATCGAGCAATATCTCGCTCTCGTTGCTGATATCCGCAGAATTCGGGGCAAAGATGATGTTGTTATCGGCCATAATATTGGCAAGCTGGCGCTCGCAGACCCGCGCTTCGGGTCGGGTACGGCTGGCCTTTTCCTCGGGTTTTAGCTCTAGATTGATACGGATGCGCTCTTCGTCGAACCACTGAACAAGCGCTGTGCGCATGGCAGGCTCGTCGGCGGCATCTGTGACGATGCCCGAAACGTTTACCTGATCGCCCTCAACCTGAACCACGCCAGAGTTCAGCCGCGCCGCTGCCCCAAGAGCCGCTAAAACCTGCGCGGTCCAGCCCGGTGCTAGCTCTTGCGAGACGGATAACTCGCTATCCACCCGCGCCCCGCCAAAAAGCGAGTTCGCATAATTCGAGGTGGCCTCAAGCGCCAAAGCGTCGCGCAAGCCGCCGGTCATGATCAGCCCGGTGCGCGGGTCAACGGCGGCGCGAAAGCGCGGGGCGTCCGGGCGCGCAGCGGGGTTGACGGCAAAGGCCGGGTCCGCCGGGGTGGCGTTGAGTGAAAACACCGGGGGTAGCTGCGTCTTAAGGCTTGCGGCAATCTCGTTGAACCCCGGCTCAGTCAGACCATCGGCCCCAAAGAGACGAATATCGGTATCCGCAATTTCCAGCTGCCCGCCTTTCATGCGCCGCAGCGCATCAAGACCCGCAGTGACGGCTTTGATCCAATTGGCGGAGGGACTGCCAAGGCCTTGCTGACACGCCACGCTGGCATCGCCCTCTTTAAAAAACCCATCAAGGCCCCTTTGTTCAGAGGTGCCGCTCAGGTGGCAGAGGGTCACGTCAAGAATGCCAGCGGCGTCTGCGCGGGCCTCAAAGCGAAACGGGGCCAGTACCGCTTTGGGGGCGGAAAGTACCAAATCCAGATTGACGGTTTCAGGCGTGATGGCTTCGATCTCTTTGCGCACCACATCGACAGTGCTAAGATCAACCAGCGAGGCCTCAACATCAAGCGCGCCGGGGGAAATCGTGATGGTCGATCGCGCCAGCATCGGCAAAATATCAAGAGCGAAATCTAGCGTGGCATCCCAATGGGGCGGGGCGGGGTAATCAAGCGCCTCCATCAAATCCGAGAATGTGCCCTCTTCGTGCAGCGGCCCCAGTGCTTTGAGAACCCGCACCCGATCATCGCGGTTGGGCATCAGGCCAATCAGCGAGACATCCGCGCCATTGCGCAGAATTTCGATCTGAAACTCCGGCACAAGCTCTTGGCCCGGCTTGGCGATTTCAATGCTGTCTTGAATGCGGCTGGTGCCAACGATTTGCCCCGCCACTTCGAGGGCCCGAAATCGTGCGCTTTCCTCAGAGGCGGTGCCGCTGAGGTTCACTTGCAGCCCGTTGGCGTCGACCTCGGCCCAAACCAGACCTGCGTCGCGCAAGGCGATGGAGAGATCATCTTTGGTCCAAGCCTCTAACAGCATGACCGAGCGCCCAGCCAAAAGCCAGCTCGCGAGCGCCGCAAAGCCCGCCATCAAAACCATGATTACAAAACGCCGAAAGGCCATGCCGTCCCGTTAGCCTCCATACCTCTAACTGCACAAGTCATAGGTTTTCTAGTGGTCTGCCTTAGCGGCCCCCCGCCGCCGGTTCAAGTACGGTTCAGGCAAAGAACAAGGGCAAAAGCGCTAGAATCCCAGCAGGCAAGAGGCCGCTGTCCCGATTTGACCTAAAGAGGGACAAACACACATCCACATCGTCAATATCCAGCCGCCGCAACTGCCACGTCAGATGCGCCCCAAATGCCCAAGGCGCGACCAAAGCGGCGATCAGTGCCCAGTTAAATGTCCCGTCATCGCCACTGCCTTTAAGCGCGAGGATCACCGCAAGGGTCATCATCAAAACCGAAACAATCTGAAACCCCAAGAGCCAGCGCGGTGTTTGCGCCCCCAAAAGCCGCGCGGTTGAGCGCACCCCAATCAGCGCGTCATCCTCTTTATCTTGATGCGCATAGATTGTGTCGTAAAACAGGGTCCAAGCGATCCCGGCGAAGTAAAGCGCAAAGGGGGCGAGGCTCAGCCCCCCGGTCACCGCCGCCCAGCCCAAAAGCGCGCCCCAGTTAAAGGCGAGGCCCAAAAAGACTTGCGGCCACCATGTGAACCGCTTGGCGAAGGGATAAATCGCCACGGGCAAAAGCGCCAGAACCCCCAGCGCTATGGCAGCTTGGTTCAGGGTCAACAAAATGCCGCAAGCGATCAGCGCCTGCAAAATCATCCAGATATAGGCCTGTGTGACCGTCACTTGGCCGCTCGGCAGGGGCCGCGATTTGGTGCGCGCCACCGCGGCGTCAAACTCTCGGTCCGAAATATCGTTCCAAGTACAGCCCGCCCCGCGCATCAAAAACGCGCCGATGCCGCAGGCCAAAATGATCCAAAGGTCCGCAAAACTCCACCCGCCACCGCGCGAAAGTACCGCTAAGGCAACGCCCCAACAGCACGGTAGAAACAACAGCCACGTCCCAGCGGGCCGATCTGCGCGCGATAGGCGCAAAAATGGACGCGTGGTCGCAGGGGCAAAGCGATCCACCCAGTTGCGCGATGTGGCATCCGCAACCCTTCCATCGGCGTGCAATTCTGTCATAAATGGCCTCTCAGTTTTGACCCAAGCATCGATGGCGCAAATCCATGTCGAAAGACACCCCTGCAAAAGAAGACCGCCCAAACGAAGGCCCCCCAAACGAAAACCGTCACGAATACGCCCGTTATCGGCTCTTTGTGGACGTAGAGTTGAGCCAAGGTCAAGCGATCCTGTTCGACGGCGCGCAGGCGCATTATTTGTTCAACGTGTTGCGCAAAGGTGTGGGGGATCGACTGCTTTTGTTCAATGGCCGCGATGGCGAATGGGGCGCGCGTATCGTCGAGGCTGGCAAAAAGCGCGGGCTGGCCACGCTCGAGGTTTTACGCAGGGTGCAGGTCATCGAGCCTGACGTTTGGCTCGTGTTTGCGCCTTTGAAAAAAGCCCCGATGGCTTATTTGGTGGAAAAGGCAGTGGAAATGGGCGCGTCCCGGCTCTGCCCGATCACCACAGCCTTTACCAACAGCCCGCGATTGAATGAGGCGCGTTTGCAGGCGCAAATTATTGAGGCAGCAGAGCAATGCGAGCGGCTTTGCGTGCCGCAACTGGCCCCCATGGCCTCGCTGTCGCAGCTTTTGGCAACTTGGCCCGCCGAGCGCTCACTGGTGTTTGCCAATGAACGCCGCGCGGCGCGGGGTGAGCGGGCGCTCTCTAGCGCGCCAGCCCCAGCGGCGATCTTGATCGGCCCCGAAGGCGGCTTTAGCCCCGAAGAGGCGCAGGCCATCGAGGCCTTGGAACAAGCCATTCCTATATCGCTCGGCCCTCGAATTTTGCGCGCCGAAACCGCCGCCGTGGCGGCCCTTGCGCTGTGGCAGGCGGCACAGGGCGATTGGCGAGCCCCCCAATGAGTTCAAAAACATGAGTTCAAACACATGAGCTTCCTGCGCCCCGCCGCCCTAACCGCCCTAAGCCGCTGGGGCGAGGCGATGATCACCGGTGCCTTAGCTGCGCTTGCGCTGAGCTTTCTAGGCCGCGCCATTATCGCCTCTGCGGCACTTTGGTGGATCGCCATTTTGGCCTGCCTCGCTTTGGTGTTTTGCGTTCTGGCCTATCAAGCGATCCTGCGCGCGCGGATCAAAACCGACGGTGTGGCCGAAGGGGTCGTGATCCTCGATGAGCACCGCATCGGCTATTTTGGCCCGCAAACTGGCGGTTTTGTCGAGATTAAAGACCTTGTTCGGCTTGATCTTTTTGACGGCCACTGGGTGCTGCACCAAAGCGAAGGGCCATTTGTGCGCATCCCTCACGATGCCCCAAACGCCGCCGCGCTGACTGATCTTTTCTCTCAATTGCCCGGCGTTAGCTTGCAAAAGGTGCATGATAGCCTGCGTAAACCGCGCGGCTTGAAACAAACTCTGTGGCAGGCCCACTTGCGTTAGCTTAGCCGCGCGACTAACTCTTTCATCCTTGGCTAGAGGGAAACGAGAGCGCGCATGTCAATTCCACAACAAGGCGGCGGCCCGATTGAGAGTTCTGATCAACTCGCGGGCTATCTGGAAGACGGGTGCAAGCCCGAGGCCGATTGGCGTATCGGCACCGAACACGAGAAATTCGGCTATTGCCTCAAGACCCGCACGCCGCTGCCCTATGACGGGCCGCGCTCGATCCGTGCGATGCTTGAGGGGCTGCGGGACCGCTACGGCTGGGCCCCGGTCAATGAGGCCGGCAATATCATCGGGCTTGAAAAGGATGGCGCGAATGTCTCGCTTGAGCCGGGGGGGCAGCTTGAGCTGTCGGGGGCGCCGCTGGAGACCATTCACCAGACCTGCGACGAGGTGAACGCCCATCTGGTCGAGGTGAAATCCATCGCTGATGACATCGGTGCGGGGTTCATTGGTCTGGGCGCCGCGCCCGAATGGACCCACGAGCAGATGCCGATGATGCCCAAGGGCCGCTATCGGTTGATGACCGATTACATGGGCCGTGTCGGCACCACGGGCACGCAGATGATGTACCGGACCTGCACGGTTCAGGTGAACCTCGATTTCGGCTCCGAGGCGGATATGGTCAAAAAGTTCCGTGTGGCCCTTGCGCTGCAGCCGGTGGCCACGGCGCTTTTCGCCAATTCACCGTTTTTTGAGGGCCGCCCCAACGGCTATCAGTCGTGGCGCGCGCGGGTCTGGCAGAGCCTTGATGACGACCGCACCGGCATGCTGCCCTTCGTCTTTGAAGACGGTATGGGCTTTGAGCGCTATGTT
>CAYLLD010000067.1:0-14909 GCA_964384315.1 uncultured Rhodobacterales bacterium | reverse complement strand
CATGATGAGCACGGCCATGACGATCATGCCGACGAAAAGCATGACGATCATGACCATGAAGAGCATGCTGACGAAAAGCATGACGATCATGGTGACCACGGCCATGATGAGCACGCGCATGATGAACACGATCATGATGAACACGGTGAAGAAGAGGCCGGGCATACCGAGTTCCACGCTGAATATGAGCTTACCTGTGCTAATCCGTTGGCACTCAGCCCTGTGACCTTCGCCTATTTTGAGATGTTCCCGAACGCGCTGGAAGTCGAAGTGCAGGTTGCCAGCCCCATCGGGGCAAAGGCGTTTGAGGTTGAGCGCGATAATCCACAACTAGACCTTAAGGGCCTCTTCTAGGTGCTTTTGTGCTGAACCTGAGCGATGTAACCTACGGCTGGCCGGGACGGCGGCCGTTTACGTTGCACCTGCCAGAGTTCAGTGTGGCCAAAGGCGAGGCTGTGCTTTTGCTTGGGCGCAGTGGTTCGGGCAAGTCGACGCTTTTGTCGTTGATTTGCGGCACGGTGCAGCCCTCGCAAGGCGATATTCATCTCAACGGACAGGATCTTGCGGCGCTGTCCGGTGGCGCGCGGGATCGGTTTCGCGCGGAAACCATGGGGGTCATATTCCAGCAGTTTAACCTGCTGCCCTATGCCTCGGTGGCCGATAACATCACCTTGCCCTTGCGCTTTGCGCCGGCGCGTCAGGCGCGTGCGGGCGATGCGCGGGCGGCGGCCTTTGATCTATGCACAGCGCTTGGTTTGCCCGAGGCGCTGTTCGAAAGCCGCGCCCGCGATCTGAGCGTCGGGCAACAACAGCGCGTGGCCGTGGCGCGCGCGCTGATCGGGCGCCCGCCGATGATCGTGGCGGATGAACCGACATCGGCCCTTGACGAAGGCAGCCAAAGCGCGTTTCTCGATCTCATGTTCGCGCAAATCCGCCAAAACGAGACCACGCTTTTGATGGTCAGCCATGATCCGCGTCTGGCCGAGCGCTTTGACCGGGTGGTCGAGCTGGAAGCGATTGCCCAGATTGAGCGCGCAGCGGCGTGATGCTGCGGCTGGCATGGGGATCGCTTTGCGCGCGGGCGGTGACCGTGGCCATGACGGTTCTGGCCATTGCCCTGTCGGTGGCGCTGTTTTTGGGGGTCGAGAAAATCCGCAGCGGTGCCAAGGCAAGTTTCGCGGATACGATTTCGGATACAGACCTGATCGTTGGGGCGCGCTCGGGCTCGGTGCAGCTCTTGCTTTATTCGGTGTTTCGGATTGGCAATGCCACCAACAACGTCAGTTGGACCTCGTACCAAGAGATTGCCGCCATGCCGGGGGTGGATTGGATCGTGCCGATTTCTCTGGGCGATAGTCACCGGCAGTTTCGAGTGATGGGCACCACGCGGGCCTTTTTCGAGCGCTATAAATACCGGCAAAATCGCCCGCTTGCCCTCAAGGGCGGCGCGATCATGGATGATCTTTACGATGCGGTGATCGGCGCGGATGTGGCCGAGGCTTTGGGCTATAAAATTGGCGACCCGATCGTGGTGGCCCATGGTTTGGCTTCGTTTTCCAAGCATGACGACCAGCCGTTTCGCATTTCGGGGATTTTGCAAAAGACCGGCACCCCTGTGGATCGCACGGTGATTGTCTCGCTTGAGGCGATTGAGGCGATCCATGTTGATTGGCAAAGCGGCGCGAAAACCCCCGGTAAAACCACGCCCACCGAGGTGATCCGTGGCATGGATTTGACCCCAAGCTCTATCACCGCCGCGCTTATCGGTGTCGAAAGCCCGCTCAAGACCTTCGCTTTGCAGCGCGCCATCAACCAGTACCGCCAAGAGCCGTTGCTGGCGATTTTACCCGGCATCGCGTTGCAAGAGCTTTGGGCGATTGTGGGCATTGCTGAGACCGCGCTTTTGGCAGTGTCGGTCATGGTGGTGGTCACGGCGCTGATCGGGATGATGGCGGTGATGTTCTCTAGCCTCAATGAACGGCGGCGCGAGATGGCGATTTTTCGGGCGATGGGCGCGCGCCCGAGGGTGATTTTCGGGCTCTTGGTGGTCGAGGCGATGATCACAGCGGCCCTCGGCGCGCTCATTGGCATTGCACTTTTATACATAGGGCTCTTTGTGGCGCAGCCGCTGATCGACCGGGCCTATGGGCTTTATCTGCCCATCCAAGCGCCGGGCCTGCGCGAGGTTATGGTGATCCTTGGGGTGATCCTTGCTAGCGCGATTGTGAGCATGGTGCCTGCTCTGAGGGCCTATCGTCTATCGCTTGCGGATGGTATGACCGTCCGGACATGAGACGGATATCCAACATTCACACGCGCCGCGCCGCCTTGGGCTTGGGCCTGAGTGCGCTGGGCCTGCCACTATTGCCACGGCGCGCCGGCGCCAGTGAAGCGCGGGAGATCATCTGGGATGACCTGATCCCCCCCGGTGTGCCCTATTCCGAGATTATCGGTGAGGGTGAGATCGACATGGTCAACGACACCTGGAACCCGATTTTCGATGAGAACGGCGAAAAGCTGAACGAAGCGCTTAATGGTGTGCATATCAAAATGCCCGGCTACATCACGCCGCTTGAGTTCGACGCGACCAGTGTGACGCAGTTTTTGCTGGTGCCTTATCAAGGCGCTTGCATGCATGTGCCGCCGCCGCCGCCCAATCAGATTGTCTTTGTGAATGCCCGCGAGCCTTGGCCCGCCGAGAAAATGTGGGATGCGATTTGGGTCACAGGCATTTTGCGCACCCAAATCCAGACCACGGATCTGGCCAGCGTTGGCTATGCCCTAGAGGCGGAAACCATGACGCTTTACGAGTGGGACGACCAGTAAGCGCGCCCCTTAGCTTTTTACATCAAGAATAACCGGATCAATCCGTATCCCCGGTGCGATGCGCCACAGATCATCCGCCAGCCCCATTGCCTGAGCCGGAATGCGTGTTGCCATCGCAAGAGCGTCTGTCAAATCCAAGCCTGCGCTGTCCTTCATCACTTTGATGGCGCGGGGGATCATCAAATCTGCGCCAGCTAATGTGCCATCGCCAAGGCGCAATTCGCCGCCGCGCCGAAAAACTTCGCGCGTCCCAAGAAGAAAACGCGCGTCATCTGTCCCGGCCACAGCCATAGCGTCGCTCACCAAAAACAGACCATCCGTGCCTTTGGCCGCATGGGCCAGTGCAAGGTTTTGCGGATGGACATGGACCCCGTCGGCAATCAATCCAGCGCGCAGGTTCGGGTGCCTAAGCGCCGCCCCCACCAAGCCCGGCGCGCGCGATCCCAATTGGCTCATGGCATTGAACAGATGCGTGGCAATGCTGGCACCGGCATTAAAACAGGCCATAGCCTCTTCGAATGAGGCATCGGAATGTCCCAACGCCACGGTGATCCCGGCCTCTGCGAGGGTTGAGATTTGCGCTGGGGTCACGCTCTCAGGCGCAACCGTGACCAAGAGATGCTCAATCTGCGTCTTTGCCTCAAGCAGCCCCGCAAGATCGGACGGGCCCATGGGCCGGATTAACGCGGGATCGTGAGCGCCGCATTTACTGCGTGCCAAATGTGGCCCTTCAAGATGCAAACCAAGAATGCCCGGCTCGCGCGCTTCAATGGCTTTGATGACTGCCGCGATTGCGCGGGCCTGCGTCGGCGGATCGCTGGTGATGAGTGTTGGCAAAAACGCGCGCGTGCCAAGGCTGTGATGCGCGGCAGCCATGCGCTTTAACGCGCCAAAGCTGGGGTCGGCGTCAAAATTCACCCCGCCACCGCCATTGACCTGCAAGTCGATAAACCCAGCGGTCAGCACACGCCCCGCAAGGTCAATCTGTTTGGCGTCGGTGGGGGGCACTGTGGGGGATAGCGAGTGAACAAACCCATCCTCGGTCACCAGAACATGCCCCTCTAGGCACGTAAATCCGTCGAAAATCGACCCGCCACTAAAGGCAATCCTTGTCATGATCTATGCAGGAAAGCGCGCGTCTGGCACGCCCGTTTGGCCCAATCCAGTGATAGCGAACAGCGAGCCAGCTTGGGGCTGTGGGCGCGTTGGATCAAGCCCGAGCGAGAGCGAGGTGACATAGAGCACATCGAGGTTCTTACCGCCCCACATCGGTTTAGTCGGGCGCTCTACGGGCAGCTCAATGGTCCGATCCAGCTTGCCCTCAGGGGTGATCCGCAGCACCTGCCATCCATCCACACCGGCCATCCAATAACAGCCATCGCTATCGACAGTCCCGCCATCGGGTCGCGCCTTCATGCCGGCGGTGTCGAAGAACACCCGTCTGTTCGACGGCGTGCCTGTTTGCGTGTCGTAATCGAACGACCAGATTTTGCGGATCGGCTTGTGGCTCTCGGCGGCATACATCGTCTTGCCATCGGGCGAAAAGGCCAGCCCATTGGTCGTCCAAAACCCGCTCATCATTTTATGCAGCGTCTGGTCATGATCAAAGCGGTAAAACGAGCCTTGCTCGGCCTTGATCCCATCATCGCGCATGGTCCCGGCCCAAAACCGACCCTGCCGATCAGTGGTGCCATCGTTAAACCGATTGCCGGTCAGCTCTTTCTCGGGCTCATGCAAGAGGGTCTTTTCGCCCGTGTCAGGGTCGTAAAGACAAATGCCACTTTGGGTCGCAAGCACGAAGCCACCAGCTTCACGAATGGCAAAACTGCCCACTGGCTCGCCAATATCCCAAGTGGCGTTTTCACCTGTCTCTGGGTCAAATCGCTGCAACAGATGTTGTTTGATATCCACCCACCAAAGGACGCCCTCGCGTGGGTCCCAGACAGCACCCTCTCCTAGCGTTGATCTTGTATCGGCGACGCATTCGATCTGCATGGCGAACCCCTTTTGGATAAACTCTTACCCTAATTGTGCCAGCTTCCGTCTGAAAATGCACGTGGTCAAGCTGCGCGTCTGGCGCGCCCATCGGCGCCTTTGATGCTGGGGGAGTAGCAATATTCTACCATACCAAAGTTGAACAAACACAACATTTTATGGCGATACACGCGACGCAAAGTATCAAATTATTTACTGAATAGGCCTAACAAGCCGCCACGCATCGATTGCAATCGAGTTTGACCCAAGTCCAACTTTGGAGGATCCCAATGAAATCCGTTCTTTTTTCCACAACTTTTTTGGTCGCATTTGCACCAGTAACTGCTGCACTGGCTGGCGATTATGACGACGCATTGACCGAATTGGCGGGGTCAACACTCAATGCCTGGGTTCAGGATCCGGTCGTTATGCAAGCGATCAAAGACCAAAATGCCGATCATGCGGCTTTGTCAGAGGGTGATATCGTTGCCCTTGATAACACGTGGCGCGGCGAGGTTGGTGCTGGATCAGCACCGCTCATCAACGAAGTGCTTTCGCGCCCCGTGTCGCAGTTTCTAACTGACATGCAAGATAGTGCTGAGGGCGTTGTGACAGAGGTCTTCGTTATGGATAACCGCGGCTTGAACGTCGGTCAAAGCTCGGTCACCTCCGACTACTGGCAGGGTGATGAGGCGAAGTGGCAAGAGACCTTCGGTGCCGGTGCGGGCGCTATTCACATTAGTGAAGTCGAATTTGATGAAAGCACGCAGACCTATCAAGTGCAGCTATCAATGGCGATCACCGACCCGGCCAATGATGAAGTTTTGGGCGCAGTGACGTTTGGTGTCGATGTCGGTCTTCTTGAGTAGGTCGCCCAAAATTGCTCGACCAAAATTGCTCGACCAAAGTTGCTCGACCAAAGTTGCTCGGCCAAAATTGCTTGGCCAAAGTTGCTCGGCCAAACTGGTAATTCATCTTTGAACTTGAGGAAGCCATGACACACACGAACGGCTTGAAACTCGGACAGCGCATTCAGCTAATCTCGGCGGCCTGTATGTTGTTGCTTGCGGGCGGAATAATTAGCTTTTCGCTGGTTTTTGAAATGCAAAAGATGGATCGCGATTTGCGCGGCCAAGCCGACCTAACGGTCGGTATGGTCGCGGGCAATATCGGCGGAGCCGTAAAATTTGGAAAGGCGGATAAATTGGAACCCGCCTTTGCGAGTTTTCTAGAAAAAACAGGCGGGGCGGCCGCTTGGATCGCGGCATTTGATAGAGACGGCAATCTACTCTTCGACATGGGTGAATTTCGCGGCTCAGATCAAGAACGAGCAAGCAATAGCGGTGCACCCGGCGTTGAAGCAGAATGGCAGGCGAAAAACACCTTAACCGTTCCCGTTGTGTTTGGCCCAAAAGAAAGCCTCGTGGGATATTTGTCGGTTCAATGGTCTAATGAGCTAATGGTCGCTGCTATGCACAAAAATATGGCGTTGCTGGTCGGCATAGGCGTGGCAGGCGCGATTATTGGTGCCCTATTGATTGGGTTTCTAATGAACAGGTTGGTGTCCACCCCAATTATTGGCCTCGGCGAGGCTATGACCCGGCTGGCGGATTCCGAATTTGACGCCGAAATTCCAAATCAAGACCGAAAAGACGAAATTGGCAGCATGGCACTCAACCTTGAGGCCTTCCGCAACGATTTGAAAAATGCTGACATGGCGGATGCAAAGCAAAAAGAGCAAGCCCAAGTGGCCGAGATTGAGCGTACCGCGCTGGTTGAGCGCCTGAATGCCGGCATCGGGGGCGTTGTAACGGCTGCGAAGCTCGGAGAGTTCGATAAGCGCATTCCGAGTTCAGGGGAACAAGATGAATTTGTCGCCATTAGCTCAGGAATAAATGACCTCTGCGAGAATATTTCCGTATTTTTGTCTGATCTTGACGATGCGATGGAGCAGCTTGAACGGGGCGACCTGACAGCAAATTTTGCACACGAGCATTCTGGGCGCTTTAGCGTGGTTCAGGTTAGGTTCCATCAGTCCATGTTAGCGCTGTCCGATCTTGTTGGTAAGATTAGTGAAACAAGCGGTGATATGGGCAGTTCGATCTCTTCGGCAACGGGCAACTCCCAAGAAATCTCTTCGCAGGCCACAGCTCAAGCGGTGGCGCTTGAAGAGGCGAATGCCGCAATGGAACTTGTTAGCCGGTCGGTAACCGACACGAGCAATCGCGCAAAAGATGTCGTTGAACAAACGCGTGAGGCACAAGAGCGCGCGCAACTAGGCCAGTCAGTGGTCGAGCGGACAATTGGCGCTATGGAAGCCATTCAGGAAAGTTCGAAACGGATAACAGAAATCACTAGTGTGATTGATGAGATCGCCTTCCAAACCAATTTGCTCGCGCTCAATGCCGCGGTTGAAGCGGCGCGTGCCGGTGAGGCAGGTAAAGGGTTTGCCGTCGTCGCCGCCGAAGTTCGAACGCTAGCTCAAAGAGCTTCGGATTCTGCGAGCGACATAAAGGAATTGATTACGGTCAGTCGCAAAAAAGTATCAGACGGCGCGGAATTGGTCGATCAAACCGGAACAGCTCTAAGCCGAATTATTGAATCCATCGAAGGCACCGCAGTCCAGATTAGCGACATTCTCTCATCTACCGAGGAACAGACCAGCGGAATTGAAGAAATCTATGCCACGATTTCAGAGTTGGATAAAAACACCCAAGTCAACGCACACAATGCAGATAGCGCAGCTTCGGCCATGAAAAGCTTGGCAAAACAGGCTGACGATTTGGGTGAAATGACAGCGCTTTTCAAATTTGAACAAGATGCAAACGTTGGCAATAGCCAAGAGGCAGCTTAGTCCCTAAAGGGATGTTAGGGAATAAGTTCTTAGGGTTTGAAATATACGATCTAACGGATCAAAAGGATGCAACGCGCGGGTAACCTTGCGTGATATGCGCAAACAGGTTACGTCGCGCCGGCATTTACATACGCGGAGACTTGCACATGGCAAGAGCAAAGATTGCACTAATCGGGTCAGGTATGATCGGTGGGACGTTGGCTCATCTAGCTGGCCTAAAAGAAATGGGCGATGTTGTCCTGTTCGATATCGCTGACGGCATTCCGCAAGGAAAAGCCTTGGACCTAGCAGAAAGTAGCCCCGTCGAAGGGTTTGACGCGGCATACAGCGGAACCACTGATTACGCTGACATTGCTGATGCTGACGTGTGCATCGTAACCGCTGGTGTGCCACGCAAACCTGGTATGAGCCGCGATGACCTTCTTGGGATCAACCTGAAAGTAATGAAAGCTGTTGGTGAGGGCATTAAGACCCATGCGCCAAACGCTTTTGTTATCTGTATCACCAATCCGCTCGACGCGATGGTTTGGGCGCTTCGTGAATTCTCGGGCCTTCCTCGCGAGCGCGTGGTTGGAATGGCCGGTGTGCTCGATGGGGCCCGCTTTCAATATTTTCTGTCATCTGAGTTCAATGTTTCCACCAAGGATGTAAACGCCTTTGTATTGGGCGGACACGGCGACACTATGGTGCCACTGACACGATATTCAACGGTCGCGGGCATTCCATTACCCGATCTAGTAAAGATGGGATGGACGTCGCAGGATCGGCTAGATGAAATCGTTCAACGAACCCGAGATGGCGGTGCTGAAATTGTAGGCTTGCTTAAGACAGGTTCCGCTTATTACGCACCTGCCGCCAGTGCTATTGCTATGGCTGAGGCCTACCTGGGCGATCAAAAACGCGTGCTTCCTTGTGCTGCATTTGTTGATGGTGCCTACGGTTTGAAGGGACTTTATGTTGGTGTGCCAGTGGTTATTGGCGCCGGCGGCGTTGAGCGCGTTGTCGAAGTTGAGCTTAACAAAGATGAACAGGCAATGTTCGATAAATCGGTTACTGCCGTAACGGGGTTGGTTGAAGCCTGTAAAGGTATCGACGACACTCTTGTGTGATTAGATCAGCCACCGGCTGAGTTTAAGAAATTGTGCGCCCGTTTTTCGGGCGCATTTTTTTTGTCACAGCGAGATTTGAGTCGATTTTAATCAAAAAACGAATCGGTACGCCTTCATGTGATCACATATTTTTTTCTTGTGATCACAAAAAGTATTACGCAGTTAATTATCCGACTTTAATAAAAAATTTCCGGTATCTGACGCAAAAGCCTCGTGCCATAGGATGAATGACCGTCAATCAACGGAGATTTCGTGCGGATTAATCGATAACTTGCCGCAGCGATACACAAAGGACGCCACATGAATATTCACGAATATCAGGCCAAACAACTTCTAGCATCCTACGGGGCACCTGTCTCCGATGGACGCATCGTTTTGAAGGCAGATGACGCAAAAACTGCAGCAGGCGAGATGGAAGGTCCGATTTGGGTCGTAAAAGCACAAATCCATGCTGGCGGGCGCGGAAAAGGCAAATTCACAGAGCCGGAGGCCGGTGAAGCTGGCGGAGTTCGGGTCGTAAAGTCAGTTGCTGACGCGGCATCCGCTGCAGAGATGATGCTGGGACGCACCTTGGTAACCCACCAAACCGGACCAGCAGGCAAGGTTGTGAACCGCGTCTACATTGAAGACGGATCAAACATTGCACGCGAGCTTTATCTGGCGGTTTTGGTCGACCGGGTTTCATCACGCGTATCGTTCGTTTGTTCAACCGAAGGCGGAATGGATATTGAGGCGGTTGCCGAGGAAACACCGGAAAAGATCCTGTCGTTTTCTGTCGATCCCGCGTCTGGATTTTCTTCCTACCACGGGCGGCGCGTTGCATTCGCACTAGAGCTTGAGGGCAAGCAAATCAAACAATGCGTTCAGCTCGTTCAGACGCTCTATAAGATGTTTGTCGAAAAAGACATGGAGATGCTTGAGATTAACCCGCTTATCGTGACGGATACAGGCGATCTGAAGTGCCTCGACGCTAAGATTGGTTTCGATTCCAATGCTCTTTATCGCCAGCCAGACATTATGGCTCTGCGTGATGAAACCGAGGAAGATCCCAAAGAATTGGCAGCTTCAAAGCACGACCTCAACTACATTGCACTTGATGGTGAAATTGGTTGTATGGTCAACGGTGCGGGCCTTGCGATGTCAACGATGGACATCATCAAACTCTACGGTGCGGAGCCGGCCAACTTTCTCGATGTTGGCGGTGGCGCTACCAAAGAAAAAGTCACCGAAGCCTTCAAGATCATCACCTCCGACCCGAACGTGAAAGGTATTCTCGTGAATATCTTCGGCGGGATCATGCGGTGCGATGTGATCGCGGATGGCGTCGTGGCAGCCGTTAAAGAAGTAGGCCTGCAGGTTCCGCTTGTTGTGCGGCTTGAAGGCACAAACGTCGAGGCTGGCAAGAAAATCATCAATGAAAGCGATGTCGATTGTATCGCCGCAGATGATCTGGGTGACGCTGCGCAGAAAATCGTCAAAGCGGTTAAGGGCTAGATCAGCAACCGCTATAGTTGGTGGCAAAATAATGGACCGTAGGTTCAAAAAATTCAGGAGACGGCCGAAATGGCAATCCTCGTAAATAAAAATACAAAAGTAATCTGTCAGGGCCTGACAGGATCCCAAGGCACGTTCCACTCCGAACAGGCCATTGAGTATGGGACTAAGATGGTTGGTGGCGTGACGCCGGGCAAAGGCGGCACGAGCCATATCGGGTTGCCAGTGTTCGACACCGTACATGAGGCAAAGCACGCAACGGGTGCAAATGCGACGGCAATTTACGTGCCACCGCCCTTTGCCGCTGATGCGATCCTTGAAGCAATCGACGCTGAGCTAGAGTTGATTATCGCCATCACCGAAGGCATTCCAGTTCTAGACATGATGAAAGTCAAGCGCGCGCTTGAAGGATCTTCATCGCGTCTCATCGGGCCCAATTGCCCGGGCGTAATTACCCCGGGTGAGTGTAAAATTGGTATTATGCCGGGTCATATTCATAAGCCGGGCTCTGTTGGCGTTGTCAGCCGTTCTGGTACGCTCACTTACGAAGCGGTCGGCCAAACCACGGCTATTGGTCTTGGCCAGTCGACATGCATTGGGATCGGTGGTGATCCGATCAAGGGCACCGAACATATCGAAGTGATGGAGATGCTGCTTGCCGATCCAGATACCCAATCGATTATCATGATCGGTGAAATCGGTGGATCTGCGGAAGAAGAAGCTGCTCAGTTCATGAAAGACGAAGCAAAAGCGGGGCGTTCTAAGCCTTGTGCGGGCTTCATCGCTGGACGAACAGCACCTCCGGGTCGTCGGATGGGGCACGCTGGTGCTATCGTTGCTGGCGGTAAAGGTGGCGCAGACGACAAAATCGAGGCGATGAAAAGCGCTGGGATTGTTGTGGCGGAAAGTCCTGCAAAACTTGGCGAGGCGGTTCTGACAGCCATCGGTTGATCAGGCGGCACGGCGTGCTGCCACTTAAAGCCGCATACAAATAATGGGCGTCCGGCATATCAGTCGGGCGCAAATAAGCCGGACTTAGATTAATATTGGGCAGATGAAATGACCGATCAACCGTCAAACGACCAGTTCCATTCTTCGTCGTTCCTACAAGGCCACAATGCGGCCTATATCGAACAGATTTATGCGAAGTATGCGGACAACCCGGCTGCTGTGGATGAAGCATGGCAAGCCTATTTCAAAGGACTGTCCGAAGATCTAAGCGACGTAAAACGTGAGGCCTCGGGCCCGAGTTGGTCGCGAGCAGATTGGCCCCCGCGGCCGAACGACGAACTGACGGCGGCCCTAGACGGTCAATGGGCAGCCGATCCAGAAGCCAATGTCAAAAACAAAGTTTCGAAAAAAGCCGCCGAAATTGGGGTAAAACTCGATGATGGGCAAATGCGTCAGGCGGTTACAGACAGCCTGCGCGCTCTTATGTTGATCCGCGCTTATCGGCATCGCGGACATCTGGCAGCTGATCTTGACCCCCTCGGAATATCGGGGCGTGACCCGCATCCTGAACTTGATCCAGCGAACTACGGCTTCGAAGAAAAAGACCTTGATCGGCCCGTCTTTCTGGACATGGTTCTGGGGCTTGAAACGGCCTCTATCCGTGAGATCGTTGCACTTCTTAAGCGCACTTATTGTGGCACTTTTGCCCTTCAATACATGCATATTTCTGACCCTGACCAGTCCGGCTGGCTCAAGGAACGGATTGAAGGTCTGGGAAAAGAAATTCAGTTTTCAAAGACTGGCCGAAAAGCCATCCTGAACAAGCTGGTTGAGGCCGAGGGCTTCGAGAAGTTCCTTCATGTGAAGTACATGGGGACCAAGCGCTTTGGGCTTGATGGCGGCGAAGCCCTGATTCCGGCCATGGAACAAATCATCAAGCGTGGCGGCGCTTTGGGCGTCAAAGACATTGTTATCGGGATGCCCCATCGTGGGCGCCTTAGTGTTCTTGCCAATGTTATGGGCAAGCCTTACCGCGCGATTTTCAATGAGTTTCGCGGTGGGTCTTTCAAGCCCGAAGAGGTCGAAGGTTCGGGCGATGTAAAGTACCATCTTGGGGCGTCATCGGATCGCACCTTTGACGGCAACAGCGTTCACTTGAGCCTGACAGCAAACCCATCTCACTTGGAGGCGGTTAACCCGGTCGTGTTAGGCAAAGTTCGCGCGAAACAAGACCAGCTCGAAACCGGAAAATTCACGGCCGCTCTGCCAGTTCTGCTTCACGGTGACGCCGCTTTTGCAGGGCAAGGCGTTGTTGCGGAGTGTTTTGGATTGTCGGGTCTTAAGGGGCACCGCACCGGCGGTACAATCCACTTAATCGTCAACAACCAGATTGGTTTCACAACCGCACCACATAATTCGCGTTCGTCTCCGTACCCCACGGATATCGCGTTGATGGTCGAAGCGCCGATTTTCCATGTGAATGGAGATGATCCCGAAGCGGTCGTCCATGCGGCGAAGATCGCCACCGAGTTTCGCCAAAAGTTTGGTAAGGACGTGGTTATCGATATTTTCTGTTATCGGCGGTTTGGGCATAACGAAGGCGATGAGCCGATGTTTACCCAGCCCAAGATGTACACAGAAATCAAAAAGCATCGAACAACGCTTCAACTTTATACTGAGCGTCTCGTCGCTGACGGTTTGATCCCCGAGGGCGAAATTGAGGATATGAAGGCGCAATTCCAAGCCACTTTGAACGAAGAGTTCGAGGCAGGTAAGGAATTCCGCCCGAATAAGGCAGATTGGCTCGATGGGCGTTGGTCCGGCATGGGCAAAAACGAAGGCGAGTATCAGCGCGGCGAAACCGCCGTCGACATGGACTTGCTTCAGGAAGTTGGTGCGGCGCTCACAAAAATTCCGGCCGATTTCAATCCGCATAAAACCGTTAAGCGCATGCTTGATAATAAAAAGACAGCCATTGACGCTGGTGCTGGTATCGATTGGGCAACTGCCGAAGCACTGGCCTTCGGGTCGCTGCTTGCCGAGGGTTTCCCCGTTCGTCTTTCTGGTCAGGATTGTACCCGCGGCACATTTAGCCAAAGACACTCTGGCCTTATTGATCAGGTGAGCGAGAAAATTTTCAAGCCGCTCAACCATATCCGCGAGGATCAGGCGCAGTACGAAGTCATCGATTCAATGCTGTCTGAGTATGCGGTCCTTGGATTTGAGTACGGATACACTCTGGCCGAGCCCAATGCGCTGACGCTTTGGGAGGCCCAGTTTGGTGACTTCGCGAATGGCGCGCAGATCATGATTGATCAATTCGTCTCGTCTGGTGAGCGAAAATGGCTGCGCATGTCCGGCCTTGTGCTCTTGCTGCCGCATGGTTTCGAAGGCCAAGGCCCTGAGCACTCTTCAGCCAAGTTAGAGCGGTTTTTGCAAATGTCCGCTGAGGACAATTGGATCGTTGCCAACTGCACAACGCCCGCAAACTACTTCCATATTTTGCGGCGCCAAATGCACCGTTCATTCCGTAAACCTCTGATCCTTATGACGCCCAAGTCGCTGTTGCGGCATAAGCTCGCGGTTTCCAAATTGGACGAAATGGCCAAGGGTTCCAGTTTCCACCGGGTCCTTTGGGATGATGCAGAGTATGGGAATTCGCAAACCAAACTAAAATCAGACGACAAAATTCGTCGTGTGGTTCTGTGTTCGGGCAAGGTCTATTTTGATTTGCTCGAAGAGCGCGATGCCCGTGGCATCGACGATATCTATCTGCTGCGATTGGAGCAATTCTATCCATTCCCCGCACTCTCGATGACAAAAGAACTTCAGCGCTTTAAGAAGGCCGATTTTGTTTGGTGCCAAGAGGAACCAAAAAATCAGGGCGCTTGGACGTTTGTCGAGCCCAATATCGAATGGACGCTGCAACGTATCAACGCCAAGTTTAGTCGCCCAACTTACGCCGGTCGTCCGGCATCGGCATCACCTGCGACCGGGCTGGCCGCACAACATAAATCTGAACAGGCCGCGCTCATCGATGATGCGCTGTCAGTGTAAGCACAAGGAACAGTTGAAATGACTGAGGTTCGTGTCCCCACGTTGGGCGAAAGTGTCACAGAAGCGACTGTCGCTACGTGGTTCAAAAAATCTGGCGACGCCGTACAGCAAGATGAGATGTTGTGTGAGCTAGAAACCGACAAGGTTACGGTTGAGGTCCCAGCACCTGCCAGTGGTGTGCTGGCTGAGATCGTGGCTGCCGAAGGTGCCACAGTAAACGTCGACGCGCTGCTTGCGAGCATTGCTGAGGGCGGCGCCCCGGCTGTGGCACCTGCAGCTCAGGCCGCGCCAGCCGAAAAACCGAGCGCGGGAAATGAAACAGCGACTACCACTGAAATTGCGGTGCCGACACTAGGTGAAAGCGTTTCCGAGGCAACTGTTGCGGCATGGTTCAAAGCCGTTGGCGATAGTGTCGCCGTGGATGAGATTTTGTGCGAGTTGGAGACTGATAAAGTATCGGTCGAGGTTCCTGCCCCAGCGGCTGGCGTGATTGTATCAATTTCAGCAGCCGAAGGTGCGACTGTTGCTGCGGGCGGCGTGCTTGGCGCTATGTCTGCCGGCGGTGGCACAGTGTCGACGCAAGCTGCGGCGGCTCCTGTGGCAGCGGCAAGTGCAACTGGTGGAAAATCTGTCGAAGACGCCCC
>CAYLLD010000066.1:11344-15005 GCA_964384315.1 uncultured Rhodobacterales bacterium | reverse complement strand
AGCCTGAGTTTGTCTTAATTGTTAATACGCTCAACGCGGCATTTGCGATTGATATTGCCGGACGCCTGCGCGCCTCGCCGCAACTTTTGGATACCCCGATTGCCGTGGTCTGCGATGCGCCCGATGCAACGGCTTACAATACGGCACTGGCTGCTGGGCTGGATGATTTGATTGATCTAAGCGCCGGGCCGACCATGTGGCACTGGCGGATCATGCTCTTGCGCAAAGAGCGTAACACGCTGCGTGGGCAGGTGTGGCGCGATGCCCGTTATGATGATGGCTGCGAGCCGTTTTTCAGCGGCGTCACCTCTCTCACCTCATCCCTTGCGCCTGTGACACCGGGTCAGGTCTCGGTGGTGGCGCAGGATGGTGCCGAGGAACGGGCGTTTTTGGCTCGAATTTACGATTTATATGGTGCGCTTGATACCGACCAACAGGCGATTATCGCGCTGGCGGATGAAGATGTGGATGCGAACCGTGTTTTGGCCGCTGGTGCCAGTGAGATTGTGTCTAAGAATAGCGGGTCGGCGGAGCTTGGGTTTCGCTCGGCGCTTTTAGAGCGCCGCCTTGCCCTGCGTGGCCGCGCCCGCGAGCAGCTTTGCGCAGAACTGCGTTTGGCCTTTGTTGACCCGCTTACGGGGCTGGCCAACCGCCGTGCGCTTTTTCGCCATCTCTCAGAAATGCTTGCCCAACACCCCGATGTGCGGGGGCCGGTGTCGGTTGCCATGCTGGATTTGGATCACTTTAAGCGGATCAACGACGAATTCGGACATATGGTCGGCGATCAGGTTCTATGCGAGGTCGCACAGCGGCTGGGCCACAACTGTCGTCGCACCGATGTCGTTGGGCGTTTGGGCGGTGAAGAGTTTCTGATCCTGATGCCCGGCGCAACCTTGCCTGAGGCTCAGGGAATTTCCCAGCGGGTGCTGCGCAATCTAAGCGCGCCCCTGCCACTGCAAACCTCGAACCTCCAAGATGTCACGATCACTGCAAGCATTGGCTTGCTTGCGGTTAGTGACCAGCGCACCCCCGAAGAGGTTGCGGGCGACGTCGACCGGGCCTTGATGCGGGCCAAGCAAGCTGGGCGCAATAACATCCAACTTGCGGCGGCCTAGGCGCGCCCTAGTGCCGCTTGGGCGATGGAAACTTACGCGGGTTTTGCAGGTTTTGGGCGTAGGCCGCCCGTTCCTCTGGTGACATCGCATTAATCGCTTCCAATAGGACACGCCCCGCCTCGGCCTGCGCCGCGCTCACCAAAGCGGCTTGATCTGCCACCAGCGCCTCGATGGGGCTGGCATCAAAGGGCTCGCTTTGCAGCGCCGCAATCAAGTTTTCACGCATGACCCTCATTTCACGGCGCCGCTCTTTATGGGCATCGCGATTTAGCTCTAGCCCCTTGAAGGCATCAGCCCGGTGCGGTTTTGGCAGCGCGCGAAACACGAAAGGCCATGCCTGCGCCTGCGCTGAGGGGCCGCCGCGTTTGTGCTTGCCGCCACCAGCTATGGCCCCCCCCGCAAGTGCGCCGATGATGATCAGATTGAGCGCGAGTGAGCCGATCAAGAGCCAGTTGCGCTTGCGTGGCGGTGTTTCATCGATCTGTGTCATATTACCCTTCCATAAACGAAAGCTCGGCGCTCAGATCGCCCAGCCCTTCGTCCAAAATCTCTACATTTACGCCATCAATCACGCCTTCGGACAAAAGGCTAAGCGTATCGGCACCGAAAAACCCAAGGCCCAAGCCCAATAGCGCCGAGCCCGCAAGGACCGCGCCGCCCGGCCCGCCAAATTCTTTGAGAAGACCCGAGCCTAGCAGGCGATGCCAAAAGCCATCGTTAGGCGCACGCTTGGCCTTAACCGGGGCCATAAACGCCGTCTGCGCATCCTTTGCATCGGTCAAAACCCGGGCCATAAGCTCATCGCTCGGCTCAGTTTCGTCCCCAGTTTGGTGCCCGGATTGGTGAACACGCGCCTCATCAAAGAATGCTGCGAGCGCCGATGCCTCTTTGGGGCTCAATTCAGGTGATTTGTCGTTGCTCATGGCAAACCCAAGGCCTCTTTTTGATCTAGTAACAATGCCGCCAGACCGCGACGACCCCGCGCAAGCAAGCTTTCCACCGCCTCGACGCTGATCTCGAGTATCTCGGCGATCTCGGGATTGGGCCGCTCGTCGAAATGCCGCAAATGCAGCGCAACCCGTTGGCGTTCGGGCAGCGCGGCCATGGCCTTGTTCAGCGCCAATTGCCGGTCGGTCGCAATCAGCCTAGCCTCAACCGGGGGGCTTTCGTCGGCCATATCGAAATTCTCCGGCAGGCCCTGCGGCCGCTTTTTGCGCAACAGGTCCAAACAGTGGTTCGTGGTGACGCGGTAGAGCCAGGTCGAGACCTTGGCTTCGCCCGCCCGCCACTTAGGCGCGGCCCGCCACAGCTTTAGCATCGCCTCTTGCGCAGCATCTTCGGCCTCGGCCTCATTGTTCAACAACCGCCGCGCCAGCGAAAAGCACCCCGGCAGCAGGCGCAGGGTCAGGGTCTGCGCGGCGGTGCTGTCGCCATTGGCAAACAGCACCATCAACGCGTCATCCGAAACTTGCGAGGTTGCATCAAGGGGCATGGACATCCGCTTTTCAAAGACCTTGTTTTTTCCCAATGCACCAGCATCGGTTGCACCCCGCTAGTTTAGGACAGAAGCCTGTGCCGTCAAACTGGGTCATCATGGCGCCCCTAGATGCGATCCGCCGCGCCATCACCGCCACGTTGCTTTTTTCCGCCCCGCTTGCCACCACGTTTATTCATCCGCTCTTGGACCTTTGCGATTTCTTCGGCAGATAGCGTGCCGTCGCCATCGCGATCAAGCCGTGCAAAGAGCCGATTTTGCCGCTCATCGGCGCTAAACTCAGCCAGCGAAATCGCCCCATCCTCGTTTGTATCGAGATGACGGGTCAGCCGCGCCGCCCGGCGCTCTTGCCGCTTTGAGGACGCGCCATCGCGCAGGGGCACCAGCGCTACGATCTCATTGGCGTCAATCATTCCATCGCCGTTCGCATCCGCTTGGGTGAAGCGCGCTTCGTGAAATGCCGCAACTTCTGCTGCGCTGATGGTGCCCGAGCTATCAGCATCAATCGCCTGCAGGTCAAAACCGCGTGGCCCATCTGCCAGCGCCATGGGCGCAACCAGCCCGTTGATCACGGTCAGTAGGATAAATGTCTTTTTCATGGTCGTCTTCCTTTTGGGTTCACAAGTAAAACGCGCGGTGCGCCGGGTTCCGTCGCGGGAAAGTGACTTATTTGCGCAAGAATGTGTTTTGATGTGCGGGGGGATGCTTTAGCCTTGGCCGCCATGACCGATATTCCGATCAAAGATGCAGCGACTGTGATCCTGACCCGGCAAAGCGCTGGCGGGCTACAGGTTTTGATGGGCCAGCGAGGGCAGGGCGCGGCCTTTATGCCGAATAAATTCGTCTTTCCCGGCGGGGCGGTGGATCCCGAGGATTATGGGCTTTTTGACGCAAAAGAGCTTGAACCGACCGCGGCGCGGCGTCTTTGCCATGATGCGGCAAAGGGGGCAGAGACCGCCTGCGCGGCAGCGGCTGTCCGCGAGTTATGGGAAGAGACAGGGCTGGCTTTGGCCAAGGGCGGCACGGCGAGCCCACCCCCAAATATGCCCCC
>CAYLLD010000066.1:0-11244 GCA_964384315.1 uncultured Rhodobacterales bacterium | reverse complement strand
CAGGGCTGGCTTTGGCCAAGGGCGGCACGGCGAGCCCACCCCCAAATATGCCCCCGAGTTGGCAGTCCTTTGCCGCAGCCGGGCATCGCCCTGCGCTTGATGCGCTCTTTTACGTGTTTCGCGCCATCACGCCGCCGGGGCGGCCGCGCCGATTCGATGCGCGATTCTTTTGGGCCGATGCACGGTGTGTTGCGGGGGATGCGACAGATTTTTCCGGTGCAAGCGGCGAGCTGTCGCATTTGCAATGGGTCGGGCTTAGCGAGGCGCGGGCCTTGGCGCTGCCGTTTATCACCGAAGTTGTGCTCGCCGAGGTTGAAGATCTGCTGCTAAGGGGCGATTTTTCGCGGCCTGCTTCGCGCCCGGTGCCCTTTTTCGACAACCGCGCCGCCCGAGGCAGCTTTGTGAGTATCCCTTGACAGGGACGCCTAGGGATGTAGAAGGACGCTTCTGAGTTTCGCGACCGCGCCATTGACCAATGCGCTGCGGCAAATCGAAGGAGGCTTACGATGGCCAAACCGACCACAATCAAAATTCGCCTGAATTCCACGGCGGACACAGGGCACTTTTACGTGGCCAAGAAAAACGCGCGTACCATGACCGAGAAAATGGTCGTGAATAAATACGACCCGGTTGTGCGCAAGCATGTGGAATACAAAGAAGGCAAGATCAAGTAAGCTTGATTGCCACTTCTTAGCTAAGCGCAGGGCCGGTTTTCCGGCCCTTTTTTGTTGGTTTTGCCATAAGTGACTTGAGATGAGCGCGTTTACCATTCGCCCCGCCACCATGCTGGACCTGCCCGAGATTGAAGGGCTGCTTGAGCGCAGCTACCCCAAGTTGTTGAAGCCGGACTATCCGCCCTCGCTGATGGTCACCGCTGTGCCTTTGATGACCAAACCGCAGCCGGGTCTGGTCGAGACGGGGACCTATTATGTGGCCCAAACCGACGCTGGTGCGATCCTTGGGGCCGGGGGATGGACGCCCTATGGCCCGCTTGATGACAAAGAGTTGGGTGAGACTGATTTAGGAACGGCGCATATCCGGCATTTTGCCGTTGATCCGGCGGCGCTGCGGCGCGGCGTGGCGCGCGGCTTGATGAACTACACTCTCGAAGAGGCACATCACTTTGGCGCGAAGCAGATGCAGTGTTATTCAACGCGCACTGCCCGTGAGTTTTATCAAGCGATGGGATTTGCGGCGGGGCCAGAGATAGAGATCGAATTAATGGAGGGGATTTCGTTTCCCGTCATTGAGATGCATCGCAGGCTCTAAGCCGCAATGCCCATAAAAAAACCCGGACGCTTGGCCCGGGTTTTATCGTTTGTTTCAGCCTAAGCTGGATCTTGGCGCGTGCTTACTCTTGGTTGCCAAGGAACATCAGCAGGAACTGGAACATGTTCAAGAAGTCCAGATAGAGGCTAAGGGCGCCCATGATGGCCGCTTTGCCCAGCCAATCGCTTTGACCGTTGTTGGCCATGGCGAGGTAGGTGCTTTTGATCGTTTGCGTATCGTAGGCGGTGAGGCCCGCGAAGATCAGCACGCCGATTGCCGAGATGGCAAAGGCCAGCGCCGACGAGGCAAGGAAGATGTTCACAATCGAGGCGACGATCAGACCGATCACACCCATGATTAGGAATGTGCCCATGCCCGAGAGGTCACGCTTGGTCGTGTAGCCGTAAAGCGACAGGCCCAAAAACGCGATGGCGGTGATGAAAAACGTCTGTGTGATCGAGGTCGCGGTGTAGATCAAAAAGATCGACGACAGCGAGACACCCATGAGCGCCGCAAAGACGAAAAACACCAAACGCGCGGCGTTCTCGGACAGACGGTTAACCGCCGAGCCGAAGAGAAAGACCACGCCCAGAGGCGCGAACATCACAACCCATTTGAGGGGTGACGAGTAAAGCGCCGCGCCCAGATCGGTCAGAAATGTGCCATTGCGCATTTGCGCTGCCGCTTGCGACGGGTCATCCGTCACAGCAAGCCCAGCGATCGCCCAAGCCAAAAGGCCCGTGATCACCATGCCCATGGCCATCAAGCCATAAACTTTGTTCATGTGAGCGCGCAAACCCGCATCAATCTGGGCCGCGCTGACGCCGACGCCTGATCTGCGCACGGTACCAAATTCGGACATCTAATCCTCCATCAAGTTAAAAACTGGCATGCCAATAGGACATGCTCACTTGTAACTAGATATTGGGGTAACAGGCTTAATTTTCAAGTCTATTTGTGGGGAATTTCGGGGGTGTTGGGTGGAATTTTGTTCAAATTACCGATCAAACCTTGGGCTGCGCTGTGCACTTTGGTTTTTTTTCTGGGGTTCAATCAGCGCTGCGCAACACCCGCGCAGCGCTCACCCCCAAAGATTTCCACGCAAATAGCAAGCCCGCCACAAGGTTCGCTAAGGCCCCGCCCAGCACCACCGCCATGGCCGCAGGCAAGTGCAGGGTGAAATCCGCCTCCATGACAAAGACCATCACCGCCCAAGCCCCAATGGTGCCCGCAATCAGGGCAACCGCCCCCGCCGCAAGGCCCAAAAGCCCCGCGCGCATGGCGAAACTGGCCAAAATCCGGCGGCGCGTGGCCCCCAGCGTCTTAAGCACTGCCGCCTCATAGGTGCGCCGCCCCTCGCCCGCCGCCGCCGCGCCGATCAGCACCACAAAACCGGTCAAAAGCGCGGGCAGCGCCCCCCAGCGGATCGCCACAGCAATGGCCGAAAGCGCCTCGCTCACGCGGTCAATGGCATCGCGCACACGGATCGCGGTGATATTGGGAAAGCTGCCCGCCAAACCGCGCACCAGCCGCGCGTCATCCGCCGCATCCGCGTAAACCGTCGCGATATGGCTATGGGGCGCACCGGCCAGCGCCGCCTCATTCACGATGATGATGAAATTGATCCCCATGTTCGAAAAATCCACGACCCGCAGGTTGGCAATCTCGGCCTCGATGTCGCGGCCCAGAATATTGATCGTCAGCTTGTCACCAATGCCCACACCCATCTCGGCGGCCTCTTCGGCGGCAAAGGACATCAGCGGCGGGCCATCATAATCCGCAGGCCACCACGACCCTTCGGTGATCTGCGCATCCTCGGGCGGGGCATCGCTGTAAGAGACCCCGCGATCCCCGCGCAGCACCCAGTGATCGCCCACCACCTCGCGGGCGGTCTCACCGTTGATCCGCGTGATCACCCCGCGCAGCATCGGGGCGGTCTCGATCGAGGTGACGGCCTTATCGGCGCGGGCCAGATCAAGAAACCCGTCAAGCTGGGCGTTTTGAATATCGACCATGAAATAAGTCGGCGACACATCGGGCAACTCGCCTTGAATGCGCGCCTGCATATTCGCGTCAATTTGCGAAATCGCGGCCAGCACCGTCAGCCCAAGCCCGAGCGAGAGCATGACCGCGCCGGTGTCATTGCGCGGCCCGCCGATGGCCCGCAGCGCCAGATGGCTAGCGGGGCGGCCACGAAACAGACGGCTCTTTGCCAAGCGGCGGGCCAGTCGGTTTAGCGCATAGCCCGACAAGAGCAGCACGCCAAAGGCCAGTGTCACGCCCAGCGCGACCCAAAGGGTGAGCATGGGCGTGCCGGACAAAAGCGCAGCGGCACCGATCAAACCGGCCACAAGCGCGCCGATCAGGGCAAGCCATTTGGCGCTCGGCCATGTTTTCCCGTCTTGGGCGGCATCGCGGAACAGCCCAGCGGCGCGGGTTTCCTTGGCACGGATAAGCGGCCAAAGCGCAAAGATCGCGGCGGTGAGCGCGCCGTAAAGCGCCGCCTCGATCAGCGGGGCCGGATAGATGGCGAAAACCGCAGGCACCGGCAGGGTGGTGGCGGCGAATTGGCCGATGATTACGGGCACCACCGCGCCGAGCACGACCCCAATTGTGATGCCGATGACCGCGAGAATTCCGATTTGAATGAGGTAAATCGCCAGCACGTCGCGCCCGCGCGCGCCGATGGTTTTCAGCGTGGCGATGGTGGCGGTTTTCTTTTCGAGATAGCTGCGCACCGCCGCCGCGACGCCGATCCCGCCGACGATCAGCCCCGCAAGGCCCACCAGCACCAAAAACGAGCCGATCCAATCGACAAACCGCGCCGTCGCAGGCGATGCGTTGCGCCGATCACGCCAGCGCAGGCCGGTTTGCTCAAAGCGCGCCTCGGCCTCATCGCGCAAGGCGCTCAGGTCTTGCGCGGGGTCCAGTTTCAGGCGGTATTCGCTGTCAAAAAGCGTGCCAGCGGCCAAAAGCCCCGCATCTTGCAGCGCATCGAGGCGCACCAGCGAGCGCGGGCCAAAGGAAAACCCGCCCCCTGCATTGTCAGGCTCGCTGACCAAACGGGCGCGAATTTCAAAGGCTTGGGTGCCCAGTTTTAGCTGATCACCAACGCTCACCCCCAGCCGATCCAGCAGAATGCCCTCGGCCACGATCCCGGGCAAAGCGCGGGTGGCCAGCGCCTCGGACAGGGGCATGGGCGGGTCGAGGTTGACCGCGCCATAAAGCGGATAGGCGTCATCCACGGCCTTGATTTGGGTCAGCCCGCGCTCAAGCTGGCCGTCGATCTCAACCGTGGCCATGGACCGAAAATCCGCAAGCTCGGAAACCGTGCCGCCAAGCCCCGCCATAAAGGCGCGCTCATCGTCTGAGGCAAAGCGGTAGGTGAATTGCATCTTGGCATCGCCGCCCAAAATCCGCGCCGCCTCAGAGGTCAGCCCCGTCTGGATCGCGGCGCGCACCGAGCCCACGGCGGCGATGGCGAAAACGCCCAAGGCCAGACAGATCAGCAGCACCGGAAAATCGCGCAACCCCCCGCGCATTTCGCGCAACGCCAGCGTGAGGGCCACGGGCGATCTCACGGCTCAAGCTGCCCATCACGGATCGAGATGATCCGGTCGCAAGCCTGCGCCAGCGCGCGCGAATGCGTCACCAGCACCAGCGTCGCGGCTTTGTCCCGTTGCAGCGAGAACAGATGCTCGACGATGGTGTCGCCGGTGGTCTGATCCAGATTGCCCGTCGGCTCATCCGCCAGCAAAATCTGCGGATTGGTCACGCTGGCACGGGCCAAGGCGACCCGTTGCTGCTCACCGCCGGACATTTGCGCCGGATAATGCCCCGCGCGCTTGCCCAGCCCCACCAAATCCAGCTCGGCGCGGGCCTTTTCATGGGCAGCACGATCCCCCGCCAGCTCAAGCGGCGTGGCGACGTTTTCAAGCGCGGTCATGGTCGGGATCAGGTGGAACGACTGAAACACCACGCCCATATGGGCTTGCCGAAACTGCGCCAGCTGGTCCTCGTTCATCTGAGTGATATCCGTGCCCGCCACGTGGATGCGCCCCGCGCTGGCGCGCTCAAGCCCGCCCATGAGCATCAAGAGCGAGGACTTGCCCGAGCCAGACGGCCCAATCAGCGCAAGGCTTTCGCGGGGCTTTACCGTGAGCGAGATGCCCTTAAGTATATGCACAGGTCCGGCCCCGGCGCTTAGGCGCAGATGCACGTCTTGGAGAGCGATTGCAGTGTCAGGAGCGGTGCCCTGTAGAGATTGGGTAGACATGTGGCGCCAGTGCTATCAACGTTCTATCAAATCTGGGTCTGTTTGAAATATGGAGTGAATTGCACCATGCGCAAGTTCTTGATCGCGATTTGTCTGGTTTTCGCGGCCCCTTTCGGCCACGCGCCCGCTTTGGCGGACACAAAGGTCATCGCGGCTTTGGGCGATAGTCTGACCCAAGGCTATGGCCTGCCCGATGGCGACGGGTTTGTGCCGCAGATGCAAAACTGGCTGGCGGCGCGGGGCCATGATGTGCGGCTGATCAATGCGGGGGTCTCGGGGGATACCACGGCGGGGGGCTTGGCGCGGATCAACTGGACGCTCACCGATGAGGTGGACGCGGTGATGGTTGCGCTTGGCGGCAATGACCTGTTGCGCGCTTTGCCCGTCGAGATGACGGCGGCGAATATCCACGGCATTGCGGCGGCGGTGGAGGCGCGCGATCTGCCGCTGCTTTTGGTCGGCTTTAAGGCCCCGGGGAATTACGGGCCGGACTATCAGCGCGATTTTGATGCGATTTATCCGGGTGTCGCGACAGAGTTTGGCGCGGTTTATGCGCCTGAGTTCTTGGGCGGTTTACGCGCTTTGGGTCTAGCGGAGGGCCGCGCTCTGATGCAGCCTGACGGTATTCATCCCGCCAAGGCCGGGGTTGCGGTGATCGTCGAGACCTTGGGGCCGTCCTTTGAGGCGCTTTTGGCACGGATCAACTGAAACCGCGCCCTAGTCCCGGAAGCGCCACGAATAAACCCCGGCCAAAATGATCAACGCGGCCCCCATCAGCGTATGGGCCGCGGGAATTTCGCCAAAAAACAGCATCCCTGAGATGGTCAGAAACACCACGAAGCTGTAGCCAAAGGGTGCCATTGCCCCCGCAGTGGCATGGGCAAAAGCGCGGGTGAGCGCTTCGTGACCTGCCCAAGCGAAAACCCCCAAGGCGATCAGCAAGCCCCAAGCCAAGGCGCTTGGCGGCGGTGACCAGTTGAACGCGACAAAGGGGGCGAGGGCTAAGGTGCCTAGCGCACCAGTGACGAATTGCAGCACGCCGGGGCGAACGTCTTGGGTCAGTTTGCGGGTGATCACCTGATAAAGCGCCATGGCTGCCGCCGGATAGAGCATCAAAAGCGCGATCCACTCGATGCGCTCGCCAAAAGGCCACAGGATGATCGTCGCCCCCAAAAGCCCAAGCCCGATGGCGACCCAATGATGCCGCGTGATTGCCTCGCCGAGCATGACGTAAGCAAAGAGGCAGATAAACAGGGGCGATAGATGCAAAAGCGCCGATGTGACCGCGAGCGAGAGCTGGCCGATGACCACAAAATTCACGAGGGTTGCCGAGACAAGGCAGAAAGAGCGCAAGAGCACCCAGCCTTGGATGCGCCGGGGCAGGGCGAAATTGGCCTTGCCTTGGATCAGCCGTTGCGCGGCGGTGATTGCGAAATGCACCGCATAGCGCATGAAGGCGATCTGCACGACGACCAGCCCTGCGCCCAAGAGCCATTTGGTCGACGTGTCCACGAAGGAGAAAAAGAAATTGGCCAAGAGAACCAGCGCGACGCCCTGTCCATAGGCGCTGCTGCGCAGGCGTGCGTCGTCACTCACGCTTGAATTGTTGCAAATAGTAATCCAGCAATTCAGGCACCAACTGATCACCCATTCCCTTATCAAGCGCCGCGCGCATGGCCATCAGCGGGGCCGGGGCCATATGAGAGGGGGTGCCCGCATCACGGGTCATCTGATCGTAATACCCCACATCCTTGGTGGCGTTTTGGATCGAAAAAGCCAGCTTTGAGGGATCGCCCGTTAGGGCATATTCGGCGAAAAACGCCATAAAGGGCGAGCCCAAGGGCCCCGCGTGCATCACGTCAAAGAGCTTTTGCCGTTCAATCCCCGCCACATCCGCAAACGCAAAGGCCTCGCCCAGTGCATTGGCCATGGTTTGCCCAAAGAAATTATTGATCAGCTTGATCGTATGGCCACTGCCCACATCACCTAGGTGAAAGACATTTTCGGCCAAATCGCTGAGGACCGGATGCACGCGCTCAAAGGCAGCTGTGTCGCCCGCGCACATCAAGTTCAGCTTGCCCTCAAGGGCATGGGTCGGCGTGCGCCCGATTGGGGCATCAAGATAGGTGCCGCCAGCCGCCGCAACCTCGCCCGCCAACTCGCGGGTCGAGGCTGGCAGCGACGTGCCAAAGTCGATCACAATCGCGCCGGGGGTCATGCCTGCAATCACACCGTCCGGGCCGCGCATCCGGCCCTCAACCTGCTCAGAGGTGCCCACGCACAACATGGTGATATCGCTGGCAGCGGCCAATTCGCGCGCGCTCGTGGCCTCGGCGGCACCGCGCCCGATCGCTTTGTCCAATTCCGTGCGGTCGCGGTTGCCCATGACCGTCAGGGCATAGCCGCGGTCCTGCAACCGCGAGACCATCGCCCCGCCCATTAGGCCAAGGCCGATGAAACCAATTTTGGGTGTGCTCATGTGATCGCTCCTACATAACCGCGCCAATTTGCCAGGGGACAAATTCATAATCGCCAAGGCCCTGCGCCTCGGATTTGCTCTGGGTGCCCGAGGCCAGATCAAGGATTGCCTTGTAAATCTCGTGGCCCATGGCCTCGACGCTCAGCCCTTGTGACAGGATCCGGCCCGCATCGATATCCATATCCTCGGCCATACGGGTGGCCATGGGGGAATTGGTCGCGATCTTGAGTGTGGGGGCGGGCTTGGAGCCAAAGGCCGAGCCGCGCCCGGTGGTAAAGCACACGATCTGGCAGCCCCCTGCGATCTGGCCTGTCACCGAGGCGGGATCATAGCCGGGGCTATCCATAAAGGTGAAGCCGGGGGTCATCACCGGGGCGGCGTATTTATAAACGGCGGTGAGGGGGCTTGTGCCGCCCTTGGCCGCCGCGCCCAGCGATTTCTCCAAAATTGTCGTCAAGCCGCCTGCTTTGTTGCCCGGGCTTGGGTTGTTATCCATCGAGCCTTGATTGCGGGCGGTGTAATCTTCCCACCAGCGGATCAAATCCACCAGTTGCGCGCCTACCTCCGGGTCAGAGGCCCGCGCGGTCAATAAATGCTCGGCGCCGTAAATCTCGGGGGTTTCCGCCAAAACCCCAGTGCCGCCCTGCTGCACCAGCAAATCGCAGGCATAGCCCAAGGCCGGGTTCGCTGTGATCCCCGACCACGCGTCCGAGCCGCCGCATTGCAGCGCGACTTTTAGCGCGGCGGCGGGGCAGGGCGTGCGCTGTGCCTTATTGGCGATGGGCAGCATGGCATTTATGCGCTCAATACCCATATCAACCGTGCGCTGCAGCCCGGCCACGTTTTGGATATTCATGGCGTGAAAAAGCGGCCCCTCGGCGAGCCCATAGGCCTCAAGGAGCCAATCGATCTGGTTCATCTCGCAGCCAAGGCCGACCATCAGCACCCCCGCAAGGTTTGGATGGCGCGCATAGCCCCACATCACCCGCTGCAGCGCCTCAAATCCCGTACCATCCCCGCCCATGCCGCAGCCTGTACCGTGCACAAAGGCCGCGACCCCATCGACATTGGGAAACGCGGCCAGACGCTCTGGGGTAAAGTGATCCGCGATGCGGCGTGCTGCGGTGGCGGAGCAATTCACCGACGTGACGATCCCGATGTAATTGCGCGTGCCAAAACGTCCGTCGCCCCGGTCATAGCCTAGAAAACTGTCGTGGGTTTTAGGCGGCGTCAGTTGGCGCAGATTGGTGCCAAACTCATAAGCGGCATCGACCTGCGAAAAGCTCAGGTTGTGCCCATGCACATGCGCGCCTTGGGGGATGTCCGTGGCGGCAAAGCCGATCTTTTGAGCGTATTTGAGCACCGGCGCGCCTTTGGCAATGGGCGCAAGGGCCAGTTTATGCCCCGGCGGGATCGGCTCTTGGACGGTGAGCCCATCAATATGCGCCCCCGCCTCAAGCTTTACTTGCGCAATGCCAACGCTGTCGGCGGGATCAAGGCGAATGAGGCTCATCTATGCGCAATAAGGCCCGTCGGCGGGCCAACGATGTTGCGGGATATGGGTGCCGGCGGCGAGGGCGGTGCGGGTATCCTCCCACATCGATTTCCACAGGCGCCAATCGCGCAGCTCACGCGCGGGTGTGGCGCGCGAGCGGGCGATAAAACTGGGGAAGTGATCGCGGCCTGTGGATTGGCCCGTCACATTGTACCGCAGATCAAAGGACCAGCGGTAACCCTCTGAGGTATTCGCCAGCGAGGCATGGGGCGTTAAGGGGTGAAAAATAACGGCGCCCCCCGCCTTGACCGGGGTGGGCACCGCCGCCGTTTTGGGCAGGTAGCGCTCTTTGATACCAATCTGCTTTTGCGTGCAATGGGGCAGCATTTCGGGGGCGATGCCGGGTTTGACCTGCAGGCAACCGTTTTCAATTGTGGCGTCGGTGATCGCCAACCAAACCGTGACCATCTGGGTCTGATCCGCGCTTTCGAGGGTCACGCCTCGGTCCTGATGCCAATCCGTCGAGACGATATGTGCCCGCGCCTCGCTTTTGGCCACAAGATGCTCTGGCGGTTTGATGCGCACGTGCTGGATCGGATTCGAGGTCAGCTCTGGGCCGATCAAACTCTCGACGATGTCGAGCAGACCCGGATGGGTCGCCATATTGAAAACCGCCGGGCCAAAATGCATTGGCGTGGCGGCGGTGATCCCGTCGTGGGGCAGCGAGATATCAAGAGGTTGATACCAATCAAACCCCGCCGTGTAAGCCGCATCCAGCTTGGCCCAGAAATCCATACCCGCGCGCGGCGCAGGCACCAGCCCCTGAGCGTGCCACCGCGCATAAAGCTCGTCCATCAGCGCCGCGTATTCCGCCATAACGCCCAGCCGCGTCGCGGTGTCGATGACATCCTCAAGGACCAGATAGCCTTGGGTGTTGAACGTTTGGATTTGGGCAGGTGTCAGCATCTTTTCCTACAACAGCAGTGTCACAATGTTTGGCCAGATCAAAAGCACCGCCAGCGCCAGTAACTGCACGGCGATGAAGGGCAAAAACCCCTTAAAGATGTCCGTGAGCGAGATATGGGGCGGGGCGACGGATTTTAGGTAGAAGGCCGCTGGCCCAAAGGGCGGCGAGAGAAAGCTGACCTGCATGTTCATGCAAAACAACACGCCAAACCAAATGCCAACGTGCTGCGGCTCTAGCTGGCCAATCAGACCGATTTCTTCGATGGGCAGTTTGCGCACAATCGGCAAAAAGACCGGGATGATCAAAAGCACGATGCCCACCCAATCCATGAAGGCCCCCATAAAGAGCAAGATCAGCATCATGGTCAAAAGCACCAGCATCGTGGGCATTTCCGAGCCAACGATAAGGTTGGCGATGTAATTGGGCCCGCCCGCCAGGGTATAGGCCCCGGCCAATGCGGCAGCGCCGATGGTGACCCAGATGATCGTGCCGGTGGATTTGAGCGTGCGCATCATGGAATCCCACAAAAGCGCCACGCTGGCCTCTCCGCGAAACACCGCGATCATCAGCACTGCGAAAGCGCCCATGCCCGCCGCCTCGGTGATGCCGGTGATGCCGCCGTAAATTGAACCAAGAACCACGCCAATGACCAAAAGCGGTGGCACAAGGCCTTTGCCGTGTTTCCAGCCCGTCATCGAGCGCTCGCGCCCAAAGACCACAAAGGCAAGGGCCAGACCAATGGCGCAGGCAATGGCGAG
>CAYLLD010000065.1:8968-15184 GCA_964384315.1 uncultured Rhodobacterales bacterium | reverse complement strand
GCCTGAGGTGCCAGAGGTGTAATTCAGCGCGATAGCCTGCCATTCATCGGCAGGCAGCCCGCTTTGTGCAAAGGGCGCGGCCATGAGTAGATCGTCGTAGCTGGTGCTGGTGCTGTTGCCGCTGGCATGGGCGCTGGGCAGGGCAATCTCGATCACCTCGGGCCCACGCTCGGTCAGCGCCAAAGCCTCTTGCACGAGGGGCAAAAGATCGGTGCTGGCGAGGATCAGCGCGCTGTCCGAGTGATCGATGATATAGGCAATGGTACGCGCCTCTAGGCGGGTGTTAAGCGCCGATAAAACGCCCCCGCACATGGGCACGGCGAAATGCAGCTCGAAAAGCTCGGGCAGATTGGGCGCAAGCACCGTCACCGTATCGCCCAGCCCGATGCCCCGCGCCGTCAAACCGCTGGCAACGCGGCGAATGCGCTCGTTTACCTCGGCCCAGCTCCGCTCAACGGGGCCGTCCGGCGTGCCATGACTGGTCGCCACACGGTTGCCATGCACCACAGCCGCACGGGTCAAAAACGAGATCGGCGAGAGCGCGACGAAATTCGCCGGACCCGGTTCCATAGTATCGAAATGTGTCTGCATGGCGCGCTCCCTTTTCTCGGCCTGATTTTTTCGGCCTTTTGTACCCGTCTAGCTTGGCTTGGTTAGGTTGGCCCTTGCCAATCAATCTGACAAATCTCGGCCGAGCGGCCTTCGAAATCCCACACACGGCCATGGGCGCGCACACGCGATTTGGTCGCCACCGCCACGGTGATATCAGAGCCCATCCAATAATCCGTGTTGCGCACAATGGTCTCGTCACCATTCGAGTTGGTGACAGGCACGATCTCACCTTGGATCTTTTTGCCGACCATCAAACGGCGCGCATTGCCTTCGGTCTCAAAGGTTACAGGCGCGCGTTCGGCCCCCAGAAACTCGCTGACCAACAGGCCAAAAAGCCCCGTCGTGCCGCGCGCAGCCCCCGAGAAAATCGCAACCAGCGCATCATATGCCTCGTCGGTCGCGGTCTCGTCGATATAGGCAGCGGCTTTCCAGTTGCCGCGGCCCATATTGCCGGGGATGTCCATGATCAGCCCCACGTTAAGACCCGACAAGCTCTCATCGCCAAAAGCGCCTTCGTCGATGCGGATACCGACCCAAGCCTGACAATACCCTTCGGTGGGGGGGTGTTTGCCAAGGCTGACCACGCAGGGGCAAAACACGGTGCAGTTGCAATTCAGGATCAACTCGCCTTTCAGCGTCCAATCAGGGATCGTGGTGGCATCAAAAGCCATGATGGCAGTCCTTTCGCGTTAAAATAGCGGTAGCAGGGTCCCGGCGGCAATGAGCACCGCCCCCATAGGTTTCGTCACAAAGCGCCCAATTTCAGGCAATTTCTCAATCATCATCAAGACCATCGCCAAGCCCATAAAGGCGAGGTTCATGGTGCCGCCCACAAAGCCAAGCAGCATCAGCGCCCAGCAACAGCCAACGCAATCCAAGCCCAGCTTGAGCCCGTTATGGAACGGTCCTTTGGCCCAATGCTCGATGAAAAACGTCAAAGGGGCGCGGCAACGCGACAGGCAGGCGGCTTTGAGCGGGGTGAACTGGTAGAGCCCCGCGCCGATCAAAAGCGCCATGGTCAGGGGCAGGGATAGGCTTTGGCCAAGGGCACCGATCAAGCCGCTTTGGAACAGCGCGACTTGCATGAGCGCGGCGGCGGCAGAGAATCCGATCCAGGCGGTCATGTAACCGCCGATCAATTTGCCAAAGGCCGTGCTGGTGACGTGGCCAAGATCGTCATAGGTGCGAAAGGCCGGAACGGCGGTGGGGGCCATCATGCCCGCGCTCATCAAGGCCCACATGAAAAACGTGGAGCCGAAGCTGGAGACACCAAACGCACCGCCGCAAATCATCTCGATTAAATCGGCGCCATAGACGCCTTCGAGGCTGCGCAATTCGGCGGGGATCGCCATGAGAAATAGCGCGGCCCAGCACAATAAAAGCGCTGCGAAAAAGGCGGGCCAGTGCAACTGCACCGCGGTTATACCACGAATGGTGTTCATGTCGTTGTGTGACCCTCCCGGGACGCTGCCTTGTATCCCAAGGTCTTAGCCTGTAATGCCTTACAAATAATTGTATGACAAATGAAAAAAACTGTTCGTAAACATAGACCTGATCTGACAGCGGTGATCGCTCACTCGCTGCGTGATGCGATTCTCAGTGGTGAGTTGACCGCCGATGACCGCTTGCCATCCGAAGCTGATCTGGCGGAACGCTACGATGTGTCCCGTCCAACTGTCCGCGAAGCGCTCAAACGACTGGCGGCGCAATCCCTGATCCGCACAGAGCGCGGGGCCTTGGGCGGTGCTTTTGTCAGACGGCTGTCTTACCGCGAGGCGCAGACCCAACATGCGACAACATCCACACTGCTTTTGACCATCAACGAGGTCGATTTTGCGGTTGCTTGCGAAGCGCGTTTTGCCCTTGAGCGGTCCTGCACCGCCCTTGCTTGCGCGCGGCGCAGCCCCGATGATCTGGCCGCCATGCGCAGCGAAATCCGCCGCCAAAGCGCCGCAAAGCTGAGCGACGAAGCCTTTTGCGCTTCGGACGTGTCCTTGCATCGACGGCTGGTGGATGCGGCAGGCAACCCGATCCTGTCCTACCAACTGGCTGGGGCCGTTGAGGCCATGCAGCCGCTGATGAATATGATCACCTTCTCTGCCCGCTCGCGCGAGCAAATCGTGCAGCTTCACACGGGCCTGACCGACGCTCTCGAAGCGCGTGATCCTGTCGAGGCGGATAAGGTTTTGAGCGTTTTGGCGGGTTACACCCTTGAGTTGGGCGAGCGGTTCATCGCCAATCGAAAAGCACTGGCCTAAGAAAATACTGGCCTAAGAAAACACTGGGTCAAAGGCGGTTTCAACCCCTCACCATATCCTGAACGCAAACCTTTGGACGCGGCGATAAAACTGCGTTAATCTGCGTCCCAAATGGGCATCAAAGCGGCGGCGAAAAGCGGCGGCAAAAATTCAAAAAAAGCCCAAACGAGCAGTTGAGACAGGAGACTTCTATGAGCACGATTACAGGGCCTAAGGTGACGCAACTCAAGGCAACGCAACCCAAGGTGACGCAACCCGAGGCAACGGGGCCCAAATTAACGCGGCGCACCGCAATTTTGGGTGCAGCAGCCGGCGGCGCTCTCTCCACAAGTGGTTGCGTGGGCCGCATGGCCTCGAACCGCGCCCAAATTGACGCCCGCGTCGACGAGGCGCTCTCGCAGCTTTATTCCCTGATCCCCGGCTCCGAGGCTTTGGCGCAGCAGGCCAAGGGCATGTTGGTGATGCCACGGGTGAATGAGGCCAGCTTTATTTACGGCGCGAATTACGGCGAAGGCGCGCTGATGATCGGCGGGGCCAAGGTCGATTACTTTTCGCTGATCGGTGCCTCCGTTGGGTTCCAAGCCGGTGCGCAGCGCTATCGCCATGTGCTCTTTTTCATGACCCCTGCGGCTTTGGCCGATTTTCGCACCGCTGATGGCTGGGAATTGGGCGTGGATGCGGAATATGCGATCCCACGCTTTTCGGGGGCGATCACGATCACGTCGGGGATTTTCAACAAGCCGGTTTATGCGCTGATTTATGGCCAGCAGGGGTTGATGGCCGGTGCCAGCATCGAGGGTAATAAATACTCGCGGATCGTGCGTTAATCCTGCGTTAGGCGCCTTTCTCTTCGCGCTTCACCTCATCCCAAAGCGCATCCATCTCGGGCAGATCACTGGTGGCGGGGCTTTTGCCACGCGCCGCCAGTTTGGCCTCGACCCCCTCAAAGCGGCGGGTGAATTTCGCATTGGTGCGCCTAAGCGCCTTTTCGGGATCAACCCCCAGATGCCGCGCCAGATTGACCATCACAAAGGCCAAATCGCCGAATTCATCCTCGATGCGGTCAGCGTCTTGGCCCTTGGCCTCCGCCAACTCGCCCGCCTCTTCGATCAGCTTGTCGATCACACCGCCCGTATCGGGCCAGTCAAACCCTACCCGCGCCGCACGGTTTTGTAGCTTTATCGCGCGGGTCATGGCGGGCAGGTTCGGGGCGACCCCGTCCAATGCACTGACCTGTTGTGCCCCTTTGGCCGCGCGCTCTTTGGCTTTGATGGCCTCCCAATCCGCCACCTGCTGTTCGGCGGATTTCTCGCGGGTTTCCTCGCCAAACACATGGGGATGGCGCGCAATCATCTTATCGCTGATCGCCTCAACCACCTGCGCAAAGGCAAAATGCCCCGCCTCCTCGGCCATTTGCGCGTGATAAACGACTTGCAGCATCAAATCGCCCAACTCGCCCTGCAACTCACCCCAAGCCCCGCGCTCAATCGCATCAGCGACCTCATAGGCCTCTTCGATGGTATAGGGCGCGATCGAGGCGAAATCCTGTTCGATGTCCCACGGGCAGCCGCTTTGCGGATCGCGCAGCCGCGCCATGATTTCCAACAGCCGCGCCACGCCGCCGCCTTGGGGAATGACGCGCGCATTTGACGCGGCAATTTCTTGTTTGCTCGTGAACATAATATTCGCCTTCAATCCGCATAAAACCCACCATAGTCTTAACCGAATCGTCTGCCCATTCCCAGCCGCCCTTCTCTTTAGGAGACCGCCTATGCCCGTTATCAACCGGATCGCCGATTTCCACGAGGATATGAAGACGTGGCGGCAGCATCTGCACAGGATCCCCGAGCTCTTGTTCGAGACCCATAAAACGGCGGCTTTCGTGGTCGAGCAGCTGCGCAGCTTTGGGGTTGATGAAATCCACGAAGGCATCGGGCGCACCGGCGTCGTCGCGATTATCAACGGCAAGGGCGGGGCCGGGCCGACCATGGGGCTGCGCGCGGATATGGACGCGCTGCCGATCACCGAGGTGCGCGATCTGCCTTATAAATCCACCCATGAGGGCGCGATGCATGCCTGCGGTCACGACGGGCACACGACGATGCTCTTGGGGGCGGCGAAATATCTGGCCGAGACCCGCAATTTCTCGGGCCGTGTTGCGCTGATTTTCCAGCCTGCCGAAGAGGGCGGCGGCGGCGGGCGTGAGATGTGCGCCGATGGGATGATGGATCGGTTCGACATCGCGCAGGTCTACGGCATTCACAACTGGCCCGGCGCGCCCGAGGGCAGCTTTAACATGCGCCCCGGTGCCTTGATGGCGGCGGCGGATTTTTTCGACATCGAGGTGCGCGGCAAAGGCGCCCATGCGGCCCAGCCCCACAAAGGGATCGACCCGGTTTTGGTGGCGGTGAACATCGTGCAGGCCCTGCAAGCGATCCGCTCGCGGATGATTGACCCTGCGAACGATCTGGTGCTTTCGGTGACGCAAATTCACACGGGCACGACCGACAATGTGATCCCCGAGACGGCGCTGATCAACGGCACTGTGCGCACTTTAACGCCGGGCACGAATAAATGGGTCGAGCAGACCATGGCCCAAATCGCCACGCAAATCGCCAGCGCCTTTGGGGCGGAGGCCGAGCTGAAATATCACTACGGCTATCCGGTGACGGTCAATCACGAGGCCGAAACGAATTTTGCCGCTGATGTGGCCCGCGAGGTCGTGGGTGCGGCGGCGGTGGACGCGGATTTCCCGCCATCCATGGGGGCAGAGGATTTCTCGTATATGTTAGAGGAACGCCCCGGCGCTTACGTGTTTCTGGGCCAAGGCGACACGGCAGGTCTGCATCATCAAGAGTACGATTTTAACGATGAAATTGCGCCCGTGGGGGCAAGTTTTTTCGTGAAATTGGTCGAGACGGCGCAACCTGCGGCTTAGCCCAGATCAACCCACAAGGCCTCAAGCCCGTGAAAATGGTAGCGGTCCGCGAATGTCGCGGGCTGGGTGCGTAAATTTGGGCAGCGCGCAAAGAGCACCCGCAAAGCGATTGCCATCTCAAGCCGTGCGAGCGGCGCGCCGAGGCAAAAATGCACCCCAGCGCCCAGCGAAGTGATCGCCTGCACAGGGCGGTTTGGGCGAAAGGCGGCGGGGGCCTCAAAAACCTGTGGGTCGCGATTGGCAGCGGCCAGCAAAAGCCCGATGGACGCCCCCGGCTCAAACACATGGCCCGCAACCTCAAGGCGCTCAGAGGCGTAACGCTCAAACATATGCAACGGCGGATCGAGGCGCAAAACCTCGTTGCTGGCCGCCGCCGACTCGCCGTCATCTCCTCCGCTCGAGGCGGCG
>CAYLLD010000065.1:0-8958 GCA_964384315.1 uncultured Rhodobacterales bacterium | reverse complement strand
GCGTCATCCGCAAAATATTGCGCCGGATCGGCCATGCCCGCCAGAGCCCTGACCCCATTGCCGATGGTATGAACCGTGGCCTCATGGCCTGCGTTCAGCAAAAGGATCGCGGTTGAGACGATCTCATCATCGCTCAGACGCTCGGCCTCAGGGGCATTGGCCAAACCGCTCAAAAGCCCTTGATCCGTTCCCTGACTTGCCCGCCGATGCGCCGCAAGCTCTGCGCGAATAAAGCCACCAAATTCCTCAGCTGCGGTGTTCGCCGCATGTTCAATGCCCAGATCACGCCGCGCCTGATACATGGCCACCATCGCATGAGACCACGCCAAAAGCTGCGGGGCCATGGTCTCGTCAATCCCCAGCATCCGCGCGATCACCCGCACGGGCACAGGCTCGGCATAGGCGGCCAGCAGATCAAAAGGGCCGGGGGGGAAGTCATCGATCAACTCATGGCAAATCGCCTCAATGGGCGGGGCAAGCGCGGTGATCGCCGCCGGGGTAAAGCTGCGCAAAACCGCCTTGCGGATGCGGCTATGCACAGGCGGCTCTAACTCAAGCAGCGAAAACCGCTCTACCGCCCGAAAATCGCGCAAGTGATCCGGCGTCTCACCGCGCAAAGCCTCCGGCACCTCGCGCACCCAATCACGGTCGCGCAAAATCCCATCCACAAGCGCAAAATCCAGCGCCACTGCCCGGTCGTAATCGCGCCAATAGACCAGCGGACCCAGAGCGCGGGCTCGTTCATAGGCGGGGTAGGGGTCTTGCACAAAAGCCGGATCACGCGGGGATTGCTCAAACTCGGGCAGAGATGTCATTGCTTGGGGCTTTCTTAGGAAAATCGGCTTACAGTCATCGCGCTGGTTGTAGGATTGCCCGTTATAGCCGGGCGCGCTATGACGTGGGCAATAAGAACGGCACAGGCTCGTATGACGCTACTGCGAATTATTTCTATTGCAATGATTTTGGGCTTGGGCCACGTGCTGCCCGCTTTTGCGGTGTCTGGGACGGTATCGGGGGCGATCTCGGGCGCGCCCGAGGCTTCGATGCTGCCCAAAACCCGCCCCGCCATAAACTCCGCCATATCCCCCGACCAAAAATCCACCAAACGAGACGACGCCCTGTCGCGTTTTATCGGGCAAAACTCGTCAATCCCGCAGGTTTCGGCGGTTCTGATTGACGTGGAAACTGGCCAAATCATCGAAGGTCATCGCCCTCATGCGCCGATGACCCCGGCCTCGGTCACTAAGGTTGTGACGACGCTTTACGGTTTTGCCGAACTGGGGGCGGACTACAGGTTTCGCACACGCCTGCGCACGAATGGCGCGGTGCGCGGCGCGGTTCTAGAGGGCGATCTCATCCTTGAGGGCGGCGGCGACCCGGTGCTAGATAGTGACGAGCTGGGCATTTTGGCGGATGGTTTGCTCGAGCAGGGGATCACCTCAATTACGGGGCGGTTTCTATATGATACTGGCGCGCTGCCTGATCTTTTTCAGATCGACGCCAGCCAGCCTGAACATGTGGTGTATAATCCGGCGATCTCGGGGCTGAATACGAATTTCAACCGGGTGTTTTTCGCTTGGGATCTAGATGCGGCGCAAGGCCAGTTGCGCCTTGAGGGGCGTGCTGAAAAGAGCCGCCCTCCCAGTAATGTGGTGCGGATTTCGGCACAGGCGCGCAGCGGGCCCGTGTTTGATTTTCTCGAAGGGGCGGATCGGGATCACTGGACGGTCGTAACCTCGGCGCTGGCCCAGCCCGGTGGACGCTGGTTGCCTGTGCGTCGGCCGGGCATTTACACAGCGGATTTGTTTCGCACTTTGGCGCGGGCGCGCGGTCTGGCGCTGCCTATGCCGCAGGCGGGCCTTGCGCCTGAGGGCTCAACGGTTTTGGCGCAGTTTGATCGCCGGCCTCTGAGCAAACTGGTGCGCGGGATGCTACATTTTTCGACCAATTTGACCGCTGAGGTGATCGGGCTAACCGCCAGCGGCAAAACTGGGCTGACGGATAGTGCGGCTGCCATGACCGCTTGGGTGCGCGCCCAGTTTGATGCGCCGCTTATGCGCTTTGTCGATCACTCGGGGCTGGGGGACGAGAACCGTATGAGCGCTCATGGCATGGCGCAGGTGATGCGTACGGGTTGGGACAGCGGCGCGCTAGACGGGATTTTGCGGCGGTATTTTGTGCCCGGTGCCAATGGAAAAGGCGAGGCGGCGGCGGGGGTCGAGGTGCGCGCGAAAACTGGCTCGCTTAACTTTGTGCGTGGGCTTTCTGGGGTGATCCAAGGCACAAATGGCCGCGCCTTTGCCTTTGCGATTTTCTCGCGCGATCCGGCGCGGCGAGCGGCGGCGGATCATTCGCTTGAGCGCCCAAGCGGTGCGCGCAGCTATTCAAATCGCGCAGGGGCGATCGAGCGGCGCATTTTACGGCGCTGGATTTTGGACCATGCGCTATAACTTCAGGTTATAACGAGCGCTGAAAATTGCGACCAAAACTTATTAAGCTAAAGACCCATCAGCCTTAATCGCGCGCGCCCCGCCCATATAGCTTTGCAGCGCCTCGGGGATCGTGATCGAGCCATCCTCTTGCTGATAGTTCTCGACCACCGCGATCAAACAGCGCCCCACCGCAAGACCCGAGCCGTTGAGCGTGTGCACAAACTCTGGCTTGGCCCCCGCCTCGGGGCGGAACCGCGCGCCCATGCGCCGCGCCTGAAAATCGCCGCACACCGAACAACTGGAAATCTCGCGAAACTGGTCTTGGCCCGGCAGCCAGACCTCAATGTCATGGGTGCGCCGCGCGCCGAAGCCCATGTCGCCGGTGCATAGAACAATCGTGCGATACGGCAGATCGAGCGCCTCAAGGATGCCCTGCGCGCAGGCGGTCATGCGATCCAGCTCGGCGCGGCTGTCATCGGGGGCGGTGATCGAAACCATCTCGACTTTTTCAAACTGGTGCTGGCGCAGCATCCCCGAAGTGTCCTTGCCCGCGCTGCCCGCCTCAGAGCGGAAACATTGGGTCAGGGCGGTCATGCGTTTGGGCAAAGCGCCTGGCTCAAGGATTGTCTCGGCCACCAGATTGGTCAGCGTCACCTCAGCGGTAGGCACCAGCCACCATCCATTGGTCGTCCGATAGCTGTCTTCCTCGAATTTGGGCAATTGCCCGGTGCCATACATCGCCTCGTCGCGCACCAAAACAGGCGTCCAATGCTCGACCAGACCGTTTTGCGTGATATGCGTGTCGAGCATGAATTGCCCCAGCGCACGGTGTAGCCGGATGAGTGCGCCGCTCAGGATCACAAAGCGCGAGCCCGAGAGCTTTGAGGCCCGTTCAAAGTCGAAACAGGCCGCAGCCGCTGGCACCTCAAAATGCTCTTTGGGTGCAAAATCCAGCGCGCGCGGGGTGCCCCATGCGTGAATTTCGACGTTATCCGCCTCATCGGCGCCGTCGGGAATATCCTCCATCGGGATATTGGGCAGCGAGGCCAGCGCCTCGGTGAGCTGCGCATCAAGCGCCTTGGCCTCGGTCTCAAGGGCCGCTTGGGCGTCCTTTTTGGCCTTCACCGCCGCCTTGGCGTCCTCGGCGGCGTCTTTGTCGCCCTTGGCCATGAATGCGCCGATTTGCTTGGCCGCGGCCTTTTGCTCGGCGGCCAGCGCTTCGGATTGCGCGATTTTGGCCCGGCGCGCGGCGTCTAATTCCAGCAGCGCAGGGGACTGAGGCGGCAGGCCGCGGCGCGCCATGGCGGCGTCGAAAGCGTCGGGGGTGTCACGAATGAGGCGAATGTCATGCATGGTTTTGAAGTCCGCTACTAAGGGTGGGTGCCCAAAATGTTTGACCGGGGTAATGCAATATTGCGCGCGGTTAGGCAATGGTGCGCGGCAATCGCACCAATCGAGCCGGAGCTTAGGGATCGGGAGCCGTAACTTGCGCCCTGTCTTGCACCCTGCTTGCGCCCTGTGTCTTGCACCCTGTCTTGCGCCCTGTCTTGCGCCCTGTCTTGCAATGAGCAATCGCGGGGTTTAGGTAGCTTGTCACAAAGGCGCTCGGCTGCTTGGGCGTTGTCAAAAAGAACACATCAAAAATCAAGGGTTCGGTGGAATGGAAATCGTCAATATCTTTGCGTCGCCTGCATATGCTCAATCTGCCGGAGGTGGTGCGGCTGGTGCTTTCACCGGGCTAATCCCGATCTTTTTGATCTTTGGGATCATGTATTTCCTGATGATCCGCCCGCAGCAAAAGAAAGTGCGTGAGCATGGGCAAATGGTTGAGGCGCTGCGCCGGGGCGATCAAGTGGTCACCCAAGGCGGTGTTTTTGGTAAAGTGACGAAAGTTAATGACGACGACAGCATTGAGGTCGAGATTGCCAAGGATGTGAAAGTGCGCGTTGTTAAGACGACCATCGTGTCGGTGCGCAATAAAACCGAACCAACCGATTAATTTTCGCGTGCCTTTGCCGGCGCTTTAAAAACACCCGCACCGAATTTGGGTGCGTAAGACATACAGGACCGCTGGCGTATGCTGGACTTTCCCCTCTGGAAGAAAACCCTGATCTGGGGCCTTTGCCTTTTGGGCGTCGTTCTGACGACCCCGAACCTCTTTTACGACCGGGTTGAGCGTTACAATGACGCCAATGCCCTGCTTGCCGCAGGTGAGCCGCATGCCGAAGAGGATTTGAGCCTTTGGAGCCGCTATCTGCCGTCTTCAATCCTGAATTTGGGGTTGGATTTGCGTGGCGGGGCACATTTGCTGGTCGAGGTGCAGGTTGAGGATGTCTATGCCGAGCGCTTGCAAGGCTTTTGGCCAGAGGTGCGCGACGCGTTGCGCGAGGTGCGCGATGCGGTGGGCACGATCCGTCTGCAAGATAGCGAAGATGAGCTGGTTGTGCGCATTGCCAACGAAGAGGGCATGGCAACGGCGCTTGAGCGGCTGCGCGAATTGGCCCGGCCTGTGCCGAGCCTGACGGGCGGCGTGTCGAACGACTACGAGTTTGCGGGCGCGGGTGATCTGATCACCGTGACAATTTCCGAGGCGGAAAAACTCGCTACCAATGACCGGACGATGCAGCAAAGCCTTGAGATCATCCGCCGCCGTGTGGATGAGGCGGGCACCCGCGAGCCTTCGATCCAGCGCCAAGGCGAGCGACGGATTTTGGTGCAGGTGCCGGGAATTGGCTCTGCCGAAGAGCTGCTTGAGCTGATCGGGACCACCGCCAAACTGACCTTCCACGAGGTCGTGCGGCGTACAGGCGACCCCGACGAGCGCCCCGGCGCGGGGAATATCATCCTGCCCAGTCTTGATGAGCAGGACGTTTATTATGTGCTGGAAAAACGCCCGGTTCTAACCGGCGAAAACCTCGTGGATGCCTCGCCCAGTTTTGACCAAAACGGCGCCCCTGCGGTGAGTTTCCGGCTCAATCCGGCGGGGGGGCGCATTTTTGGCGAATATACCGCCCAAAACGTCGGCAATTTCTTTGCGATTGCCCTTGATGGCGAGGTCGTCTCGGCGCCGCGGATCAATGACCACATCCCCGGCGGTTCGGGCATCATCACCGGGCGTTTTGACGTCGAAGAGAGCACGAACCTTTCAATCTTGTTGCGCGCCGGTGCTTTGCCTGCGGAAATCGATGTGCTCGAACAGCGCACCGTCGGCCCTGAGCTTGGCCAAGACAGTATCGACGCAGGCCGCATCGCCGCGATCATCGCCTTTATCGGCGTCTTGATTTTCATGATCATCAGCTATGGGCTGTTTGGGGTTTTCGCCAATGTGGCGCTGATCTTTAACGTCGCGCTGATCTTTGCACTTTTGAGCCTGATCGGTGCGACCCTGACCTTGCCGGGGATTGCCGGGATCGTCCTGACCATCGGGATGGCGGTGGATGCCAATGTGCTGATCTTTGAGCGTATCCGCGAAGAGCTTAAGACCGCCAAAGGCCCGGCGCGGGCGATTGAAAACGGTTATCAAAAAGCGCTTTCGGCGATTTTGGACGCGAATATCACGACATTCATCGCGGCGCTTATCCTCTTTATGGTCGGCTCAGGTCCGGTGCGCGGCTTTGCGGTCACGCTGGGGCTGGGCATCCTGACCTCGGTCTTCACGGCGTTTTTCGTCACCCGCCTGATGATGGTGTCTTGGTTTGAGCGGTTCCGCCCCAAAACCCTGAAAATCTCGCGGTTCTCGCTGGTACCGCGGGACACGAAAATCGACTTCTTTAATTGGCGCGCTTTAACGCTTGGTGCCTCGGCCCTTGGGATGATCGCCTCGGTGGTGCTGTTTTTCACCATGTCGCTGAACTACGGGATCGACTTTAGAGGCGGCTCGATGATCATGGCTGAAAAGGCCGAAGCGGTTGATGTTGGCGGTATTCGCGAGGTTCTAAGCACCCTTGATATCGGTGACACCTCGGTGACCGAGATTAAAGACCCAGCGGCTGAGCTAACCGGCGCGGTGCAAAACACCGTGATGATCCGCATTGAGCAGCAGGGCAATGACCCTGAAATTCAAAACGGCGCGATTGTGGCGGTCAAAGATGCGCTTTCGGCGCGGTTTGAGGGGATCAACTTCCTTGCAACCGAAAGCGTCGGGGCCAAGGTTTCGGGCGAGTTGGTGACCACGGGGATTTTGGCGGTGGTCGCGGCTGTGGCGGCGGTGCTGTTCTACATCTGGCTGCGCTTTGAATGGCAGTTCTCGCTGGGGGCTGTGGCGGCGCTGGTCCATGACGTGATCATCACCATCGGTGTCTTCGCGATCACGCAGGTCGAGTTCAATCTGGCTATTATCGCGGCGATCCTGACCATCGTGGGCTACTCGCTCAACGATACGGTGGTGGTCTTTGACCGGATGCGGGAGAACCTGCGTAAATACAAAAAGACGCCCCTGCGCGAGGTGATGAACCTCTCGATCAACGAGACCCTGAGCCGCACGGTGATGACCTCGGTGACCACGCTTTTGGCGCTGATTGCGCTTTATGTGCTGGGCGGGGATGTCATTCGCGGCTTTGTCTTTGCGATGATCTGGGGCGTTGTGATCGGGACGTATTCCTCGATCTTCGTGGCCTCTGCGGTGCTCTTGCGCCTCGGGGTTAACCGCGACGGTCCCAAAAAGAGCGGCGCTGGCACGCAATTCGCGGATATTGACGCGTGAAGCTGACCGAGACCGATTTTGGCACTGCGGTGCCAATTGACGGCTACGGGCCGGGGTTTTTCCGGGTGGCAGGCGAAGTGATTGAAGGCGATCTGATCATGCTGCCCGATGCCCACGGCGTTTGGGATGGCAGTTGGACACGCCTGATTGAGCGCAAGGCGGATTACGATGTACTCTTTATCGGACAGGGCAAAGACATCGCGCCTCTGGATGAGGCGGCGGCCGCGCAGCTTAAGGCGGCAGGGATTGCCTTTGAACTGATGTCGAGCGCCTCGGCGTGCCGGACGTATAACGTGCTTTTGTCCGAAGGGCGGCGCATCGTTGCGGTCATGAAAGCGGTGGCTTAGCCCTGGGATTTCGAGCGTGTCGTCACATGCTCGCGGTACATGGTGAAGAGCCCAGTGCCCACCACAAGCGCGCTGCCCAAATATGTCCAGAAATCGGGCCGCTCGTCGAACACAATCAACCCAAGCACCACCGCAAAGACCAACGCGGTGTAGCGAAACGGCGAGACAAAGGCGATCTCGCCCACGCGCATTGCCGAGACCATCGCAATATAGGCGACCGTTGCGAAAACGGCAGCGCAGGTCAAAAACCCCATGTGGGCGGGCTGCACCGCCGCCCAGCCTTGCCAGATCGACAAAACCCCGCCCCCCATTCCGACTGCCGCCGCTGTGGTCAGCGCCGCAAAGCTGTTGGGGATATGGGCGGGGAATTTGCGGGTCAGCAAGTCGCGGATTGTCACAACGCCGACGCAGGCCAGCGCATAGATTGCCCCATCCTCAAGCCCTTCAGTGCTGGGGCGCATGACGATCAAGACCCCCGACAGCCCCAAAAGGATTGCCGCCAAGCGCCGCCAACCAAAGCTGTGGCCCAAAAATAGTGCAGCGGCGAGGGTGACGGTGAGGGGCAAGGCCTGCAAGATCGCTGAGACATTGGCCAATGGCATGGCCACGAGGGCCGAAAAGAATAGAACTGCGGCGATGATTTCAAGTCCGCCGCGCAGGGCTAAGAGGCGCAGATCACTGGGGCTGATGCGCACCCGCAAAGGATCAAAGAGCCGCATATAAAGCGCCATAAGCGGCAGCATCGGCACGGCGCGCAAAAAAACGGTCTGAAAAATCTCTAGATCGCCCATCACGTGGCGCATGAACACGTCGTTGATGGTGATCGAGCCCATCCCGAGCGCCATCAGCAGCCCGCCCTTTAAGTTATCGGTCAACCCGTCTCCAATGCTGCGCAATCCACCGCTATGCGTAAATCGTCGCTTTCGCGCTGTTTAATCTTGATCTATGCGCTATATCTATGGCGACAGGAAGCATGAGCTTTCCGCACAGATTTACACAACGAACAAAGGGGCGCCCCTGATGGCTTTCGAACTTCCAGATCTTCCCTACGCGCATGACGCTTTGGCCGCCGCTGGCATGTCCAAAGAGACGCTCGAGTATCACCATGATCTTCACCACAAGGCCTATGTCGACAACGGCAATAAGTTGATTGCAGGGACGCAGTGGGACGGCAAATCTCTCGAAGAGATCATCACAGGCACCTATGACAAGACATCGGTTGCGCAAAATGGCATCTTCAACAACATCTCGCAGCTTTGGAACCACAATCAGTTTTGGGAAATGATGGGCCCGGGCGGCTCGTCCATGCCATCAGAGCTGGAAGCGGGTCTGACCAAGAGCTTTGGCTCGGTTGACGAATTCAAAGCGGCCTTCTCGGCAGCAGGCGCAGGCCAGTTCGGCTCAGGCTGGTGCTGGCTGGTGCAAAACGCCGACGGCTCGCTGGCGGTGACCAAGACGGAAAACGGCGTGAACCCGC
>CAYLLD010000064.1:3149-15398 GCA_964384315.1 uncultured Rhodobacterales bacterium | reverse complement strand
GGGCGGGTAAACAATCCCCAATTCGCGTTCTGCACTTCCTTTTACACCAGAATTTTGCCACTCCTAATAAACCGCCAAAAACGGCGCGTGGAGGACATCGTGAAACCCGAATTTGATCTTTTGGTCATCGGCGGCGGCATCAACGGATGCGGCATCGCCCGAGACGCCGCCGGACGCGGCCTCAGCGTCTGCCTATGCGAAATGAACGATCTGGGCGGCGCAACCTCGGCGGCCTCGACCAAACTGTTCCACGGCGGGCTGCGCTACCTCGAATATTTCGAGTTCGGACTGGTCCGCGAAGCCCTGATCGAGCGCGAAAACCTGCTGCGCGCCATGCCCCATATCGCATGGCCCATGCGCTTCGTGCTGCCCTACCACCACTCCATGCGCTTCGACACGACGACGCCGACCTCAAAGCTGCTCAGCAGGGTCATGCCGTGGATGAAGGGCCGCCGCCCCGCGTGGCTGATCCGCCTCGGCCTGTTTCTGTACGACAACATGGGCGGGCGCAAAATCCTGCCCTCAACCACCAGCATCGCCCTGCGCAGCGCCCCCGAGGGCGAGGGGCTGAACCCGAAATTCGAAAAGGCCTATGAATACTCGGACTGCTGGGTCGAGGACGCGCGTCTGGTCGCGCTAAACGCCCGCGACGCCCAAGAGCGCGGTGCCGATATTCGCACCCGCACCAAGGTCATCGGCGCCGATGTGCGCGACGGCCATTGGCACATCGAAACCCAAGACAGCCACACCGGCGAGACGCGCAAGGTGACCGCCGCGATGATCGTGAACGCAGGCGGCCCGTGGGTCGGTGAAATCCTGCGCGGCACCCTGCGCAGCAACTCGCAAGAGGGCGTGCGGCTGGTGCGCGGCAGTCATATCGTCACCAAAAAGCTCTTCGATCACGACAAGTGCTACATCTTCCAAGGCACCGATGGCCGGATCATTTTCGCCATCCCCTATGAGACGGATTTCACCCTCATCGGCACCACGGATCAAGAGCATGGCGACCCCTCGACCGCGCCTGAATGCAGCCCTGAAGAACGCGATTATCTGATCAATTTCATCAACGATTATCTCGCCAAGCCCATCGCCGCCGCCGATATCGTCTGGACCTATTCCGGTGTGCGCCCGCTTTATGACGACGGCGCCAGCTCGGCGACAGCGGCGACGCGCAACTATGTTTTGAAACTGGAAAGCGCGCGCGGTGCGCCCAGTCTCAGCATCTTTGGCGGCAAGATCACCACCTATCGCTGCTTGGCCGAAAGCGCGCTGGAAGAGATCGAAAAGGTGCTGCCGGTGAGCGCCAAGCCTTGGACGGCGCGGGTGCCTTTGCCCGGCGGTGATTTCGCGGTGGATGGGGTGGACGCGCTGGTGGCGCGCGCCAAGGCGGCCTATCCGTTTTTGTCGGACCCTTGGGCACTGCGGCTTGTGCGGGCCTATGGCACCGAGGTTTCTGCCGTTTTGGGGCAGGCCAAAACCACGTCCGATCTAGGCCAAGATTTCGGCGTAAATCTCTTTGAGGCCGAGGTTAAGTGGTTGATTAAAAAAGAATATGCGCGCTCGGCTGAGGATGTGGTCTGGCGGCGTAGCAAGCTTGGTCTGCGCATGAATGACGTGCAAATCAATGCTCTTGATGATTGGATGAAAGCGGAAGCAAAGCGAGACAACCCATGACATATATCCTCGCCATCGACCAAGGCACCACCTCAACGCGGGCGATTTTATTCGACGACGCCCTGACCGTCGTGGCGCAGGCCCAAGAGGAATTCCCGCAAATCTTCCCGCAATCCGGCTGGGTCGAGCACGATCCAAGCGATCTATGGGCCACCACGATCCAAACCTGCCGCGCCGCCATCGCCAAGGCCGAGATCGACGCAGCGAACCTCGTCTCGATCGGCATCACCAACCAACGCGAGACCACCATTGTCTGGGACCGCAGCACCGGCGCGCCGATCCACAACGCCATCGTCTGGCAAGACCGCCGCACCGCAGAGCTTTGCCAAGACCTGCGCGACGCAGGCCACGCGCAGCTGTTCCAAGACCGCACCGGCCTGCTGATCGACCCCTATTTCTCCGCCACCAAACTCAAGTGGATTTTGGATCACGTCGAGGGCGCGCGGGCGCGGGCAGCCAAGGGCGACCTGCTCTTTGGCACGGTCGATTGCTTTCTGATCTGGAAGCTCACGGGCGGCAAATCCCACGTCACTGACGCCACCAACGCCGCCCGCACGATGCTCTATGACATCCGCAAAGGCGAATGGAGCCGCGAGATTTGTGAGATGCTGGACATCCCCATGGCGATGCTGCCGCAGGTCAAGGATTGCGCGGATGAGTTCGGCGAAACAGAGGCGGATGTGCTTGGCCGTCCGGTTCCGATTTACGGCGTGGCGGGGGACCAACAGGCGGCGACCATCGGGCAGGCCTGTTTTGAGCCGGGCATGATGAAATCCACCTATGGCACCGGCTGTTTTGCCTTGCTGAACACCGGCGACACCCCTGTGACGTCCAAAAATCGCCTGCTGACCACCATCGCTTATCAGCTGGACGGCACGCCGACCTACGCCCTTGAAGGCTCGATTTTTATCGCAGGCGCGGTGGTGCAATGGCTGCGCGACGGCCTGCAAATCATCGATGATGCGGCCCAGACCCAGCCCCTTGCCCAGCAGGCCGACGAGACCCAATCCGTGGTGCTTGTCCCCGCCTTCACCGGCCTCGGCGCGCCCTATTGGAACCCCGATTGTCGCGGCGCGGTCTTTGGACTGACCCGCAATTCCGGCCCCAAGGAAATGGCCCGCGCCGCCCTTGAAAGCGTCGGCTACCAGACCCGCGATCTGCTTGAGGCGATGCGGGCGGATTGGCCCGGCGATACGGCCCAAAGCGTGCTGCGGGTGGATGGCGGCATGAGCGCGTCTGATTGGGCGATGCAGTTTTTGGCGGATATCATCAATGCCCCGGTTGACCGGCCAAAGGTGCTGGAAACCACGGCTCTTGGGGTCGCATGGCTTGCGGGAATGAAAGCGGATGTCTTGCCAAGGCAAGCGGATTTCGCAAAGCAATGGGCGCTAGAGCGCCAGTTCCAGCCGCACATGCCTAATGCTGACCGTGAGCAAAAATATGGCGACTGGCGGCGAGCGGTGCAGGCGACCTTGGCGTATTAGACGCCCCTTTTGAACCCGAGGCAGGCATGTTTTTGGCACTTGGCGGTCTGCCATCGCTTGCTGATGCGTCGCAAAAACTGCTTGGGGCCGCAGACAAGCTAACCCGCAGCGGCAAACACATGCACAATCCCGTCGCCGTAAACATCTATCGCGCCCACGCGATGTGCGCGGGCCGCTCGTACCTGACACCGCAAGGCACCTGGAGCCAACCGGACACAACCTTGGTTCACGACTATCTGTCCAAAATTGACCACAACGGCAGACAGGCTTTTGACCCGGTGACCGCAAAAAGAGATGAGGCCTATGCCAAGGCGATTGCCAAAAGATATGCGGCGGGCCAGTCCTAAAAAGAGCGCAACCCCCTAGCCACAACTGAAACTGCGCACAAAGCGCAATACTTAAGCAAAACTGATCTAAGTCGCTCTTTAAATAGACAGAATTAGTCATAACGTAATTCTTAAGTTTGCTTTCCAATTTCTTTCACCGTAACCTCTTACCCATAGGGGTAACGGTTGTTTCTATGAGGTTTTCCTGAGTGCTTGTAGTTGCACCAGCGTGTTTCGAGAGCTCAATAAAATTGGTTTCATCACAAGGCGGTAGCGGTTTGACCCGAACCATGCCCAAAATTGCGGCGCCTTCCGTCTAACGGTTATTGAATATGAAAAAAATTCTAGTTCAGCTCTCAAAAGTCATGAGCGTTCGCGTTTTGGCGATTGGCCTTAGCTTCCTGCAAGCCATTATTTTAACACGCGTTTTAGGCGGAGAACTCTTCGGCCTTTTATCCTTTGCTTTGTCCATCGGGGCACTGGCCACGCTGGTGCTTTCCTTTGGCCTCGATCAGGTCATGATGCGCGATATCGCCAAATTCGGCCCCGCGAACGTCACCAAGACCACCTCTTGGCGCGATGATCTGGCACTGGTCAAATGGGTGGTCACACCCGCAACCTTGATCGTCACAGCCCTTGGCCTAATCGCCTGCCTCACCACCAATGTCTTCGGCCAATACACCATCATCACCGCCGCAGTCTTTCTATCGCTGCCCATCGTCCTGCTGCGCAAATATCAAGAAGCCGCCGTCCTAGGCGCCAAAGAAGTCGTGCGCTCGGTCTTAGGCAGCCAGATCGCCTATCCGGTTTTGATGATACTGGGCGGGCTCGCGCTGATGGGGCTGACCGCCATCGGATCAAGCATCACCCCCACGGCGCAGATCGTCGGCTTGATCTACCTCGTGGCCACATTGGGCAGTTTCGCCCTGTCAGTCGTAATCGGCTGGACGGTAATCAAACGCCTGCGAGACGCCGCCCGCACCCCCCAAGAAGAGACCAGCCAAGGTCAGCGCGCCGTATTTAACAGCGGCATGAACTTCGCCCTCGTCTCTTTGGGGTTCGTGATGGGGCAACATATCGACGTGCTGCTAACGGGGGTGCTTTCGGACGATCTGAATGACGTGTCCATTGTGCGAATTGCCTCGCGGGTGGCAGAACTTGCGGCACTCATGCGTGCGATTGTCTCACTGCAATACAAACCGCAGTTGGCCGAAGCTCACGGGCAAAACGACATGGCCAAATTGCAAAAACTTGTCAGCACCATGGCTTTGATCTTTGTCATCACAGGATTGCCCATAACCATAGGTCTTTGGATTTTTGCCGAACCAGTGATGGCCGTTTTTGGTCCAGAATTTGTTGAGGGCGCTTGGGCCATGCGGATCTATGTGCTCGGGATCTTTTTTACGATGGCCTGCGGGCCATGCACGGTCCTTCTAAGCATGGCTGGACAAGAGCGCATAGCGAGCCGAATTCTGTGGATTTCCCTGTGTCTCAATATCATTTTGGACGTGATATTGATCCCAATCTACGGCCCCGTGGGATGCGCAATCGCGAATTTAGTGTCCCTTTGCTTTATGGGGGTTGCAAGCGTCATCATGGATAATAGAGTTCTAAAGATTAGCCCTACTATCATCACCGCAGTTATGTCTCGTCGTTAGTTTTAGGTTTCCGCTGGTCCCGTAATAAAATGAATAATTAGGAACGTTGAGTTTATGAAAAAGTACATTAAACCGTTGGTTTGGCGCGCGTCGGATATTTATTTTGAACGTCTAGCCAAGACGGCTTTTCACAGTGACCAAAATAAAGAAACGTCGGGTCGTCACATGGTTATTTTGACGCCGTCAAGCGTTGGAAACCTAGGTGACGAAGCGATGGTCACTTCGATCGTCACTCAAATCCGTGCCCAAGACCCAAAGATTCCAATCACCCTCATTACTCATGCGCCCGAAGACGCGGCGGACCACGCACCGCTTGAAACCGACATTGTCTGCCTTCAGGGATATTTTGATAAACGCCCATCGCTTGCTTGTATGGAGCGGCTCAATAAAACCTTTGAGGCTGGTACGGATTTCATCCTGCTTGGTGCCGATATTATCGATGGTCGTTACTCGGAAAGCCGAAGCTTTCGTCGCCTATTCCTCGCTCACAAAGCACAGGAGGCGGGGCTTAGCGTTTCGATCCTAGGGTTCAGTTTTTCAGACAAGGCTGTGCCGCGTATTCTACGTTTCATGGATCTCAATTGCCGCGACTTTACCTATGTCTGCCGCGATCCTCTATCCGCCCAACGGGTAAGCAAAGCCGTTAGCAAACCTGTGGCCCACGGGGCTGATTTGGCCTTCTTGCTCAATGCGCCTGAAACGCCCTATGCCGAAGCTGCGCAAAAGGCCTATGAGGTTATCCAAAACTGGCGCAAAGAAGACCGCCCGATCATCGTGTTCAATGCTAATCCGCTGGGGCTGCTCAATGCGATGCCCGATCTTGATCTTGATGATGCGGCCAGAAGCTATGCGCAAGCCTTGGACAAACTGGCAGAAACAACGGGCTGTGCGCTGATGTGCCTGACCCACGACAACCGCATCTCCCATTCCGACGCGCGGTTTATGGAAAGAATTGTGCGCCAGCTTAACCCAAGCACAGATGCGCATTTCGTCCCTGAAACCGTCCGTGCGACTGACATTAAATTCCTATGCAGCAAGGTTGATCTGACCGTCACAGGCCGCATGCATCTGGGGATCGCATCTTTGGGCGCTGGCACAACCACCATGATTTTGGACTTTCAGGGCAAGGTGCGCGGCCTGTATGAGCTGTTTGGTCTGCCCGAGCTTCCTATTGATGTGATGGACGTTTTGAAGCCTGATGTTTTGGCAGCAAATGTTGCGGAGAAATTAGGCCGGACCGACACCCTAAGCGCGGCCATTGCCAAGAAACTTCCTGAAATTAAGGCGCTTTCAAAGAAAAATTTGAACCCGCTTTTCCAAGAAAGCTAAGCGCTACCGGGGCGGCACAAAAGGCACATCCGCAAGGCGCGCCGCGTAGGTCTGGCCGTTGATGCGGACGTGCAGCGGCCCCGCGGCGTCAGCCAGTTCTGCGCGGATCAGGCCTAGGCCGATGGTTTCGCCCACCCGCTTTGAGGCGGCGTACTCGCTGATATATCCAACCGCCTCGCCCTCACGCAGCAGCGGCACCTGATGCCCCGGCGGCGGCGGTGCGCCCTCAATGATCACGCCGATCAAACGACGGGTCGCGCCGGTTTGCGCAATCTGCTCTAGCGCCGCTTTGCCGATAAACTCATGCCCGGTCAGATCAACCAGCGCGCCAAGTCCCATCTCAAACGGGTTGGCCCGGTGCGTCTGCACGCGCATATCCGCCCCATAAGACAGCAGACCGCTCTCTAGCCGCTCGGTGTCATTGGGCGCGCCGGGGCCGATGCCAAATTCCGCACCCGCCGCACGCACCTTGTCCCACAGCGCCACCCCGCGCGCGCTATCTTGCAGATAGAGCTCGAACCCGCCTTGTTTCGACCAGCCCGAGCGCGCCAGAACCAGCGGAATGCCATCCAGATCAGTCTGCACAAAGCCAAAATACCGCATCGTGCGGATTTGCGCGCCAAAGAGCTTGGCCGTCACGTCCTCGGCCAGCGGCCCCTGAATGGCCATCGGCGAGACATCAGGCTCGCTCACCTCGACATTGAGGCCCCGCTCACGCCCAATCGCCGCCGCCCAGAGATGGATATCGCTATCCGCCACCGACAGCCAAAAGCGCTCATCGGACAGTTTCAGCAGAACCGGGTCGTTGATCAGCCAACCATCGTGATCGCAAAGGGGCACATAGCGCCCCTGACCAATCTTGGTGTTTCTCAGGTTTCGCGGCGTCAAAATCTGCGCCAGTTTGCCCGCGTCCGGCCCCGCAAGCTGCACCTGCCGCTGCGCCGCCACATCCCACATAGCGACGCCGTTTATCAGACGCTCATACTCCGCCGCGGGATCGCCGAAATGGCCGGGGATCAGCATGTGATTATAAACCGAAAAGCTGCGCACCCCATCGCGCACCGTCGCGTCGAAATAGGCCGATTTACGCAGGTTAGGCCCGATGCCTATCTGGAAACTCATGCCGCCCCCTTGCAAGCCTAGCTTTTGTAAAACGTCAAATAATGCGGCACACGGCCTTCGCGCAGGGCCTTTTGCTCATAACGCGTCGACAGCCAGTCGTCCCAGGGCGCGCGCCAGTCGTTTGGCCCCTCAGCGGCCCAATCGAACCCGGCTTTGGGCACCTCTAAAAGCGCTTGGCGCACATAGTCCTCGATATCCGTCGCCACCCGCAACTCAGCCCCCGGCGCCATCACAGCGGCCAAGGGATCGAGAAACTCGGCACTGACAAAGCGGCGGCGGTGGTGTTTTTTCTTGGGCCACGGGTCGGGATAAAGCAAAAACACCTTGGATAAGCTGGCAGGGCGCAGCACATCGAACAGATCACGCGCATCCCCCGGATGCAGCCGCAGATTGCTGACATTCGCATCACGCATCTTGCCCAAGAGCATCGCCACGCCGTTGATATAGGGCTCGCAGCCGATCAGGCCGATCTGCGGGTTGCTGGCCGCCTGATGCACCACATGCTCGCCGCCGCCAAAGCCAATTTCCAGCCAAAGCTGCTCGGCGCGCGGAAATACCGCCCCTAGATCAAGCGGGTCGCGCGCGGGATTGCTCTCCCAATCCACATCGCTCAGGGTCACCGCCGCCAGATCATCGCGCAGATATTCCTGCTGGCTTGGCCGCAGGGCCTTGCCCTTGCGCCGCCCATAAAAATTGCGCCAGCTTCTCTCGTTTTCCATTGGTTACTCGGTCAATACACCAGCATCGCGCAGCCTAGCCCGCGAAGGCTTCCACAGCCCGTCGCGCTGATGGCGAATGGTCTCAATCGCAAAAATCGGATCAACGCCGCGCTCGATCAGAAAGCTCAACAACAAGAAAATCTCTTCTTGCGTGTCCTCATAAATCCAACTGGCCAGCTCAAACTCATTGGTCCAGCCGTAATCCGCTTTGCTGTCCTCATAAAACCCTTCGATCGCATCCGCCGACCACTCGGTTTGATGAAATCCCATATGCGAGCCGCGGCTCATCGTCCGGGTTTCCCCGCCCACAAAAAGAAAGAAACACGAGCTAGCGCATTTGCCGTCGATATGGGTGTTCAGCTCAAAATCCGCGACGATCCGCGCCATATCAAGCGCCGCATAATAGCCACCGCCACCCGAATTGATCTGAAGGGTCTCAATCTCGGGATTGCGACGCAAAATCCCAAGCAATTCGTCAACGTCCTCGGCAATGATGCCCTCAAAGTCGTTGACTGTGGTGTCATAGTTCAGCGTGGTGCCGGACAAAGTAAACTTAAGCGCGATATCCGCAGGGGCTTCGGCATAGGTCGGCAGCGCCACAAGCGCCACCTGACAAAATCCAAAGGCAAAAAGTCTTAAAAAGCGGCCCATCAAAGCTCCTGTTTAAGCCGATCCACCAGATCAATTTTTTCCCATGAAAACCCACCATCCGCATCAGGCTCGCGGCCAAAATGGCCGTAGGCTGCGGTGCGCTGATAGATCGGGCGGTTCATGCCCAGATGCTCACGAATACCGCGCGGGGTCAGGTCCATCGCTGCTGCACAAGCCTTTTCGATCTCGGTCTCATGGACCTCACCGCTGCCAAAGGTATCCGCATAAATCGACAGCGGCTTGGCCACGCCAATCGCATAAGCGAGCTGGATCGTGCAGCGTTGGGCCAATCCGGCCGCAACGACGTTTTTCGCCAAATAGCGCGCCGCATAGGCCGCCGAACGGTCAACTTTCGTTGGGTCTTTGCCCGAGAAGGCACCGCCGCCGTGGGGCGAGGCACCGCCGTAAGTATCCACGATAATCTTACGTCCGGTCAGTCCTGCGTCACCATCCGGCCCGCCAATGACAAACTTGCCCGTCGGGTTCACATGCCATTCGGTGTTATTCGTGATCCACCCATCGGGCAATTCGGCCTTGATGTAAGGCTCAACAATGCTGCGCACATCATCGCTGGTGAGACTTTCGTCCATATGCTGGGTCGAAAGCACGATCGAGGCGGCCTCAACCGGCACCCCATCCTCATAGCGGATTGTCAGTTGCGACTTGGCGTCGGGGCCAAGCGCGGGCTCGCTGCCATCTTTGCGCACCTCCGCAAGGCGGCGCAAAATCGCATGGCTGTAATGGATAGGCGCGGGCATAAACTCAGGGGTTTCGCGCACCGCATAGCCAAACATGATGCCCTGATCGCCCGCACCTTCTTCTTTGCCATCCGCCGCATCAACACCCTGCGCGATATGCGCGGATTGCTCATGCAGGTAGTTTTGCACCTTTAGCGTTTCCCAGTGAAACCCCTCTTGGGCATACCCAATGTCCCGCACACACTCGCGCGCGATGTCTTCGATCCGGCCCATGACACCTTGCGGGCCACGCACCTCGCCGCCAATCACAACGCGGTTGGTCGTGGCAAAGGTCTCAGCGGCGACACGCGCCTCCGGGTCTTCGGACAAAAACGCATCAAGCACGGCGTCAGAGATCCGATCACAAACTTTGTCGGGGTGTCCCTCAGAGACAGATTCAGACGTAAAAATATAGTTCTTGCGGGCCAAGTTCAAATTCCATCATGTTCGACAGGGACGTGCATAGCTTAGGCGCTCTATAGGGGTCAAAGGGTTTTAGCTAAGTTGCGCTTTGCGGCTCTGGAGCGTTCGCTAAAAAACTCAGTTTCTGTGTTATTTTGCCCCAACCCCCGTCTAGCGGCTCAGTTTGGCAATAGTTTGACAGCTTTGGTGCAAAATGTGGCGACGCGCGGGATCAGTCGCGGCGATAAGCCACCATCCCAAAAAACAAAAAGGGCAGGATCAGCGCCAGCGGGGCGATCTGCGGCATAGCGCTATACCAAGTTTGGGGCAGGGGTGCGGGCAAGGGCGCATCGATATGCCCATCCATCCCCAGATCAAGGCTGGCAACCAGCCGCCCATAGGGATCGATCATCGCCGAAATCCCAGTATTCGCCGCGCGCGCCACCGGCAGGCCGGTCTCAATCGCGCGGGCACGGGTCTGGGCGAAATGCTGATAAGGCCCCGAAAAATTCCCGAACCATGCGTCATTGGTCACATGCACGATCCAACGCGCATTGGGATTGGCGGCCACGATCTCTTCAGAGAAAATAATCTCGTAGCAAATCGCCGGAATAAACGCAGGCAGCGCATCAACCGCGCCAATCAAATGCCCAGCGCCTGCGCTATACTGCCCTGCATTGGCTGCGAGCCCATAAAGCCCCCATTTTTCCCAGAGATCAGGAAAGGGCAGATACTCGCCAAAGGGCACCAGATGCGCCTTGTCATAGTAAGACTGCACCGCGCCGTTCCCGTTCAGGATCGCCATCGAGTTATAGAAACGCTTGGTCTCACGGCTCTGCCTAATCGAGCCGAAAATGAAATTCGCACCGGGCTTTTGCGCGGCAATCATCTCGTTGTACTGCGCCGCCTCGTCAAAGCGATAGGGCACCGCCACCTCTGGCCAGATCACCACATTCACATCACCGGGCGCACCCGTGGCATCAAGCTGCCGCTGCCAGAAAATCCCCGCCTTTTCGGGATCCCATTTCTCACGCTGCGGCGCGTTGGGCTGCACCAGCCGCACCAGCGTTTCAGAGAACTGATAGCCCTCAGGAGCACGCAGCCGGCCCCGATCATAATCATGTTCTTATTCAAGATTCCCTTCTCACAGTAGTAACTGGATGACTTACCGTGATTGGCGTCCTTGCCGGATGCCGTTCACAATATCCAGGGAATCTTTAACATTATCTATTCCAATTCACGGATACATCACGAAAAAAGCGTACAACGTGAACTGGTGTACCGGTCAGTATCGCACCTACCGATACCGGTGAGCCTGATGTCAGGCAAACATGTCGATCAACGAATTGCCTCGTGCAGTGTGAGTAGGGCCTGATGGTTCATTGGCGGTTGCCACATTTGTCTGGGTGGTTTGCTGTTGGAATGAGCCGCTGCTTTCCTGTTCAGCAAATTGCTGCCCGGTGGTTTGATCACCGAGGTCGATATTGACATCCACGAATCCCTGCTGCGTCAATTGTTCGCGCAAGCGTGGCAGCGTGCTGTCGAGCGCTTCACGTGTGGTACTTTGCGATGCGTTTATCTGTACCGTGAGTTGTTCATCCTGAACACTGAGATTGATTTTCACTGAACCAAGTTCAGCGGGGTGCAACTGCATGGTTGCACGGGAAACACCCTGCTCAAGCATCCATTGAATGTTGCGTTGTGTTGCGTGCAATGCTTCAGCAGGGAGTGCCGGCTGGTTGCCACCCGGTGTTAAGGGGGCTGTCGCAGGGCGTGCCGCTGCAGACAGGTTATCACTGCGTGACAACTCTTGAAGCGAGTTGTGCAGCGGTGTTGTGGCTCTGGCAGCTTCTACCGTTGTTGATACGGTTTCTGTAACCACAGAAGAGGAGCCGGCTGAGGCGCTTGAGAGATTGCTCAGGAACTGATTAATGCTTTGTGTCTGCTCCTGCTTATGATTAATGACTATCGCAGTCCGGTCTTTCATTTGTTGTTGCTGCGGATCATCGTCCGGTTCTGCATCCTGCCCTGTCGTTTCTGTCTGGGCCGGAGCCGCCTCAGCGTCTACCGTGGCAACCAAAGCACCGTCGCCTGTTTTTAGTGGTTGCACTGTGGTGCTGGCGGGTAATGCAGCAGTTGAGCAAGGT
>CAYLLD010000064.1:2478-3139 GCA_964384315.1 uncultured Rhodobacterales bacterium | reverse complement strand
GCAGCAGAAAGAGTTGGGGCTGCAACGGCCGGGACATCCATTGGCGTGCCGGCCTTGGCGGGAATATCAACCGTCTGTGGTGTTGGTGCAGGGTTTTCATCGACAACTGTGTTGAGTGTCTGCACTACCGTTGGTAATGGTTTAGCCGTGGGGAGATAACTTACCGGCGATTTTACTGGTAATGCAGGCTTCATTTGATGATCAGCTGCTGCTACCTGTGGCAACATCACGGTGGGGCCTGCAGGGGCTTTGCCAGCGTCCAGAGTCGCGATGGGAGTCAACGATGTTTGCAGCTCACGTGGCGGATCAAGGGGCAGCTCCCGGGTCAGGAGATCGGTGGCAGGCGGCAGTGCTGCCAGCGCTGTCGTGGTGACCGGTTTTTCGATCACTGTTTGTATAGCGTCAGGATCAATTAATTCACTCGAGAGCAGTTGCGCAAGTTCAGGCGAGAGGGTGGGGATATCCATCGCAGAGGTGTCTTCTGCCTCTGCAAGTACGGCTGTAGTAGCCGTTTCCAACGACACTGTCCGGCCTGTAGCCAGCTCGTTCAGCGTACTGTTGATTGCCAGTAATTGTGCCAGTGCGTCGCTGAAACCGGCGGACTCACCGTGGGTGGTGCCGGTTGCTGTCGCGGTTGGGTTACCGGCAGTCTGGCTGGTCT
>CAYLLD010000064.1:1059-2468 GCA_964384315.1 uncultured Rhodobacterales bacterium | reverse complement strand
TCCGCATTCGCCGCACCAGTGGGCTGCTATAAAGGTTATCGGCCGAACAGCGACTACGTTTAGGAAAACAGTTCAATATCAAGCGTTTTACGCTGGTACTTTACCTGGAATGGAAAGATGGCAGAGTTTCGTATCGCGCAGGGCGTATTAGTTTTGTGGCGATGACAGCTTAAGTGATACCTGGCGTTCCATGCTGGCTTCCTGCTTTTTTTGCAACTGCAGTTTTTGTTTTATTTCTTCGCGCTCAAGCAGTGTCTCTAACATCAGGCGTTTGGTGCGGGCTCGCTGCCAGTTGTTACTGAGTACAGTGATTTGGGCTGTCACTGCAGGGATGCGTTGTTTTAACTGTTTAATATTCGCATCCAGCCTTTCGGCAAACAGTATCGCATCAGCGGCGACTGCCGCTGTGGCGTCGGGTATTGTAAATTCCAGACGATACTGCATAAGCTGACTGATCTGGGTTTGCAGTTGGCTGAGTTTATTTTGCGCATCGGCAAGTTTGGCGGCATGCCGGTTTTCATCGAGTTGCGCGTGTCGCCGCAGGTCGCTGTATCGGGTCAAGGTGTCACCGGAAATTTATTTCGTTGTGCGGTGGAATGTATCTCCATCGATTAATGCCTTAATTCAACTGCACTAGGCAGTTCGGTACTGGTCATGGTGACCTGCAAAAGCAAAGCGAGGCTGTCTTCAAAAGGTACGTCCTGATCAATCGCCTGATGCAGGAACGTATTCATTGCCGGCATCAGCTCAATCGCCTGATCAAGTAGCGCGTCGGCGCCACGCTGGTACATACCTACTGACAGTAGATCGTGGTTTTGTTGATAGTGGGAATACAGTTGTAGAAAGCGTCGCACAGCACGCTGATGTTCGGGACGGATAACCGCATCGCGTAAGCGGCTGGTCGAGGCGAGTACGTCGACTGCCGGGAAATGACCGGCTTCGGCAAGTTTACGTGACAGCACGATGTGACCGTCAAGAATGGATTTTACCGACTCGGCTACCGGATCATCATCGTCGTCGGTTTCTTTGAGTACCGTGTAGATTGCGGTAACCGAACCGTCTTTGGTGCAGCCACCGCGCTCCAGTAACATCGGCAGGCGGCTGAACACTGACGTCGGATAGCCACGCGCGACCGGCAGCTCCCCGGCGGCCAAACCGATCTCTCGAGCGGCCTGTGCATAACGCGTTAGCGAATCCACCAGTAGCAGCACGTGTTTACCCTGATCACGAAAGTACTCGGCTATTGCGGTCGCATAACCGATAGCGTTTACGCGACGCAGCGCCGTGTGATCTGCCGGTACAGCGACCACAATCGAGCGTTGCAGACCGGCAGGTCCAAGGATGTCCTGTACGTATTCCCTGACCTCACGGCCGCGTTCTCCCAGTAGACAGACCACCGTGACGTCGGC
>CAYLLD010000064.1:0-1049 GCA_964384315.1 uncultured Rhodobacterales bacterium | reverse complement strand
CACTTTTACCCAGGCCACTGGCGGCGAACAAACCGACACGTTGTCCGCGACCGAGTGTCAGTAGTCCATTGATAGACTTAATGCCAACGTCAAGAGCATCGGTAATCGGTGTTCGATTGAGCGGGTTGAGTTCACGCCGCTTCAATTTCTGCAGTTGGATATTGGTTAATGGGCCGAGGTTGTCGAGGGGTTGGCCACAGCTGTCAATAACGCGTCCGAGCAGTCCGGTGCCGATCACTGCGCGTTGTGAATTGCCGAGCGGTACCACGCGGGAGCCGGGGATCAGTTCAACATGGTCATAGGGCATTAAACAGGTTTTGTTGTCGGCGAAACCAACAACTTCTGCCTCAAAGGTATCGCCGTTGGCAGACTCCACACGACACAATTCACCGCAACGTGCGACACAGCCGGTCGCTTCCATCAGTTGCCCGCTGACTTTTGACAGTGTGCCTTCAACCGTAAAGGACGGTGTCTGCAGGGTGTCGTTATACTGGCGTAACCTGCCGGAGAAATAGTCGGGGTTTTGCATGATTCAGGCAGCCTCTGAAAACTGGCTGCTTTGCCCACCAGATCGGCAATTCCGCTATCAATCACGCTGCGACCTCTACGCAGTATAAAACTGCCGTTACCAAGGTCATTGTTGGTTTGCAGAGTGATATCGACAGCGGGCAAAACCACCGAGTGGGTGTTGAGCAGTTCGGCGTCATGGGCATTGACTTCGATAATGGTTTTGTCGGCGTCGTTTTTTGGCAATGCGGTTATCGCGCGTTGCACCAGATCGGCCAACGCCTCTGAGCTTACAGAGAGCTCGCGTTGCAGAATTTGTTGTGCAATGGCAACAGACAGCTCGAGCAGCTCGCGCGTGACGCTATCAGTCAGCGCGTCGGCAGGGGTTGCCAGTGCGTTGATCAAGTGGTCGAGCTGTTGCAGTTTTACCTTGTTTTCGGCCGCGGCGAGTTTGAGCCCGTCGTCGTAACCCTGCTGCTGTGCCTGTTGTTCAGCATTGTCGTTATCGTTGTTACCGGGGCTGTTGTCGATGCCCAGCTGTG
>CAYLLD010000063.1:0-15619 GCA_964384315.1 uncultured Rhodobacterales bacterium | reverse complement strand
GCTTCATGCTGTCCTTTCCGATCATCGGTCATCAAATGTGGCGCTTTGTGGCACCGGGTCTCTACAAAAACGAGAAAGGCGCGTTTTTACCGTTCCTGATCTCATCGCCGGTGCTGTTTTTCATCGGCGCGGCCTTTGCCTTTTACGTGGTCACCCCGCTTGCCTTCGATTTTTTCCTAGGCTTCCAGCAAGGCGCGGTGCCCGTTGATGGCGACGTCAACGGCGAGGGCGCAAGCATCATTTTCCAAGGTTCCGCCGAGGAATACCTAAGCCTGACCATGAAATTCATCATCGCCTTTGGCCTGTGTTTCCAACTGCCGGTCTTGTTGACCCTCATGGGCAAAGCCGGTCTGGTCTCGGCCCAAGGCCTGCGCGACGTGCGCAAATACGCGGTCGTGGGCATTTTGGTGCTCGCCGCCGTGGTCACGCCCCCCGATGTCATCACCCAAGCGATCCTTTTCGTGGTGGTCTACGGCCTTTATGAAATCTCGATCCAGCTCGTGGCGATGGTCGAGCGCAAACGCAACGAAGAGCTGCGCGCGCAGGGGCTTTTGGACGATGAAGACGATGCGGGCGATAGCAAGGGTGACGCCTGATGAATGACGACGCTTTGGATCGCATCGCCGCGGCTCTAGAGCGTCTCGCCCCGCCGCCTGCCGCGCGTCCGGATTTGGCGGCGGCTGAGGGATTTATTTGGGGCACGGACCCCGACGCCCTGCGCCCCGTGCCCAAGATTAACCGCGTTCCCCTAGATGCGCTTTTGGGTATCGATCAATCCCGCGACACGCTTTTGGCCAATACCCGCCAGTTCGCCGCTGGCCTGCCTGCGAATAACGCGCTCTTGTGGGGCGCGCGGGGCATGGGAAAATCGTCGTTGGTCAAAGCGGTTCACGGCGCGGTGCCGGGGCTGAAGCTCGTTGAAATTCTTCGCGAGGACTTGCCAGCGCTGGGGCGGCTGATGGATATGCTGCGCGGGGCCGATGCGCGGTTCATCCTGTTTTGCGATGATCTGTCCTTTGAGGCGGAAGATGCGCATTACAAATCCCTCAAGGCAGTCCTTGATGGCGGCGTTGCGGGGCGGCCTGACAATGTGATTTTCTATGCGACTTCGAACCGGCGGCATCTGATGCGCCGCGACATGATCGAGAACGAGCGTTCAACGTCGATCCAGCCCTCTGAGGCGGTCGAGGAAAAGGTCTCGCTATCTGACCGTTTCGGTCTCTGGCTTGGATTTCACCCTTGCGATCAGGATACCTATCTGGCGATTATCCGTGGGTATTGTTCGCAATTTGGCATCGAAATTTCCGACGATGACCTTTGGGCCGAGGCCATCGAGTGGCAACAGACCCGCGGTGCCAGATCAGGCCGGGTGGCTTGGCAATTTGTGCAAGATTTAGCAGGGCGGCGCGGGATTGTGCTGCACTAGCTTGCCTTTGCCACCGCACGTTTGATCATTACATTCACCAAATGCGCGCGATAGGCGGCCGTGGCGTGTAAATCTGTGAGCATGTCGTCCGCTTCGGTCGAAAGGTCATCGAGGCTGCCACTCAGATCACTCCCAAGAGCCGCCTCCGCCGCGCCATGGCGAAACACACCATCATTCCCCGCGCCAGTGATCGCCACCCGTAGGCCCTGCGGTCCATGCGCGACAAAGGCACCAACCAAAGCGTAACGCGAGGCGGGGTTTTCGAATTTCTCATAGGCGGCGACTTTGGGGATAGGGAACATCACCCCGGTGACAATTTCGCCTTCGTCTAGGGCTGTCTCAAACATGCCGGTGAAAAACTCATCGGCGGCGTATTCGCCTTGATTGGTCGTAATCGTCGCGCCAAGCCCAAGACAGGCCGCCGGATAGCAAGCTGAGGGGTCATTATTCGCGATTGAGCCGCCGATTGTGCCGCGATTGCGCACCGCCGGATCACCGATGTGACCCGCAAGGGCCGCCAAAGCCGGGATCGCTTGGCGCACATCCTCAGAGGCTGCAACCTCTGCGTGGGTGGTTGCCGCACCGATTGTGATGGCACTAGCGTTGGCTGTGATCCCCTGCATCTCGGCAATGGCTGTCAAATCCACCAAATCGCTGGGTGCTGCCAGCCGCGCCTTCATCGTGGGTAGTAGCGTTTGCCCACCTGAAACATAGGCCGGATCGTCGCCAGCAGCAAAACCCGCAAGCGCCGCTTCGATTGACTGTGCCTTGTGATACTTGGTCTCATACATCTGGCGTCTCCCGCTTAAGCGCTCATCTTATGGGTTGAGGGCGTCATTGGCCGCCAAAATTGCCGTGACGATGTTTTGGTAGCCCGTGCAGCGGCAAATATTACCCTCAAGTTCGGCCCGCACCGTCGCCTCATCAAGCGCTTTGCCATGGCGCGCGATCATATCCGCCGCGCTCATGATCATGCCGGGGGTACAAAAACCACATTGCAGCCCGTGATGCTCTTTAAAGGCCGCTTGCAGGGGATGCAGATCATCTTCGCTCGTGGCCAGTCCTTCGATGGTCGTCACCTGATGGCCCGCCGCCTGGACCGCTAGGATCGAACAGGACTTGACCGATTTCCCATCCACATGAACCACGCAGGCCCCGCATTGCGAGGTTTCGCAGCCCACATGGGTGCCGGTCAGCCCCAGGGTCTGGCGCAAAAAATCCACAAGCAATGTGCGGTCCTCAACCGTGCCTTCAGCAGGCTTGCCGTTGACAGTCATTTTGACATGCGTGCTCATTTGCCCGGCCATGATCTCACCTCGATGCTTGCGATTTGCCGCCGCATTTACGCGGCCTCAACACAAGTTTGAGCGATATTTTTCCACGCCACAAGCACTAGTTGCGCGATTGGCTATAGGAAGGGCGCGGGGTCGATGCTTTGGGTGCCACGGCGGATTTCAAAATGAAAAATTGACGGATCAGCCGGGGCCACAGTGCCAATTTTCTGCCCGCGCGTCACGCTTTGGCCCTTGCCGACAGTGACGTTATCCACCCGCCCATAAACGGTCATGATGTCGTCGCGGTGCCGGATCAGAACGATGGTGCCCAACCCCCCAAGCGAGCGGGAAATCAGAGCCACTTCGCCAGATTCGGCGGCCACAACCGGCGCATCGGTTGCGGTTTCGAAATCGAGCCCTTCGCTTTTGGTTTGCCCCGGCGCAATCGAATAGCCCCGAACGACTTTACCGCTAACGGGGCGCTGGAACTTGGTCGCCGTGTTCAGACCATCTTGGGCGGCAAGTTGCGGGCTCTCGACAGTTTCGGCTTGTGGGTCAAGGTTCTCTGGCAGGGGGTCGTTCGAGCTGGGCGGCAGGGCCACAGCCGTGCTGGTGCCCGGCGCGCTAATCGGTGCGGTAGCTGCAAAATTTTGCGAGGGGGCAAGTTTTGGATCGCGCGGGGGAATGATGAGCGAACGCCCGGTGGTAATCTCAAGATCCCCCGAGAGCCCGTTCCACGAGGCCAAAGCGGTCACGGACACGCCGTAAAGCCGCGCGATGGAAAACGCCGTTTCGCCGCGTTCGACCGTGTGCCGGGTGAGCTGCACACCGGGGGCGTCTTGGGGCGTCGTTGCAACATCATCCGGAAGCGCGTCCAACACCCCCGTGACAACCTCGGGGGTCCAGCCGTCGGTCACCGCCGCCACCTGCGCTTCATCGGGCAGGGCGAGCCGCTCGCCGGGGCGTAACAGGTAGTTGATCGGCAGGCCATTGTAGCGGGCGAGCACAACGTCCGACAAAGCGACACGCGCCGCCATGGTCGAGATCGTATCGCCTTCTTGAGCAACCATGACGCGGAAATCCTCGTAGAGGATGACACCATTGGCGTCGGCAGGGGAGCTGATAAACTCTGGCTTTGTGCCAGAGCCAAAGGGATTTGTGGCGCAACCGCTAAGTGCCGCAAGGGCGACACTGGCCGCAAGCGCTGCGGTCAAAGGGGATGAAATGCGATGTGTCATGTCTTCTCGCCTGTCCTGTTGTCCGGTCTTAAGCCGGCTATCATTTACTCAAACCATCTTGCGTGGTTTGGTGTCACTTGCCCGTGCATTTGGCTGGGTGGTTCTAGGCCAGCCCTTCGATCAGCGGCACAAAACGCAGGTCACAAATGTCCTTATACTCTAAACCACTTGGAGTTTTAATCACTTTTATGAGCGTCTGTGTCGTCTCGGAACTGCCCACAGGCATCACCAGAATACCGTCAGTGGCGAGTTGATCCAAAAGGGGCGGGGGCACGTCCTCACCTGCGGCTGTCACGATGATGCGATCAAAGGGCGCTTGTACCGCAAGCCCGGCGGTCCCATCATGGTGCTGGACAATTACATTGTGCAATTCCAGCGTTGCCAGCCGCTCTTTGGCCCGTTTCACCAGTGGTTTATGCCGCTCGACGGTAAAGACGCGCCGGGCAAGACAGCTAAGGATCGCCGCTTGATAGCCAGAGCCGGTTCCGATCTCGAGCACCTTGGCACGCGGCCCGACCTCAAGGGCTTGGGTCATTTGGGCCACCACCGAAGGGGCCGAGATAGTTTGGGCGCAGGCAATGGGCAAAGCGGTGTCCGCAAGGGCGCGCGTGGCAAAATTATCCTCGACGAACAGATCGCGCGGAATTGCCTCCATGGCGCGCATCACATGGGTGTCAGTGATCCCGGCCTGACGCAGGCGGAACACAAATTCCATAAGCTTTTCAGATGAAGTCATATGGCGGCTCGGTCCGGGCTTGTCCTAGAACACCGCCGAAAGCGCGGCGAGCTCATCGTAATCGGTCAAATCAGCGGTGAGCGGGGTAACCGAGACATAGCCATCAAGATTGGCCGCAACATCGGTATTGGCCGGGGCCTCCCCGTGTTGATTGCCGCCGTGGATCCAACAGTAGGTGCGCCGGTTGGGGGCATCGGCGGGTGTTGCGGTAAAATTAGTGTCGGGACGGCGGCCTTGTGGCACAGCTTGCACACCCTTAACCCCCTTAGCGCCAACCGGGGGCACGTTGATGTTGTAGAACCGCATGTAGGGTGATGGATCCGGCCAAGGGGCGTCTACGAGCGCTCGGATCACATCTGGCAAAGCCGCCTCTGCGGCCTCGAATGGGTTGTCGAGACTGTTGGTCTTGGGGCCAAAATACTGCGACAAAGCGATAGATTTCACCCCCTGCAGCGCGCCCTCCATGGCCGCGCCCAACGTGCCGGAATAAAGCGTATTCTCGGCCGCATTATTGCCCGCATTCACCCCCGAGAGGATCAAATCTGGCGGTGCATCGGCCATGAAATGCGACAGCGCGACCAAAACGCAATCCGCCGGGGTTCCATCCACCGCATGGCGCTGCGGCCCGTGGGTCTCAAGGCGCACAGGTTTGGTGTAAGAAATGCAATGCCCAACACCCGACATCTCAGAGGCGGGGGCCACGACCCAAATGTCGCCCATAGGCCCCGCAACCTCTCGTGCAATCGCCTCGGCTGCCGCAAGACCCGGCGCATGAATGCCGTCGTCGTTTGTGATGAGAATGCGCATGTTATTCTGCCGCGTCGATGATGGGCGCGAAGTCTGCCGCTTTTAACGACGCCCCGCCAACCAATCCGCCATCTACGTTCTCAATGCCAAAAATCTCGGCCGCATTGGCTGGTTTAACCGAGCCGCCATACAAAATGCGCATGGCATCGGCCTCGCCGCTAAATTGCGCCTGCAGTTGCTTGCGGATCATGCTGTGCATTGCCGCAATATCGTCGTTTGAGGCGGTCAATCCGGTTCCAATGGCCCAAACCGGCTCATAGGCCACGATCGTATTTTCCGCCGTAGCGCCGTCCGGCAGGCTTTCACGCAATTGTTTGGCCACAACCTCATCGGCGCGGCCCGCCTCGCGCTCGGCTTGGGTCTCGCCAACACAAACGATGGCGCCCAAACCTGCCGCCCAAGCGGCGGCTGTCTTGGCATGGACCACCGCATCGGTTTCACTGTGATCCGTTCGCCGTTCGGAGTGGCCAACAATGGCAAAATGCGCGCCAGCATCGCGCAGCATGTCGCCAGAGATATCACCGGTATGGGCGCCGCTGGTATTTGTATGAATGTCTTGGCCACCCACGCGCATGTTACTGTCTTTGAGCATTGCTGCCATGGCAGCAACCAATGTCGCCGGGGGGCACAAGATAACGTCGCAGGCAGGTGTAGGACAAGCGGCCAAAAGGGCGCTCACCTCGGCCAGCGAGGCGGTTGTGCCGTTCATTTTCCAATTTCCTGCAGCAATTTTTCTGCGCATCCTACTACTCCAACAACAGATTAAGGCCAGTGATCGTGACGTATCAAAGCGGTCACAAAATGCAATGAACGGGGCCGATTAAGGCACAGGCTTTTTAGACCTGTGCGCCATTTAAGCAGCTTAATAGCCTGCGGTCCTATCAACTTGATAAAGAAGCGGCTCATCTGCGAGCGAGCGGCGGATATTCTCAGCGATCAAAGTGGCCGCCGTATCGGGCCGGGTTTCAGCCGCAATATGGGGTGTCACGGTGACTTTGGGATGCGCCCAAAAGGGATGCGCTTCGGGCAAAGGCTCTTCGCGAAACACATCAAGTGTCGCCCCAGCCAATTTGCCCTGATCCAAAGCCGCGACCAGCGCCTCATCGTCAATAGACGGTCCGCGACCTGCATTGATGATAAAAGCGCCGGGCTTCATTGCGCTTAGGCTTTGGTCATTGATTAGGTTTTGCGTTTGGGGCGTGTCCGGCAAAAGCAGCACCAGATAATCCGATGCACCCAAGATTTCTGTGAGCCCCTTTGCCCCATGAAAGGTCTGCGCCGTTGGATGATTTTTTGCGCTGCGCGACCAGCCAAGCACCCTAAAGCCCAATCCACCAAGCGCCGCGCCGCAAGCTTGGCCCAACTCGCCAAAACCCAAAATGCCCACCGCTGAGTTACGCGCCAAAGGCGGTGCCGGGCGGCGTTGCCATTTTTGCGCGGGGCAGGTGATATCCGCATCCATGCCCAAGTGATGCCGCAGCACATGGCCGGTCACATATTCGACCATTCCCTCGCGCAGCCCTGCATCGGACATGCGCGTGATCGGGCATTTGATCGTCTCATTGCCGACGATCTGGTCCACCCCGGCCCAAAGCGACAAAACCGCCTTTAGCTGTGTGTAGGGCGTGAAATCCAACAAACCACTGGAGGGCGCATAGACGACGTAATCAATGCACTCCGGCGTCTGTTGCGATTGCGTGATCTGGGCGGAAATTCCAGCTTTGGCCAAAGCCGTTTCGATATGTGGCACCCAAACTTCGGCGGCATCCGCCTCGTTTGCGTAGAGGATATTTAGGGTCATTTTATCTAGGCCTATGGACATGCGCGCTTTGGATGAGGCCAAAAGCCCCCATCAACACAAGCATGGCAGAGCCGCCGTAAGAGACAAGGGGTAAAGGCACACCCACCACCGGGGCGAGGCCCATGACCATCGCCATATTGACGAAGAAAAAGAAGAAAAACGTCACAGCGATCCCCCCTGTCAGCAGCGCGCCAAAGCGGCTGCGGTTGCCGATCATCGAGCTCATGCAAAAGATGATTACGAGGGCGTAGAGGACCAAAAGACCGAAGGAGCCGATGAAACCGAACTCTTCGGCGAGGGTGGTAAAGATGAAATCTGTGTGTTTTTCAGGGAGGAAGTTGAGCCGCGATTGGGTGCCTTCCATGAAGCCGCGTCCGTTCAGCCCGCCCGAGCCGAGGGCGATTTTCGATTGGGTGATGTGATAGCCCGCGCCCAAAGGGTCGATGGCGGGGTTTAGGAAAGTCTCGATCCGGCGGTATTGGTATTCTTGGAGGATTTGATACTCGGTGCCGCGGCTTAGGATGACCCCAGCAACACCAGCCCCGACCAACACGATACCGCCGATAAAATACCACACAGACACACCCGCCAAAAACATCACCACCACGGCACCGCCTGCCAATAGAATTGCGGTCCCTAGATCGGGTTGATTAAGCACGAGCGCCACTGGCACGGCGGTTAGCAAAATCGGGGGGATCAGCCATAAAGGGCGCGAGGTTTTCTCGGGCGGGAGCCAGTCGTAGTAGAGCGCAAGGAACATCACGAGGGCAATTTTCATCACCTCAGAGGGCTGCAATTGGATAAAGCCCAGATCGATCCAGCGTTGCGCCCCCATGCCCGTCGCCCCAACAAATTCGACAAGGATCAAGAGAATGAGTGCGCCGATATAGGCAAAGGGGGCCATGCCGCGCCAGAAATGGATATGGACAAGGCCAATGGTAAACATCGCCAAAAGCCCAAGGGCAAATCGGAAAATTTGCGGCTCGGCCCAGACGTCCAAGCGCCCGCCCGCAACCGAATAGAGCATCAAAAACCCGGTGCAGGAAATCGCCGTCACAAGGATGGCGAGGGACCAGTGAAAGTGCAAAATTTTCGACAGCCCGCTGGGGACCCCGCGATATTGGTCGTTGGCGTAGGTCATGCGCGATCTTTGGGCGGATTGGCCGCCACGCTATCTGTGGGTTTTGGCATGGCCTCGCGCTGCGCTTCGATGTCCTCGCGTTGCTCGCTTGGATAGGCTGAAAGCGGGGGCATCGCGCCGTGCATCGCATATAGCATAATGTCGCGCGCAACAGGTGCCGCCGCCGCCGAGCCGCTGCCGCCATGTTCAACCACCACCGAAACCGCATAGCGCGGGTTATCATGGGGGGCGAAGGCCACAAAAAGCGCGTGATCGCGGCGTTCCCAAGGCAAATCTTCATTGCGAAAGACGCCTGCCGCCCGTTCTGAGGCGGTAATTTGGCGAACCTGCGAGGTGCCAGTTTTGCCGGACATCGCCATGTCATCTGCCACAACCCGCGAGCTATAGGCGGTGCCGCGCCGCTCATTGGTCACCGAAAACAGCGCATTTCGCATCAAATTGAGCGACCAATCAGAAATCCCCAGATCATCAGGAACTGGGGGGGGCACCGGCGTGCCACCGCGCGCCTTGATCAGCCGAGGTTCGATCTTTTTGCCCGAGGCCACACGCGCCGCCATCACCGCCAGTTGCAAGGGCGAGGCCAACACAAAGCCCTGCCCAATGCCGGCATTGAGCGTATCGCCCACCAGCCAGCCTTGATCATGGGTGGCGCGTTTCCAGTCTTTGGTGGGCGAAAGCCCGGTTGAAACCGCCGGCAAGGGCAAGTCGGGCTTTTCGCCAATGCCCAAGCGGTTGGCCATCTGGGCGATCTTTTCGATGCCCACGCGCCGGGCGATCTCGTAATAATAAACATCGCAAGACGACTTTAGACTGTCTTTGAAATCCACGTGACCGTGACCGCCCCGGCGCCAGCAATGGAATCGGCGGTTGCCCAGTTGCAAATAGCCCGGACACCATTCGGTGGCGCCAGGATCCAACTCACCTGCCTCAAGTGCAGCAAGGGCGACGACAATTTTATAGGTCGAGCCAGGCGGGTAGGCGCCAGAGACCGCCTTATTATATAGAGGGCGGTAGAGGTTGTTGTTCAGCCCCTCATATTCGGCATAGCCAATCCCCAAAACGAAACTATTGGGGTCGAAACTTGGGCTTGAAGCCATGGCCACAATATCGCCATTGGTCGTATCGATCACCACCGCCGAAGCGCTCTCCTTGGCCAGCCGACGTTGGGTATAATTTTGCAGTTCGCTATCGAGGGTGATCTGAATGTCAGTGCCCTCAGCCCCTTCCACGCGGGTCAACTCGCGCATCACCCGGCCCAGAGAATTGATCTCAATCCGGCTGGTGCCAGCCTCGCCGCGCAGAGATTTCTCTAGCGATTTTTCCACGCCAGATTTGCCAATTTGAAACTTTGGGATCTGCAACAGCGGATCATCGTCATCACGATTTTTCAAATCATGAGAGCTGACCGGTCCGACATATCCCACAATATGCGCCAAATCCTCTTTTTGCGGGTAAAACCGCGTCAGACCCTCCTCGGTGATCACACCGGGCAAAGAGGGCGCGTTGATGGCCACTTGCGAAAACTCGCGCCACGTCAGATGCTCGGTCACCGTCACCGGAACAAAAGCGGGGCGGCCGCGCATATCCTCAAGAACTTTGGCGATATGATCACGGGTCAGCGGCACGATCCGGGCCAGTTTTTCAAGGATCGCCTCTGGGTCACTGGCCTGTTCGCGCACCATGACGATGCGATAATTTTGCCGGTTCACGGCAATCGCGCGCCCCTGACGGTCATAAATTAGCCCGCGCTCTGGCGGGATCAGCCGGATATTGACGCGGTTTTCCTCGGCCAAGAGCAGATAGTCATCGGCCTGTTTGATCTGCAACTGGCGCATCCGCCAGCCCAGCACACCAGCCAGCACCAACTGTCCCCCAAGCACCACGATCCCCCGGCGCGTCGTGCGCCCAGCAGCGCGTGCGGATTTTCGATCCCGGTTCATATTCTCACGCTCCTAGTACCGCCCATTGACGAGGGTCTCGACTTCGTTTTGCGGGCTGGCAATACGGAAAACATACCGCACAATTAAAGTCACGAGCGGATAAATCGCAATGGTCAGCATCATATAGCCAAAAATCAACTCAAAGGGCGGAACCTCGGCAAAGCTCAGCGCAAGAATGAACGATTGCAAGAGGTGGCAGACCGCCAGAATTACCGCGAAAAAGAGCCATTCGACCACAAACATTTGCTCGCGCAGGGTAAAGCGTTGGGTGCGGAAATATTCGCTGGCCAGCACCGTGCAAAATGCGCCGAGACCCGGCGGGCGGTTCATGACGAAATCCGCGTAAAGTGCCACCGCAAAAATCAGCGGCATGGTCGCAGCGCCCGGCGCGCGGATCACCCAAACCATGATCAGCGCAAAGAGAAAATCAGGGGTCAAAGAGGCATCCGCAGGCAGGCCAAGCGGGATTTTGGCAATCATGATCGCAAAGAGGCATAGGACCGCAAATAGCACACGGCGAAACCACAGATTGGCCGTGGTTTGGTTGCGCATCAGTTTGCCTCTGAGTTCTGCACGAAGGACGGTAAGCCGGGACCAAGCAAATCCCCGGATTGGACGATATAATCCGCTGGCTGCGGGCGCAAAATACGAATGTAGCGCAAGCGGCGGTAATCCGCAGCAAGGCGCACGCGCAAACGGCCATCGGGGCCTTTGGTAACTTGGCCGATCAGCAGATCAGGGGGCAAAACCCCGCCGTCGCCCGATGTCATCACCCGGTCGCCGGGACGAATATCCTCGGCAGATTCTAAAAACTCAAGGGGCGGGGAGAGGGTGTTATCGCCAGAGACAATCGCCGATTGACCGCTGGGCCTTACAATCACCGAAACCTGCGAGGAGGCATCGGTGAGAAACAAAATCCGCGCCGAAGAGGCCGCTAGCCCCGAAACCCGGCCCACAAGGCCAAGCCCGTCCATCGCCGCAGCCCCCTCAATCACGCCATCACGCTCGCCGATATTCACGAGGCCCGATTGGCGAAAGGGTGAGCCACTATCGGCCAAAACTTCGCCAGTGATATAAGTCAAACGCGGGCTCAGGCGCACTTTGTTCAATTCGCGCAGCCGCGCGTTCTGCTGCTCAAGCTGATAGGCCGCTTCCTTCCAGCCTTTCATCTCTTGCAGTTCTTCGCGCAATTCCTGATTTTGTTCGTAGACCCGCGTGTAGCTCTCAAAGTCACGCAACATGCCCACCGCCGAGCCGATAGGGCGGTTGACCCAAGTCATCGACGGCACAAAACGATCAACCAGCGCGAGGCGAAACCGTTCAACCCTAGGGCTTTCGATCCGCCACAGGGAAAACAGGCCAATGCACAGCAGGCAAATGACAAAAATCAGCACGCGGCGCGTTGAGCGCCACATTGCTTGGCTGTTTTGTCCAGGTCGTGCCATGACGTCCCTTTACGGCCCCGAAAATTAATTTTGCCTTTGTGATCGGGGGATTAACCCGTGAAATCGATCACATGCATCAACTGTTTTTCAAACTCTAGCGACTTGCCAGTGCCAAGCGCCACGCAGTTCAGCGGCTCATCAGCAACAGAAATCGCAAGACCAGTTTGCTCGCGCAGGGCCAGATCAAGATCGCCCAAGAGCGAACCGCCGCCTGTCAGCATCACGCCGCGATCGACAATATCCGCGGCCAGATCTGGCGGGGTCGATTCAAGCGCAGTCATCACCGCCTCACAAATCGCCTGCACCGGCTCGGCCAGCGCCTCAGCGACTTGGGCCTGCGTGATCTCGGTGACCTTGGGCACACCATTCAACAAGTCGCGCCCGCGAATTTCCATGGAGGTGCCGCGCCCATCATCAGGCATCCGCGCGGTCCCGATGGAAGTTTTGATCCGCTCAGCGGTGGACTCGCCCACAAGCAGGTTATGCTGGCGGCGCAGATAGCTGACAATCGCCTCGTCCATACGGTCACCACCGACGCGCACCGACCGTGCGTAAACAATGTCGCCCAGTGACAAAACGGCAACCTCGGTCGTCCCACCGCCAATATCCACAACCATCGAACCTGTGGGATCAGTGATCGGCATGCCCGACCCAATTGCCGCCGCAATCGGCTCAGCAATCAAACCGGCCTTGCGCGCACCTGCGTGGATCACGCTTTCGCGGATCGCCCGTTTTTCAACCGGGGTCGCCCCGTGAGGTACACAAACGATCACCTTGGGTTTGGCGAAATTACCGCGTTTGTGGCATTTACGGATGAAATGTTTGATCATCTCTTCGGCCACGCCAAAATCCGCAATCACGCCATCGCGCATCGGCCGGATCGCCTCAATCGAGCCGGGTGTCCGACCCAGCATCATCTTGGCATCTTCGCCAACCGCGAGAACGCGTTTTTTGCCGTCTTGGTTTTGATAGGCGACCACTGAAGGCTCGTTTAGGATAATTCCCTTACCCTTGACGTAAACCAAAGTGTTGGCGGTGCCCAAGTCCATCGCCATGTCTGCGGAGAAAAGCCCCGTTAAAAATCCAAGCATGCTTTAAGTCTGTCCCATGTGCGCCGCGCGTTGCGGCCTTACGCTTCACCAACTGCGCCCTTATAGAATGCCAGCCATTGGCACGGCAAGTAGGTAGAATGGGACAAGGTGAATTTACACCGATCATTTCAATTTGCCTCAAATGATGCGTCGCTCATGCCGCAAAATCCGTACAAAATTTCACATATACAACTTTTTGAGGTTTTCACCCACCCCGATCAGATCACCGAACCTTTGCACCCCCAAGATAAATTTTATCGACGATCCGTCATTTCGGCCCACGGCATTGCCCGTGTTTGGGATCAGATCAGGGGCTTTGCCGCACCTAATCTGGCCTGAAGCTCTCAATAAACTGGCCCTGTTCTGGTCTCAAAAACGCAAAGCGCTATTATTGATTTCAGGCCATAAGGCTGGCACTGAAGAGTTGAACCATAAAAAGCCGCGCCTCGAAGGGCGGCTGAGTTAACCCGGAGTGACCCCAATGAAAATGACCACCGAAGAAGCTTTCGTCAAAACCTTGCAGATGCATGGGATCGACAATGCGTTTGGGATCATTGGCTCGGCGATGATGCCGATCTCGGATCTGTTCCCGCAAGCGGGGATCACGTTTTGGGATTGCGCCCATGAGTGTAACGCAGGGATGATGGCCGATGGCTTTACCCGCGCCTCGGGCAAAATGAGCATGGCGGTGGCGCAAAATGGGCCGGGGATCACGAATTTCGTAACCCCGATCAAGACCGCTTACTGGAACCACACCCCAATGCTTTTGGTCACCCCGCAAGCGGCGAACAAAACAATCGGGCAGGGCGGTTTCCAAGAGATCGAGCAGATGCGGCTGTTTGCCGACATGGTCTGCTATCAAGAAGAAGTGCGCGATCCTTCCCGCATTGCTGAAGTTTTGAACCGGGTGATTGAAAAGGCGTGGCGCGGTTGTGGCCCGGCGCAGATCAATATCCCGCGCGATTACTGGACCCAAGAGATCGACATTGAACTGCCCCAGATCGTGCGCCTTGAACGCACCGCAGGCGGCAAAACGGCAATCTCTGAGGCGGCCAAGCTTTTGTCGGAGGCCAAATTCCCGGTTATTCTTAACGGGGCAGGGGTTGTGCTTGCGGGGGGGATCGATGCCTCTGCAAAACTGGCCGAGCGCCTCGATGCGCCGGTTTGCGTGGGCTACCAACACAACGACGCCTTCCCCGGTTCGCATCCCCTTTTTGCTGGGCCGCTGGGCTATAACGGCTCAAAAGCTGGAATGGAGTTGATCGCCAATGCCGATGTTGTTTTGGCCCTTGGCACGCGGCTCAATCCATTCTCGACTTTGCCGGGCTATGGCATCGACTATTGGCCCAAAGACGCCAAGATTATTCAGGTCGACATCAACGGCGACCGGATCGGGCTGACCAAAAAGGTGTCCGTGGGCATCCAAGGCGATGCCAAGCTGGTGGCCGAGGATTTGCTGGCGCAGCTTAGCGACGGGGCAGGCGATGCGGGCAGGGCGGATCGCAAGGCGCTTGTGGCGCAGACCAAATCCGCTTGGGCGCAGCAGCTGTCCTCGATGGACCACGAAGACGACGATCCGGGCACCACATGGAACGAGCGCCATTCAAACCGCGCTGCCCAAGGATGCGATTATCTCAAGCGATATCGGCAATAACTGCGCCATCGGAAACGCCTATCCCAGCTTTGATGAGGGCCGCAAATATCTGGCACCGGGGCTCTTTGGGCCTTGCGGCTACGGTCTGCCGGCCATTTTGGGGGCCAAGATCGGCCAACGTGATGTGCCTGTGGTGGGGTTTGCCGGGGACGGGGCCTTTGGCATCTCGATGAATGAGATGACCGCTTGTGGGCGCGGTGATTGGCCGCCGATTACCATGGTGATTTTCCGCAATTACCAATGGGGCGCGGAGAAACGGAACACCACGCTTTGGTTCGAGGACAATTTTGTCGGCACCGAGCTTGACGAAGATGTCAGCTACGCTGCGATTGCCAATGCCTGCGGTCTAAAAGGCATCGAGGCGCGTTCGATGGAGGATCTCACCTCAATTTTGAGCGTCGCGGTCAAAGAGCAAATGAACGACGGCGTCACCACCTTTATCGAAGTGATCCTGAACCAAGAACTTGGTGAGCCATTCCGCCGCGATGCGATGAAAAAGCCAGTTTCTGTGGCGGGCATCAGCGCCTCAGATATGCGCCCGCAGCAAATCGGCTAAGCACAAGGCTTGCGGCAGCTGAATCGGCTGCCGCACAGAGGTTTGGGCACGGCGATTGACTGTATTGACGTAAATTGCGGCACTTTTGACCGAAAACTGACGCAGTGATCATGCGGCACTGACGCGCTGATTGGTAACTTAGGGCCAAGCAATTTGTCGCGCCCGGAGATGATCATGACACCCACAGTTTTGAGTTTTGAATTCATGAACGCCTTGGGACTGTTCCAGATGATAGGCTTTTTGGGCTTTCTCTTTTACGTCTACGCATTCGCCGCCTTGCAACTGGAATGGCTCAACGGCAACGGCATCGGATACTGCGTGCTGAATATCATAGCCGCGGTTTTGGTTTCAGTGAGCCTGATTGCAGAGTTCAATCTGGCCTCAGCGCTCATTCAAGGCAGTTGGATTATCATTGGCTGCGTTGGTCTGTGTCGCCAGTGTCTTGTGAAAGAGAAAAACGCGGTAAAGCGATCTGTAGCAGGGTTTATAACTACCGGGGTTTAGAACGGG